>JBJXGF010000152.1:0-18408 GCA_046153015.1 Acidimicrobiales bacterium | reverse complement strand
GCGATCAGCGTGTTGCGCGACAGACCCGTCGCCTCCGCCACCCGCGCCTGACCGCCCCGACCCAACACGGCGACCATGGCCGCCGCCACCAGCCGCCGCTGCCGCTCATCCAACAACGGGAACGCCGCAGAGAAGAACCGCTTCAAGTCCTCCCCCGACACCTCCACACACCCCACACTACACCGCGCGACTAAATAACTGACGGACCCTAACTGCTCGATCGGCAACTCGGCCCCGAGGCGGAGGTTGCCCTGTACGACATGATCCTCGACGGGTCATTGCGAGTGGAACCGCGCACGGCCGACGACTGGACCCGGATCCGCGCACTGGTCGACCGGTATCGAAACCTACCGCTCGGAGGAACCGACGCCAGTCTCGTCGCCATCTCGGAACGCCTGAACGTGCGACGACTCGCGACCGTCGACCGAGCTCACTTCACCGTCGTTCGGCCAAGCCACATCGAGGCATTCGAGCTCATCACACCGCCAGCCTGACCCGGCGCACGGGGACGCGGTCACGTCTCAGGCCCGGTGGCGCAGGTACATGTCAGCGGTCGTCAAACTTCACGCCGCGGTCGTCGAGGCGCTTGATCGGGAAGTCCCGCCCAGTTCTTTGTCAGCAGGAAAGCGGCGCGGCCGGCGACGGCCGCCGCGCTGTGAACTCGGTTCCTTCGAACCCGACGTCCATCACTGCGAAGGGGAACAGCTCGTTGGAGTCGACGTAAACGCGGTGGCGTGCACGGTCGATCACGAAGGTTCGTCGAGCGCCGATCGGATCGGGGCGGCGCCTTCACGACGCCGATCGCGTTCCGCGGCGACGGCGAGCACATCGGACACCAGGATCCGGCGGTGACGGCTGCCGGGCAGCCGCCGATAGGCCAGCACACCCTCGGCGCAGAGCCGGTCGACGAACTGGCGGGTCACCCCCAGCACCCGGGCAGCCTGAGCCGGCGTGATTTCCTGGCCTGGCCGCAGGACCACAACGGATTGGCCGTTTGCGACGTCCTCGAGGACCGCACGCAGCGTGTGCCCAAGATCTGAGCCATCGTCCACCCGCGCGGCGAGCTGGCGCGCGGCAGCCCGCTGGGACCGGCTCTCAGCTGAGAGTGTTGTCAACGCTGCCACGCCCGGAGACTACCACCGACTGCAATATCTGCAACTACCAGTCGGCGAGGAAGTGCTGACGCTGGAGGTTTCTCGACCGCAGGGTAGAGCGACGCTCGTTCGTCGAGTCAGCCCAGGCCGAGGAGCTCCGGCTCGCCGATAGCGGGCACGCGCATGATCGTCGCCCCGGCAACGCCGCTGTCGCGCAACGCCGTGTACACCGCTTCGGCGGTGCCACCGACCTCAACGACCCGGCGGCCCTTCAACGCGACCCACTTGCCCTCGAACCCGGCGACCACGTCGCGAAGGAGCACCGGCTGCATACCTCGCTGTGACACAGCTTCCTTTCCCGCACGATCAGCCTGACCCCACCGGGTCGACTTGGTCAGACGGCCACAGGGTCGTTTGACCCTAGGGCCGGTTGTCCGACGCGACGGATCATGACAGTGGAGGAGCCGCCATGACCTTGAGGGCGAAGTGGGCGCTCGGGATGGCGGTGTTGGGGCTCGCGACGGCGCGGGCTGACTTCTCGGCGACTGCAAGCGCGGGAGGGCACTGGTCGGGCTTGTCGGCTCCGGGATGGCCGTCAACGCGCTCGTCCACCCGTCACGCGGTCCGTGAGCGCTGCAGGGTCGATAAGGGTTCGGCGCCGCGCGCTAACAGCCCGCTAAGAGAACCCGCCGGCGGAGTCGCGCTCGGTAAAACCGGTGTTGATGTCAGTGATGACGCCAACCCTCTCCTGCCGCAGGACGGCGCCCGCCCAGTTCGTGCCGAGCCGGGAGTGGTCGGCGCGGGTCGATCCATTCGTAAGCGCCGGTGCGGTCACACCGGATCGCGGAGGCGCCGGCTCGTTCACGGGTCGTTGTGCGGGGGGTCGTTCGCAGTTTGCGAGTGGCTCGGTGGGTGGGTGGCCCGGTCCTGGAGGTGACGCTGTCGGATGCCACGGGAACCTGTGCCTCGCGTTCCTGGGTCGGTGTCACATCGGCGGGATCGATGTCGGCCGCGAGTTGACGGCCGCGAGAATTGTCGGAACCCGGCACGGCAGCTCGGTCGTCGTGAACCCCTGGTGCCGGCTGCGCGTTGACGGCTTGGACGCTCCTGATGCGTGACGTTGTGTTCGTCATGGTGGTCATCGCGTTCTTCGGGTTGGCGACCGTTTACGTGCGGGCGTGCGCGTCGGTGGTTGGCACGCAAGCGCCAGCCGACCTAGCCGATCTCGACCCGGCCACCGGCGAGCGGGAGGTGGCGGCGTGAGCGCGGACAATGTCGTCGGGCTGGTGCTCGCCGTTGTGGTGGCGGTGTATCTCGTCGTGGCCTTGCTGTTCCCGGAGAAGTTGTGATGCGGGCCGGCGACTGGGTGCTCGTCGGCGTCTTGGCCGGGTTGATCGTCGTGGCCACGCCGGTGCTGGGGGGCTATCTCGCGAAGGTGTTTGGGGGCGGGCGGGCGCCGGGTGACCGTGTGTTCGGGCCGGTGGAGCGGCTGGTGTACCGGGTGGTCGGTGCCGATCCGGCCCAGGAGCAGCGCTGGACGATCTACGCCCGCTCGGTCCTGGCGTTCAGCGCCGTCTCCGTTGTAGCGCTGTACGTGTTGCAGCGGGTGCAGGGGTCGCTGCCGGGCAACCCGACCGGCGTCGAGGGCGTGTCCCCGTCGATCGCGTTCAACACTGCGGTCAGCTTCGTGACGAACACGAACTGGCAGAGCTACAGCGGCGAGTCGACCATGAGCCACCTCACGCAAATGGTCGGTCTGGCGGTGCAGAACTTCGTGTCCGCCGCTGTCGGCATTGCGGTGGCGATCGCCTTGGCGCGGGGGCTGGTGCGGCGGCGGTCGGCGACGATCGGCAACTTCTGGGTGGATCTGACTCGTGCGGTCACCCGGGTGCTGGCGCCGATGGCGTTCGTCGCCGCGGTCGTGCTTGTCAGCCAGGGCGTGGTGCAGAACTTCTCCGGTGGCGCCGACGCGACAACGCTCGACGGCGCCGCGCAGGTGATCCCCGGGGGGCCGGTGGCGTCGCAAGAGTCGATCAAGGAGCTCGGCACGAACGGGGGCGGGTTCTACAACGCCAACTCGGCGCACCCGTTCGAGAACCCCAACGCCGTCACGAACCTGCTGCAGATGTTCCTGATCCTGGTGATCCCGTTCGCTCTGACCTACACGTTCGGGACGCTGGCGAGGAGCCGCCGCCAAGGCTGGGCCGTGTTCGCGGCGATGTTCGCGCTCTGGGCCAGCTCGGCCGTGGTCGCTATGGCCTTCGAGACGAACGGCAACCCCCTCCTGCACGACCGGGGCGTCGCCGAGGCGGCGGGGAACATGGAGGGCAAGGAGGTGCGTTTCGGCGCGGCTGCGTCTGGTCTGTATGCGGCGACCACCACGGGCACGTCCACCGGTGCGGTCAACGCGGCGCACGATAGCTTCACCCCGGGCGGCGGGGCGGTGCCGCTGGTGAACATGATGCTCGGCGAGGTGTCGCCGGGCGGGGTCGGCGCCGGTCTCTACGGGATGTTGGTGTTCGCGCTGCTGGCCGTGTTCATCGCCGGGCTCATGGTGGGGCGGACGCCGGAGTTTCTCGGCAAGAAGATCCAGGCCGCGGAGATGAAGCTCGTGGTGCTCTACATCGTCGCCGCGCCGGTCGCCGTGCTCGTCTTCAGCGGGATCTCGGTGTTGATGGGCTCGGCGAAGTCGTCGATCCTCAACGACGGGCCGCACGGCCTGTCCGAGATCGTCTACGCGTTCACGTCCGCGGCGAACAACAACGGCTCCGCGTTCGGCGGGTTGAACGCGGCGACCGACTGGTATGCGACGACCCTCGGGGTGGCGATGCTTGCCGGCCGGTTCCTGTTGATCGTCCCGGTGCTCGCTATCGCCGGGTCGTTGGCGGCGAAGCAGCCGGCGCCGCCGTCGGCCGGGACGTTGCCGACCGACACACCACTGTTCGCCGGGTTGCTCGTCGGCGTCGTCGTGATTGCGGTGGGGTTGACGTTCTTCCCCGCGTTGGCGTTGGGACCGCTCGTGGAGGGGTTGGGGCTATGAGCGTCCAGGAGCGCGCAGCGCGGCTGGGTTCGCCGGTTGCCAAGGCCCGTATCCGGCCGGCCGGGGCGCGGTCGCTTCTGGAGCCGGCGATCGTGCGGCGCGCGCTGCGTGACAGCGTCGTGAAGCTCGATCCCCGGGTCATGGTCCGCAACCCGGTGATGTTCGTCGTGGCGTTGGGCAGCGTGCTCACCACGTTGCTGTTCGTGCGCGATGCGGCGTCCTCGACCGCCGAGGAGAACGTGTTCGCCGGTCTGCTTGCGGTGTGGCTGTGGTTCACGGTGTTGTTCGCGAACTTCGCCGAAGCCGTCGCCGAGGGGCGGGGCAAGGCCCAGGCGGACACCCTGCGTGCCGCCCGGACCGACACCCTTGCCCACCGGGCCGGCCCCGATGGCGCCGTCGGGGACGTGGCGAGCTCGCTGCTGGAGATCGGCGATCGGGTGGTGTGCGAGCCGGGCGATGTGATCCCTAGCGACGGGACGGTCGTGGAGGGCATCGCCAGTGTCGACGAGTCGGCCATCACCGGCGAGTCGGCGCCGGTGATCCGCGAGTCCGGCGGAGACCGTTCCGCGGTGACAGGGGGCACCAAGGTGTTGTCGGACCGGATCGTCGTCGAGATCACCGCCAAGCCGGGCGAGACGTTCCTCGACCGCATGATCGCCCTGGTCGAGGGCGCGGCGCGGCAGAAGACGCCGAACGAGATCGCCCTCAACATCCTGCTCGCCGGCCTCACCATCATCTTCCTGCTCGCCGTGGTGACCCTGCAGCCCTTCGCCATCTACTCGGGGGCGGAGCAGGATGTTCTTGTCCTCGTGGCGTTGCTGGTCTGCCTCATCCCCACGACCATCGGCGCGCTCCTCTCCGCCATCGGCATCGCCGGCATGGACCGCATGGTGCAACGCAACGTGCTCGCCATGAGCGGCCGCGCCGTCGAAGCGGCCGGTGACGTCGCCACGCTGCTGCTCGACAAGACCGGCACGATCACCCTCGGCAATCGGCAAGCCACGGCGTTTCTGCCCCTGCCCGGTGTGCCTGTGCACGAGCTGGCTGACGCGGCGTTGCTGTCGAGCCTCGCGGATGAGACCCCCGAGGGCCGCTCCATCGTCGCCCTCGCCGAGAAAGACCACGGGCTACGCACCAGGTCTTTGGGCGACGCGACGCTGGCGCCGTTCACCGCTCAGACCCGCATGAGCGGCGTCGACCTCGACGGTCGCCGCGTCCGCAAGGGCGCGGCCGACTCGGTCCGCAAAGTGGGTCCTCGCCGAGGGCGGGACCGCACCGGATGCGATGGACACCATCGCCCAAGGCATCGCCACCGAAGGCGGCACCCCCCTCGTGGTGGCCGAGGCCGATAGCGCCGGGGCGGGGGCCGTGCGGGTGCTCGGCGTCATCCAACTCAAGGACATCGTGAAGTCGGGGATGCGGGAGCGGTTCGACCAGCTACGCGCGATGGGGATCCGCACGGTGATGATCACCGGCGACAACCCGCTCACCGCCAAGGCCATCGCCGATGAGGCCGGCGTCGACGACTTCCTCGCCGAGGCGACGCCCGAGGACAAGATGGCGCTCATCCGCCGAGAACAGGCCGGCGGGCGGCTGGTGGCGATGACCGGTGACGGCACCAACGACGCCCCCGCGCTCGCCCAGGCCGACGTCGGCGTCGCCATGAACACGGGCACCCAGGCCGCGAAGGAGGCGGGGAACATGATCGACCTCGACTCCAACCCGACCAAGCTGATCGAGGTCGTCGAGGTCGGCAAGCAGCTGTTGATCACCCGCGGTTCGCTTACCACGTTCTCGATCGCCAACGACGTGGCCAAGTACTTCGCCATCATCCCGGCGATGTTCCTCGGCGTGTTCCCCCAGCTCGACCGGCTCAACGTCATGAACCTGGAGTCGCCTCGCTCGGCGATCCTCTCCGCGGTGATCTTCAACGCGCTCGTCATCGTCGCCCTCATCCCGCTGGCGTTGCGGGGCGTGCGGTTCCGGGCGGCGAGCGCCGCGCAGGTGTTGCGCCGCAACCTGCTGATCTACGGCCTCGGGGGGCTCGTCGTGCCGTTCGTCGGCATCAAAGCCATCGACCTCGTCATCACCGCAGTGGGGGTGAGCTGACATGCGCGCTCAACTCGTGGCTGCACTGCGGGCGCTGTTGGTGTTCACGGTGCTGTGCGGTCTCGTCTATCCGCTCGCGGTCACCGTCGTGGCGCAGCTCGCGTTCGGTGACAAGGCGGACGGTTCGCTCGTCGAACGCGACGGCCAAGTGGTCGGATCGAAGCTGATCGGCCAGCGGTTCGAGGGCGACGAATGGTTCCACCCACGGCCGTCGGCTGCCGGGGATGGCTACGACGGCATGGCCAGTTCGGCGTCGAACTTGGGGCCCACCAACGACGTGCTCCTCGATGCGGTCGCCGAGCGGGTGGACGCCTATCGAGACCTCAACGGGCTCGACCGTGACGTCGAGGTTCCCGTCGACGCGGTCACCGCGTCGGGCTCGGGTCTCGACCCGCACATCTCGGTGGCGAACGCCCGGCTTCAGGCCTCTCGGGTCGCCGTCGCCCGCGCCCTGGCCGTCGAGGACGTCCTCCGCCTCGTCGAGGCGCACAGGTCCCGGCGGGTGCTCGGGTTCCTGGGTGAGGAAGCGGTGAACGTGCTGGAGCTGAATCTCGCCCTCGACCGGGCCGGGTAGCGGAGACTGAGGGGCGTGGCTCGCGGCACGTTGCGCGTTTACCTGGGCGCTGCCCCCGGGGTGGGCAAGACCTTCGCCATGCTCAACGAAGGTCGGCGTCGACGCGACCGCGGCGCCGATGTCGTCGTCGGCTACGTCGAGACCCACGGCAGGGTGCGCACCGCCGAGCAGATCGGCGACCTCGAGGTCATCCCGCGCCGCCAGCTCGACTACCGGGGCACGACGTTCGAGGAGATGGACCTCGACACTGTCCTGGCCCGCAGACCGGCGGTCGTCCTCGTCGACGAGCTCGCCCACACCAACGTGGCGGGCTCGCGCAACCCCAAGCGCTGGCAGGACGTCAACGAGCTGCTCGACGCCGGCATCACCGTGATCTCCACGGTCAACATCCAGCACCTCGAATCGATCAACGACGTCGTCGAGCGCATCACCGGCATCGCCCAGCGTGAAACGATTCCCGACGTGATCGTGCGCGCCGCCGATCAGGTCGAGCTCGTCGACATGACCCCTGAGGCGCTGCGGCGGCGGATGGCGCATGGGAACATCTACGCGGCCGAGAAGGTCGACGCTGCGCTCACGAACTACTTCCGCGAAGGCAACCTCGCCGCGCTGCGCGAGCTCGCCCTGCTGTGGGTCGCCGACCAGGTCGAGGTCGCCCTCGAGGACTACCGCGAGCGGCACGGGATCAGCGAGCCGTGGGAAACCCGGGAACGAGTCGTCGTCGCGCTCACCGGGGCCCCCGGCTCCGAGGACCTCATCCGTCGCGCCGCCCGCATCGCCCAACGCGCGCACGGCCAGCTCCTCGGGGTGCACGTCCGCAGCCAGGAAGGGCTCGCCCGGCCGCCCACAGACTTGCTCGGGGCCCACCGCAAGCTCCTCGAAGAGGTCGGGGGTGAGTTCCACGAGACCGCCGGCGGCGATGTCGCCGCCGCCTTGATCGACTTCGCCCGCGCCGAGCACGCCACCCAGATCATTTTGGGCAGCAGCCGCCGGAGCCGCTGGCACGAGCTCACCCGCGGGTCGGTCATCAACCGCGTCGTGCGCCTCTCGGGGCCCATCGACGTCCATGTCATCTCCCACGAGCCGTCACCGGCCGAGGTCGCCCTCCCGCGCCTGCGGCGGCGACGCGCGCCGCTGGCGCCGCGCCGGCGAGCCATCGGCTGGGGGTTCACCCTTGGCGGGCTGCCGCTGCTCACCCTGGTACTCACCCGATTGCGCGATGACATCGGCCTACCGACGGTCATCGTGCTGTACCTGCTCTTCGTCGTCGTCGCGTCGGCAATCGGAGGCATCGCCCCGGCGCTGGTCGCCGCGCTCGGCGGCTTCCTGCTGGTCAACTGGTACTTCACCCCGCCCATCCACACGTGGACCGTCGCCGAAGGCGAGAACGTGCTCGCCCTCATCGCCTACCTCGTCACCGCCAGCATCGTCAGCGGCCTCGTCGCCGTCGCGACCCGCCGAAGCGCCGAGGCCGCACGCGCCAGCGCCGAAGCCCGAACCCTGTCGAGCCTGGCCAGCGGCGTCGTCGAACCCGACCCGCTGCCGACACTCCTGTCGCACCTGCGTCGATCGTTCACGCTCGCCGGTGTCACCCTCCTGCGGCGCTCCGGCGCAAGGTGGACGGTCGAGGCCGGCGACGGCGTCACCGTCAACGATCCAACCGCCGCCGACGAAACACACGCCGTCGGCGCCGAACTGATGCTCGCGTTGTCTGGCGGCCAGCTCGCCGCCGAGGATCGACGCGTGCTCAACGCGTTCGCAGCGAACCTGTCGGCCGCGCTCGACCGGCGACAGCTCCACCAACAAGCAGCGCAGTCCGCGGCCCTGGCCGAAGCCAACGAGCTGCGCAGCGCCCTGCTCCAGGCGGTGTCACACGACCTCCGCACCCCCCTCGCCGGCATCAAGGCGTCCGTCAACAGCCTGCGCCAACCCGACGTGTCCTGGACACCCGAGGAAGCCGCCGAGTTCCTCGAGACCGTCGAAGACGAGACCGACCGGCTCACCAACCTCGTCGACAACCTCCTCGACATGTCCCGCATCCACGCCGACGCCGTCGCCCCCACCCTCCGGCCGACCAGCCTGGACGAAGTCGTCCCCGCCGCCATCGCCGGCCTCGGTCAACGCGCCCGCCAGGTTGTCATCGACGTGCCCGAATCCTGTCCTCCCGTCGAGGCCGACCCCGCACTGCTCGAGCGCGTCGTCGCCAACCTCGTCGACAACGCCATCACGCACGGCCACAGCGACTGCCCCGTCCACGTCGAAGCAGGAGCCACCGGCGGCCACGTGCTGCTGCGTGTGGTCGACCGGGGCCTCGGCATCCGGCCGCACCAACGCGACCTGATCTTCCAGCCGTTCCAGCGGCTCGACGACGCCACGCCCCGCCTCGGCGCCGGTGTCGGTCTCGGACTCGCCGTGGCCCGCGGGTTCACCCGCGCCATGGGCGGCGAGCTCACCGTGGAAGACACCCCCGGCGGCGGCACGACCATGGTCGTCGAACTGGACATCACGACATGACCACCGCCCGGGTGCTCGTGGTCGACGACGAGCTGCCCATCCTTCGCGCCCTGACCGCCAACCTGCGCGCTCGCGGCTACCAGCCCGACGCCGCGCCAACCGGAGAAGACGCCCTTCGCCTCGCCGCCAAACACCACCCCGACGCCGTCATACTCGACCTCGGGCTCCCCGGCATGAGCGGCATCGACGTCATACACGGCCTACGAGGCTGGACCCGCGTGCCGATCATCATCCTGTCCGCCCGCGGCGCCGAACGCGACAAGGTCGCCGCCCTCGACGCCGGCGCCGACGACTACGTCACCAAACCCTTCGGAATGGACGAACTCTTCGCCCGCCTCCGCGCCGCACTCCGACGGGTCGCGCCGGCCGAAGAGGCCGCCATCATCTCCACCCCCGACTTCGTCGTCGACCTCGCCGCCAAGACCGTCACCCGCAACGGCCACGAGATACGCCTCACGCCCACCGAGTGGGGCATCGTCGAGATCCTCGTCCGCCACCCCGACAAGCTCGTCACCCAACGCCAGCTGCTGCAAGAAGTATGGGGCCCGCAATACGGCGACGAAACCAACTACCTGCGCGTCCACCTCGCCCACATCCGCCGCAAGCTCGAACCCGAACAAGGCCAGCCCCGCTACTTCCTCACCGAACCCGGCATGGGCTACCGCTTCCATCCCCCAACGGGCACACCATGACCAACCCGGCCGACCACGGACCGCTCGCCACGCAACGGACGCAGACCCCAACGACCGGCGGGCGGGATCGCTGCACGGCGCAACCCGCTCCCTCGATCAGGCGATCCGCCAGCCATCACAACCCAAAGCACCCCCGAACGCAGCGGAGGCACCAATGACCTCGACCATCCCCCGCCCGGCACGCCGGCCCCGCCATCGACCTGAGACGTTCGAACCCGGCGAACGGGCCCGGCTACCTCATTGGCGCAAGGTGCTGGCCTATGTCGCAGCGATCGCTCTGCCCATCGGGATTTGCGTCGCGTCCATCCCGCTCCGCTCGGACCACGGCCCCACCATCGCAGTCGTGCTGCTCGCCTGCGTCATCATCATCGCCGCGTTCAGCGCCGCCGGCCCCGCCGTCACCGCCGCGACCACCGCGGCCGCGGCCTACGACTTCTTCCTCACCCAACCCCACTACAGCCTCGCCATCCACGACAACGACGAAGCGGTCACCACGCTCACCCTCCTCGTCGTCGGGCTCGTCGCCGGTGTCCTCGCCAGCCGAGGCATTCGCCTCCAAGCCAACGCCACAACCCGCAAAGCCGAACTCGACCACCTCATCGACTTCGCGAGCACCGCCGCCGACGCCCCACCCGACGAGCACCTCACCGCAGCCGCCTGCCAGCACCTCACCGCTCTCCTCGACCTCTCGGACTGCACCTGGAAACCCGGGCCTGCCTCGCAAGACGACACACCCATCCTCCTGCCCTCCGGTGACACGATGGGCTACCTCAGGCGCCTCAACCCCGACCGAGCCCGCCTCCCCTCACGCCTCGAGCTCCCCGCCATCGCCCGAGGCCAACGCGCCGGCAGCTTCCTGATCGCCCCGCGCGGCATCCGGCTCACCTCACACGAAGAACGCCGTACCGCCGCCGCCATCGCAACCCTCTACGCAGCCACGCAGCTCGACCCCTGACCCCAAACTGACAAAGGGTTGAGTCCCCGCGAGCACCACCGCTGCTCCGGTATGGAGCAGGGAGCGAGCCACGACTAGCCGACGTCCGCCCACAATGGCTCGACACGCCAGTCGCCGGACGGACAGAGGCAACCATCACCGATGCTTGAACCTGGATGCCGCCGGAGAGACAGCCAGCTCGGCCGGCCGGGAGGCGGCTTGCGTTCCTGCGCCTAGGACCTCAACCGTCAACCGCTATCGCTGGGCGCGCGTCTCGATCTTCTGTTCGTCCAGCCATCTACGACCTCTTCGGGGTCGAACCTGACAAAGTGGCCGACCTTGAGATACGGGATTTGCTTCTGCTCCACCGAATCGGGAAGTGGCCGCGCACGCTAGCGAGGATCACCAGCTGCCCCGTCAGGTCAGCCAGTCGACGCGTTGTTCGGGCTGGTAAGTGCAGTAAGTGCCGGTGGTGACGGAGTTCTCGAGGTGGCGGCCCAACAGCGGATTGAGTTCGCCGATGCGTCCGATCGCGCTGCGGATACGGTGGGTAACCGTCGAGCGGGCGCGTTCGGCGGTGCCACCCTGCTTACGGGTCTTGCCGTTGAGACCCAGGGCCGCGCTGAGGTGGTCGACGATGGCGTCGAGCTCGGCCTGGGCTCGCTCGGAGCGAACTGGGTCGTTGTTGGCGTCGGCTTCGTCGATATCGGCTTGGAGGTCGCGGATGCGCGCCTCGTACTGGCGCCGGGCGACCGCGTCGATGACCTCGCCGGTGCTCGGCGTATCGACGGAGGCGCTGGCGAGGTCGACGCAGTGGATATCGCGGCCGGGGTTGCGGAGCAGGACGGCGAGATCGTCCATGCCCTTGGTCGGAGCTACGTGGCTCGTCGTGCCAGCGAAGCTGACTTCCAAGAGCTCGCCGACTCGGATGAACCGTGCCGACGCGGCGGCGGCCGGGGTAACACCGGCTTCGGGGCGGGCGGCGGTGGCCCCGGCTGCGATCTCGGCGAGGGCTGCGGACGCGACTCTGCTCGCGGCGAGGCGGTCGAGCACCGCGCAGGTGCCATCCAGGTCGGGCAGGTCGAGATGGACGATGAGCGGGTTGGTGTCGGGAAAACGACTGGCGGTCGCGGCGAGCTCACCCGCCGCGGGGTGCCCGGCACGGTGGGCGACGGCCGCAGCGAGGTCGAGTGCGCGGCGGACGTCGCCCAGACCGGCGCGACCGAACACGCCGAGCAGGCGTTGGGCGCAGCGAGCTGCCTCCGGAATCGCGCCTGCGGCGAGGTCGCACACGATGAGGGTTTGGAGGCTGCAACTGACCCCGAACGGGTAGTCGATCGCCTCGGACCTGGCGAGGGCGCCGGCCGCGACGGCGCGTCCTTCTGCGACCGCGAGCTCATCGGGCTGATCGGCGAGGATCGACGCCCGCATGGTGAGCGCAGCGAGCTCGTTGAGGATCGAGCCCCGCTCGATGGCGGACGCGATGACATCGGCGAGCGCCGTGAGCGCCTCCGTGGTGCGTCCGAGTACGGCGAGATCCTGGGCGCGATACGCTCGACTTTCCAGGTCGTAGGTGTGCGCCCCGAGCTGGTTCGCCTGCACGGCGACCTCCGACAGGAGCTCCGCTGAACGCTCGTGGTCACCGCGGGAACGGGCCGCGAAGGCGCATACCCGCCGCAGCCAGAGCGCCCCGGCGTCCTTCGGCCCGCAGCGCGCCAACGCCTTCGCGGCGAGCTGTTCGGCCTCATCGCTCTGGCCGCACAGCAGCTTGCCCATGGCGTAGGTCGCAACAGCGTCGACGGTCCGCTCACCATCGGCTCCAGACCAGCGCCCCATGACCGCTTCGCCGAGCGACAACACGTCGTCGACGCGGCCTTGATGCACTGCGCCCCACAGCGGCAGATACAGCCGTTGAGCGCGGGCGGGGTCGTCGTCGTGGTGGAGGCAGTGGCGCAGCGCAACGTCGATCAACTCGAATCGCCGCATCAGCGTCGGGAGCAGGTCTGCCGTCCAGACCCGGCTGGCGAACTCGAGCGTCTCGGTCACGTAGGCGTCGACGAAACCGACGAGGCGCTCACGGGTGTCGACGAGCTCACCGCGCTCGCGGAGGAGCTCCGAAGCGACGGCGCGGACCGGTTCGAGCAGGCGGTAGGTCGTCGTTGCGTTGGTGCGGTCCACCACGACGAGCGAAGTGTCGACGAGCCGTTCGATCCGCTGGTTGGTCTCCTGGGGGGTCGCTGCGAGCAGCGCCGCTGCGAGGTCGAGCTCGAAGCGGCCGGGGATGGCGCCGAGGCGCCGGAAGGCGTCACGGTCGATGTCGTCGAGGAGTTGGACCGACCACTCGATCGTGTCGCGCACGCTGCGATGGCGGGGGACGCCTCGGTAGCGGGAGCGCTCGAGGATCCCGATGCCGGCGTCGAGGTTCGCCAGGATGTCGGCCGGGCTCATCGTGCGGGCACGGGTGGCGGCCAGCTCGATCGGGAGGGGCATGCCGTCGAGCCGGCGGCAGATCCCGGCGACGATGTCGAGGTCGCGCGGGGCGATCTCGATGCCGGCATCGCGGGCGCGTTCACAGAACAGACGGACCGACGCGGAGGAAGGATCGGCGTGGCCCGCCGCCGGCACATCAAGGGGCGCTAGCAACACGATCGATTCGCCCGGGATCGTCAGCGGCGCGCGGCTGGTGGCCAGCACGGCCAACGTCGGGCAGGTCTCGAGCAGCGCGGTCACCGCATCGGCGACCTGGTCGAGGACGTGCTCGCAATTGTCGACGAGCACTGCCGCGTCGGCCAGGCCCGGCGAGCCCAACACCGCGTCGAACGACGGGTAGCCGAGCTGGGCGGCGATCGTTCCCGGAACGGCGTTGGCGCGCTCGACCCGGGTCAGGTCGACGACGAGCTTCCCCGCGCCGGAGCCCGCTAGGTCGCTGTGTGCGGCTCTGGCGACGGTGGTCTTGCCGATGCCGCCGGGACCGAGGACGGTCACCAATCGGCGTCCGTCGCCGATCCGGGCGGCGATGTCGGTCAGCTCGCGGTCACGGCCGATGGGCCTCACATCGCGCGAGCGTACTTCGGGCGGTCGAGCGTCGCCGCTCGTCCCGCCTCAGTTGACAGGCGCCGCGAGTAGCTGGCTCAGCGCGGCGTCGCGCACCTCCGGCGGCTGGGATGCGAGCGCCAACAGATCCTCCACTCCTTCGCCGACGACACGGTGGGCGGGCGCTTGCGGGCACGACAAGACGTCGAACACGACGTCGCTGACCAAGGTCGGGTCCGCTGCGGTGCCGTCGAGCGCGGCTACGAGCGCTTCGCTGGCCGCCCGGGCGGCGGCGTAGGGCCCCGATTCCGGCCAGGCAGTGAGTGCCCGGCGGCGAATGTCGGTGGCGAAGGCACCGAGCGTCAACACGCTCACGCCGATCCCCTGTGGGGCAAGCTCGCAGCGCAGCGCATCGGAGAGCGCGACGAGCGCCGCCTTGCTGGCGCTGTACAGGCCCCAAAACGGCAGCGGTAGCTGGGCGTTGATCGAGCTGACGTTCACGATCCGACCCCCCGCTGCCCGCAGCAGTGGCAAGAACGCCTGGGTCGCTGCGAGCGGACCGCCGACGTTCGTCCGGAGGTGGCGGTCGATTTGTGCTGCGTCGGCCAGTTCGAGCGGTCCGGCCTCCAGGACGGCGGCGTTGTTGACCAGCGCGAACACCCCGAGGCCGCCAACGGCGCGTGCGACGGTGTCTGCCGCTGCCGCCAGCGACCGGCGGTCGGTGACATCGAGCGCGACGGGGATCATGTTCGGGTGGGTGGTCTCGGCGGGTTGCCGGGCGGCGGCGAACACGGTGAAGCCCTCGCTGGCGAGTCGTGCCGAGATGGCGGCGCCGAGGCCTTTACTGGCTCCAGTGACGACGACGGTCTTGGCGGTGGCGGTGTTCATGACGGTCCTCCTCGGGTAGTTGCCGGTTGGTGGCAACCCTGAACGCGTGAAAAGGCGCTTCACGACGTGGCGCCAGGTGAGATGCCGAATCACATCGTGAGGCGTCCTCTCACGCCAGCGGTGATACCCGCAGATGCCGGAGCAACGACCAAAAGGGGAGAAAGACATGAACACATCGATCAATCAAACAACGACGCGCCGTTCCGGCCGACGGGCTCGACTCGCTGGTGTCGCACTCGCCATCCTCGGCATAGTGGGTGGTGCGGCATCAGTCGCTTCCGCAGCCGATGCCAAAGGTGGTACCGCTTGAGCTCTCCGAACCGTGCTCGCAGCTCGGGCAGGAGCGCTTCGACGACCTTGGGCGCGGGGCGCCGCACCGACGCTGCGGAGCTGGTCGGCCAAGCGGTCGATGCGCTGCTCGCCGCTACCCGTGGTGCCCGCTCAGCCGGAAGTTCCGGCTGAGGTTCAAGCGCACCACACGCTCCGCGATGACGCCCGCGTCCACCGAGAAGCGGTAGTGAAGACCGCCCCGTATGCGGGCGTCGCCGACCTCGCTGATGAGGTCGTCGCGCGTCGCGAAGTGATGCGTGACGCCGATGTTGGCAGCGTCGACGGCGAGATTTATCGTGTCCGTGCCGAGCAACTCGCTCAAGGTGCACGCCAAGGCGCCGGTGGCACAACCGTGAGCGGAGGGGTACTCGGGATGGTTCGGCGTCGACAGCAGCGGCGTCCAGCCTGGCTCGATCTGCGGGACCGACTGCCACGGCCGCCAGAACACGTAGTGGTACTTGGCATCCCAGCACGCGATGAACGCGTCGGCCTGCGACGTGAGGACAGCCGCGTAGAGGCGGGCCGTCGCCACGATGTCCGAGTCGAGCTGTGCCGCCTTGCCCCGCAACGCCCGCTGGGCCTGGGCAATTGGCTGGTCACCCCAGAACAGCGCCGCTTCGGTCTGCGCTGCGGACCGCTCCGTCGACGTCGTCCCACCGACGCGCCGCACCTCGTCGAGCGCACGCTCGTACCGCTTGCTGTGAAGCGGCGGCGGCCCGTCCGGCCGGAACTGGTCGTTCGAACGCATCGTGTACGGCCGGGCGTCCTTGAGCCAGGGGGTGAGCCCGCCGGTCGCCGGCGGTGTCGGTGCCCCCACGCCCGGCCCGGGCTCGGGCAGCGGGAACGGTGCGCCGCTCTGCGAGCCGTCGCCGAGCCGGTAGGCAAGCGTGCCCCATCCGGCCGCCTCGCCCGCTGCGACGCCATCCATCTCGGCCTGGCCGTCCGGAATCGCGGCCAGTGAATCGGTGAGCGCGGCGTCGAACGTGGCACTCGACGCCGGCAGGAAACCGACCAACACCCGGTGCGCGGCGGCCGCGGCAGCCGCGGCGGACGAGGCACCGGGCGCGGCTGTGATGCGGTGCGGAACGAGCGTGCCCCACCCTCGATCGCCACCACCGCGTCGTAGATCGCTACGTGCATCTCCTCGGCCTCGTACCAACCGACGGAGCCACCGGCCACCCCCTCGGCAGGCGCCCCAGCGACCACCTCGCCGCGCAAGCCTGGGATCACGCCCGAGCCGCCCTCGAAACCCAACGCCAAGAGAGCGAGCTCCGCAGACCCCTCCGCATCGGACGATGACCCAACACCCAGGTCGGTGCTGCGGTGCTCGCCAGCGTCAAGGTCGTACGTCCTCGCCTACGGCTCCGGGCGCTCCACCGTGACCCCGCCTCCGCCACGCAGGTGAAGGCGATCAGGTCAGCGACGAAGGGGCCATCGTCGCTGACACATGCATGTCATCAGGCGAGTTCACGGCTCTCGCGATCAGCTCAGACGCCTCTCCAGCAGTTCCGCCAGCTGGTTCATCACTGAGCTTCCATCCGAGTTCAACGCCGCTTCGCCGTTCGCTTCGAGCACCTTCGCTACGATGCTCTTGGCGATGCTCAATTCCCGTTCATTGCCAAGCTTGCCCTGGCTTCGCAGCATCTGCTGAAGCTTGGCGCTCCACTTCGGGCCTTGCCATTCCCGAGCGCACCAACGTTTAGCTGGACAGCGAATTCGCTTTCCAGGGCCGAGCCGTAGCTGCTACTCAAGAGCAGGTCCTCAAGTTCACTTTCCTTCATTCCGGGCCGCCCGAGCAGAAGATAGTCACTGGGTGCTATACGGCCAGACTTGGCAGCGGCCTCAATCGCTTGGCGACCTTCCAGGTCATCATCCAACACGGCGAAGATCGAACACGCGGTCGCGCGCAGTGCACTCGCGTGAGCAGAGAGCTTCGACGCACCACCGAGAGGCTCCAGATGCAACTCGCCAGAGTCAATCAGGCCTGCGAGACGATTCGAGGAAGATACGAGGAGCGAGCTCAGTACAGCTGCATCCGCAGGACCCTCCACGAGGACAACGAGTCGCGCGGATGTCAAGTTGTCGGCGACCGTCACGCCAAGGCAGTCCCGAATCTCTGCAACGGATCGGGCTGGCCGAGCGGACTGGTTCTCAACGACGATATTCGTACTTGGCACCTCGGTGTCAATAAGGAGAGGGCTGTGGGTCGTCAAGATAACTTGCTGCTGCGTGGAGACGTGGCGCAGCACCGAACGCAACCGGCGGATCGCTGCGGGATGAAGGTGGGTTTCAGGTTCCTCGATCGCCAGGATTAGATGATGGTCAGCGTCATTGACTCGTAAGGCGGCGCGTCGCGCAAGCGCAATGGCCGCGAGACTCTGCACCCCGTCACCTTTGGCGGCGAGATCAGTCGGCACGCCATCATCCATGACGACCTCAAGAAACGAGCCAACAGGTCCCAACGTTACATCCGCCCGCTTGATCTCAATCGACTTCAGCTCGGGCAAGAACCCCGCGAGTGACTCTGCAAGATCCGATTCAATGGATGCAAGGACCGGCTTCTCTAGTTCCCGTAGTTTGTTGAGCGCATCGATGTACGATTTGTCCCGTCGTAAGACGCGCAGCTGATCGGCGACCAAACGCTGGACAACTTCTACCGCTTGTTCAGCTGTGCGAACAGCCGGTATGTACTCAAGCCGCAACCTCTGGCGGACGAAGTCGGCGATCTCGGAGCTCTTGTCAGTAAGCGCCGTTCCGCTGCGCTGCTTCAGAACTCGGACTCCGGCCGGGCCTGGCTTGAGGAAGTCGATCTTGAAGCGCAGCTCGTTGTTTGTCTTATGTCCAAGCTCTTGATGAAAAGCCTCGCACTCGGCATCGGTGAGTTGAAGCTTGATTTCAACTGAGGGCGAGGCGCTTGTCTTTTGGTGCGGCAGGTCTCGTCGTGCCACAAACTCAATGAAAGTGGCTTCCCTTCTTCGTCGAGCCGGGCCAGCCACCTCTGTTCCGAGCATTTGGGTTGTCGCGACGATCGCCGCTCGAAGAATGTTTGACTTTCCCTCGTTGTTGGCGCCAACTAGCCTCGAATGGTCATGGCGGTAGTCATGCGATCGAGTCGGAGTCCGCGGAAAAGCCCTTCTGGGCTGGGAGAATACGGGTGCTCTAGATCCGTGTCTCGCAGGCCAGGAGGGCTCCGTGAAGGT
>JBJXGF010000147.1:0-10299 GCA_046153015.1 Acidimicrobiales bacterium | reverse complement strand
CGCCTCGTCGAGCGAGGCGGCGGCGATCACGGCCTCGACGCCCGCGGCGGCCGCCTCGGCGTTGCGGCCCCGGCCCCGCAGCTGCTCGAGGGCCTCGTGGGTCAGCGCCCGCACCGCGGCGCGGCGGTCGTCCTGCGAGGCGCGCAGCGTCGTTGCGCGGCCGGACAACGCCTGGCGCTGCGCCTCCCGCAGCGCCTCCCCGGCGGCGCTGAGCGCAGCCAGCAGGTCCGGGCGGGCCAGCGCGGCGCGTCCGGCGGCCCACGCGGCGAGCGTGGGGCGAGCCAGGGCGTGCACCTCGGCGGCCTCCGCCCGGCGCTTCTCGGCCCGCAACGCCTTGACCAGCGCCTCGCGGGCGGCCACGAACGCCTCGGGCGCCTCGGCATAGAGCTCGTCGATGCGCCGATCCAGCTCGGCGTCGCCGACCGCCTCGCTGCTCGAGCGGGTCATGCCCACGAGGCTAGGGCGTGCCATGGTGGGCGCCGGGGTGTGAACGCCGGCGTGGGCGGGAACGGCGCAGCCGGCCAGGTGAGGGAGGCAACGTGGGCGCAGGACGGGAGGAGGGCGGCGACCCGGCGTGCTGGGCGCATCTCTTCGAGAACGACGAGCACGACGGCGCCGGCGAGCGGGAGCCGTGGGGCCCCGCGCTGGTGGTCGACGTGGCCGTGGTCGACCAGCTCGGCGCGAGCGGGACAGTGTGGAGCCTGCCTCACGGCGGAGACCTCGACGGCAACCTCGTGCGCTTGGCCTCTGGCGTCGAGATCGGCGAGCACGTGAACGACGAGGTCGACGTGCTGATCGCCGTCCGCAGCGGACGCGGCGAGCTCGTGGTCGAGGGCCGCCGCCACGAGCTCCGTCCGGGCGTGCTCGCCCTGATCGCCCGGGGCGCCCGCCGCCGCCTGGTTGCCGGCGCCGAGGGCCTCGGCTATCTCAGCCTGCACCGCCGGCGCGCCCCGCTGGGCATCCGGCCGACGGCGCTCGGGCGGCGAGGCTCGGGGGTGGAGGAGACGGCCGTGACGACCCGGAGCAGCGAGCGACCCGCCGAGACCGCCCAGGAAGCGGACGAGGAGGCCGACCGCCGGCTCCAGGAGCTGCTGCAGGAGATCCGGGTGGTGCTTCCCGGCACGACCGTGCTGTTCGGCTTCCTCCTCGCCGTGTCGACCTCCACCCAGTTCGAGCAGTTCACCCGGCTCGGCCGAGTCCTCTACCTCGTGGCCTTCTCGGGCGCGGCCCTGGCGCTCGTGTTCCTGCTCGCCGAGACGGGCTACCACCGGGTGCAGGGCTACCCGTACGACAAGGATCACATGGTGCGCACCTCGGCTCGCCAGGCGTTGACGGGCCTCGCCCTGCTCGGCGTGGCGCTGGTGGCGTGCTTCGGCCTGGTCGTGGAGCTGATGTACGGCGGCCTGGCGTCGCTGGTCGTCGTGCTGGTGTCCTCCGCCTTCGTGTTCGCGGTGTGGTTCGGCTTGCCCCTCAGGCGCCGGCTGATGGCCCGCCGCGGCGCCCGCTAGGAGACGGGCGCGGCCTTCGGCGGGGCGGACCCGTAGCCGCCGGCCGGTCGTCCTCGCCCGGCGCCGCGGTCCAGCGGGCGAGCAGGGCCAGCGCCGCGGCGAGGTAGGCGGCGCCGCCGGGCGCCCACATGATCGCGCCGGCGAGGTGCTGGTCGGCGAGCGGCGACAGGCCCCAGGCCGCCGTGGTGGTCCGGTACGCGCCGTACCAGGTGGTCGCGTTGGTCCTCGGGGCCTGCGGGACCGACGACGCCGCGTCGAGCCCGCCTACCTCCGCGGCCGACTACAGCCACCCCAGCCTGCCGGGCTGGATCCAACGGGTGCAGCCCGCACCGGACGCGCAGAGCGCGTCCGAGCGCGCCGTCGAGGTCGGCGCCCGCACCCTCGGTCCCCTCGAGGAGCTCCGCCTGCTGATCGATGGCGTCGATGTGACGGCGCAGGCCTTGCCCGACGACCAGCAGGCCCCGATCCCCGCGGAGACGCAGCGCCGCGCAGCAGGCTGCGTTACGACCCGCGAGAGGTCACGGCCGATGCGTTGGTCGAGCTCCGCCCCGGGACCCACTCGGCCACCGTCGAACGGCGCCGGACCCCGGGCGTTCGGGGCGCCCTCCGAGCTCGTCGACTCCTACACCTGGTCCTTCCGCATCCAGTAGGCGGCGTCTCGCCTCGGGACGGCCCGGCGGCGGTCTCGGCGCCAGACTCTCGGCGCCCACCGCGAGGAGGACCATGGCTGACGAAGTGAGCCCGGCGCCCGCCCTGGCCGAGCTGTACGACGCGCTGATGACCACGAGGGCGATGCGCCGCTTCAGCGACGACCCGGTGTCGGCCGAGGTGGTGGAGGCGATCCTCGCCGCCGCCGTGCAGGCGCCGAGCGGCGGCAACATCCAGCCGTACCAGTTCCTGGTGGTGACCGACCCCGACAAGCGGGCCGCGCTCGGCGAGATCTACCTGCGGAGCTGGCTGCGCTACGAGCCGGCCGTGGCCAAGATCACCCCGCCGGCCAAGACGCCCGAGGCGGCCCGAGCGCAGGCGAGGAACCTGGCCGCCACCGATCACCTCGCCCGCAGCCTCGCCGCCGTGCCCGTGCTGGTGCTGGTGCTCGTGCCCCGCATCTCGATGGCGGTGACCGACGACGAGGGGACGATGGACGTGGGGCCGGTCCACGCCTCGGTGTACCCGGCCGTGCAGAACCTGGCGCTGGCGGCCCGCGCCTATGGGCTGGGGACCGTGCTCACCACCGTCTACCGCGTGTACGAGGACGAGGTGCGCGCCGTGTGCGCGGTCCCCGACCGCTACGAGGTCGCCGCCCTGCTGCCCCTCGGGCGGCCCACCGGGCGCTGGGGCGTCGCCCGCCGCCGCCCGGCGCCGAGCATCACCAGCTGGAACACCTTCGGCGCCCGGCGCTGACTCGGCTCGGTGGCCGGCTGGGTAGGGTCGGGGCATGGCGACAGCGCACGGCGCAGCGGCGTTCGATCGGCTGCGCGAGCAGATGGCCGCCCAGACAGCGGGCGACGGCGTCGGCGGGTTGGCCTGGGCGGTGAGCGTGGGAGCGGAAGTCGCGTCCGGCGCCGCTGGCTGGCTGGACCCTGATCGGCGGGAACGGCCGATGCCGGTCGACGGGGTGTTCCGCATCGCGTCGGTCTCCAAGCCGATCGTCGCCGTCGCCGCGCTGGCGCTGGTCGAGGAGGGCCTGGCGGGCCTCGACGAACCGGTCGACGACGTGCTGCCGGAGCTGGCGAACCGCCGGGTGTTGACCGACCCGCACGGCCCGCTCGACCAGGCGACGACGCCGGCCGAGCGGCCCCTCACCCTCCGGGACCTGTTGAGCTTCCGGTGCGGGCTGGGCATAGACTTCGACTTCGCTGCGCCCCAGCCGGTGCTCGATCGGATGTGGGAGTGGGGGATCGGCCCCGGCCCCACCCCGCCGGCGTGCGAGCCCGACGAGTTCATGGCGCAGCTCGGGCGGCTCCCGCTCGCCGACCAGCCGGGGACCCGCTGGCGCTACCACACCGGGTCAGACATCGTGAGCGTGTTCATCGAACGCGTCCGGCGGGAGACGCTCGATGTCGTGCTGGCTCGCGACGTGTTCGCCCCTATCGGGGTGACCGACACGGGGTTCTGGGTGCGGCCCGATCAGCTCGCCCGCTTCGGGGCCTGCCGCATGGCCGGCGCCGACGGTGCGCTCGTGATCTGGGACGGGCCGGAGGGGCGCTGGTCGAGCCCGCCGCGGTTCCGTTCGGGCGCCGCCGGCCTCGTGTCGACCACGGCGGATCTCGTGGCGTTCGGGCGGATGCTGCTCTCGGGCGGTGCAGCGCCCGGCGGTCGCGTGCTCGCCGAGGAGCTGATCAACGAGCTGACCACCGACCAGCTGACCGATGACCAACGGTCGCTCGCCCGCATCGATGACGACGGCGCGGCGGTCGGTTGGGGGCTCGGGGTCGGCGTGCGCCGTGAGGCGGCCCCGTCGGGATGGCCGTCCGCCGGCGCGTTCGGCTGGGACGGTGGGCTGGGGAGCCGCTGGCTCGTCGACCCCGCCGAGGATGTCTGCGCCGTGATCCTGTCGACCGACGCCTTCACCGCCGCCGCCGCGCCGGCGCTGATGACCGAGTTCACCGAAGCCGTCGCCGCCGTCCTCGCCGCCGACGATCCGCAGGCCTCGAGAACACGACCAACGTAGAGCCGGACAGCAGCGCGGTTCGCACCGCGCTCTGCGCGCCCTGCACGTTGAGCTCGACGCGCCGCCGCACCTGATCGAGGACGAGATCGGTCTGGCCCTCGCTGCGCCGGCCCCTGGCTGGCGGGACCGGCCGGACACATGCACCCGATCGGCGTTCGCGGCTATCGCGCCGCCATCGTCGCCCGGACGCGCTTCGTGGAGGACCTCCTCGTCAAGCGCCGGCGCCTCGAAGAGCTCGGCTACGGGCTCCCCGAGCATCTGCGCCTCATCCCGGTGGACTTCGAGGCCGGCGACGACTGGTGGCAGGCCTTGTTGGCCTCCGGCTTCGATCCTGCGCAGAGGGCCCTCGTGTCGTCGAGCGGGGTATCGATGTACCTCACCGCCCAGTCCACGGCGGCCGCGCCGGCGCCGCGCTCGGTCGTCGCCATGACCTGCATGCTCCCCTTCGAGCTCGTCGACGAGGCGGAGCGGCCCGGCCTCGAACAGGCCGCGCGCGGCGCCCGCGCCTCGGGCACGCCGTGGATCAGCTTCTTCGCGCCGGAGGAGATCCTGAGCCTGGCGCGCGAGGCCGGCTTCGCCCACGCCGAGTACGTGCCGACGGCCGAGCTGGCCGAGCGTTACCTCGCCGGACGGACCGACGGTCTGCGGGCCGCCGGCGGCGAGGGCATCCTGCTGGCCCGCACCGGCTGACCGGAGGCTGCCGGCTGACTGGAGGCTGTCGTCTCGGGCGCCGATGGCGCGCCCCGCGAGGACAGGAAGTCCATCTCCGAAGAACGCCTCTTCCTTTTTCCGCGAAGCTCGAGTTGATGCGATGTCCGCCCACACACGCTCTGTCCCGTTCCGGGTAGCCATGACCAGAGGCGCGGCGCTGCCCCGGCGAGCGTCAGCGCAACGGGATCTCCTGCAGGACGTAATTGTTGTGATCGGTGAACGGCGAGCTCTCCCCGAGGGTCTCCATCGTGGCCAGCGTGAGCTCGCGGTCGTTTCCAACGCCGGCGTCGAGGAAGGCCCCGAGCGCCGCATTGTTCGCGAACTCCACGGTGATCATCACGCTCCCTGCCTGGTCGCCTCCGGGCAGGAGCGAGAAGATGCGCAACGTCCCGCCGTGCTGCGCACAAAGCCGTTTTGCTTTCGCCGCCCACTTCGCCGCGTCACCCATACGGCCCGGTTTCACAGCAGCCGAAAGCACGAATTGCGCAGTCACGTCAGCCTCCAGATTAATCGAAAGCAATTCGGGTGGAGCATAGCGGGGCCCCTGCTCGCTCGGGCGCGTGTGTGGACGGCTTGGGTCGGCGCGCGAAGCTGCCAGGCGTGGCAGCACGCTTGATCGACCTCACAGAGCGGCGCGCCCGGCTGGCCGTGCGTCACCGGCTCACGCCCGCCCTGCGCAGCGACGACGTCGCCGCGATCGCCGACGCGCTGGTGGCGTTGCACTCGAGCGACCCGGTGTCGGTGCACCTGTCGGCGCAGGCCCGCCAGCGCGATCCGTCCGTCCGTTCGGTCGAGGCGGCGCTCTACGACGAACGCCGCGTGGTGCGCCACCACGCGATGCGGCGCACCCTCTGGGTCATGACGCCGCCGGTCGCCCGTGTCGCCCACGGCGCGGCGACGGCCAGCCTGGCCGGCGCGGAGGAGCGCCGGCTGGTGCAGCTGCTCGAAGCGCAGGGCGTGGCTGCCGACGGGAGCGCCTGGCTCGAGTCCGCCCGCCGCGAAACGCTCGCGGCGCTCGAACGGCTGGGCCCGGCGACGGCCCGCCGGCTCGGTGAGGCCGTCCCGGCGCTCACGATGCGGCTGCAGCTGGCGGCGGGGAAGAGCTACGCCGCGACGGTGCAGGCGCACACCCGAGTGTTGCTGCAGCTCGGCTTCGAAGGAGCAGTGCTGCGAACCCGCCCGACCGGCTCGTGGATCAACGGTCAGTACCGTTGGGTGACCACGGGGTCGTGGTACGACCATCCGGACGGCCTCAGCTTGACCGGCGCCGATCCGGCGGCCGCCCAAGCGGAGCTGGCCGACCGCTACCTTCAGGCGTTCGGACCAGCAACCGCAGAGGATCTGCGCTGGTGGGCGGGGTGGACGGTGTCCACCACGAAGCAGGCGTTGGAAGCCTGCGGCGCGGTTCTGGTCGAGGTGGAGGCCGCAGCCGGCGGCGACCGCACCATCGCGTATGTCGCCGCGGGCGACGACGGTCCGGTCACGCTCGGCGAGGACGCCGACGGGGGCTGGGTGGCGCTGCTGCCCGGCCTGGATCCGACGACGATGGGCTGGAAGCAACGCGATTGGTACCTCGACCCGGCCGACGCGGCGACGGTGTTCGACCGCAACGGCAACGGTGGGCCGACAGTCTGGGCCGACGGCCGCGTCGTTGGCGGCTGGGTGCAGCGCCGCAGCGGGGAGGTCGCCTGGCGGCTGCTGCGCCGTGTGCCCACACGCCAGGAGGCCGCCATCGCGGCAGCGGCTCGAGACCTCGAGCAGCGTCTCGGCGACGTCCGGTTCACGGTCCGCTTCCCCGCGCCGTTGCAGACCGAGCTTCGGCGCTGAACCCATCGGAGATCACGCAGCCCCACGGCCTCGCAGCCGCTCCCAGATCTCCTGGAGCGACGGGACCGCGTCGTTGGGTGCGCCTCGGTCGTGTCACCCGCGCTTCACCGCTCGCACAAACGCCGACATGACGCGGCCGGCCAGATCATCGGCGTAGCGGTCGGCGTCTTGACCGGTTGTGCTGAGGAACGCGTGGACGTCGTCGCGCGAGTACACGCGTGTGGGAACGATCTCGACGTCACTGAATCCGGCGGCCGCGAGCTTCTCCCGGTACTCGGTCTCTTCGAGCGCGCCGGCGAGACAGCCGGCCCATGCGTCGGCGTCGGTGCGGAGCGCGTCGGGGATCGCGCCGCGCACGACGAGGTCTGAGATGGCGAAGCGCCCGCCGCTTCGCAGCACGCGCCACGACTCGCGCAGCACTCGGTCCTTATCGAAAGACAAGTTGATCACGCAGTTCGAGATCACGACATCGACGCTCTCGTCGGGCAGGGGGATCGATTCGATCTCCCCACGGAGGAACTCGACGTTGGTCAGCCCCGCCTTGCGCCTGTTCTCCTCGGCGAGCGCGAGCATCTCGTCGGTCATGTCGAGCCCGAATGCCTTGCCCGTCGGTCCCACACGTCGAGCGGCGAGCAGCACATCGACACCGCCGCCCGAGCCGAGGTCGAGGACGATCTCGCCGGGGGCGAGAGATGCGAGGGCGGTCGGGTTGCCGCAGCCGAGCGACGCCTGCAGCGCTTCTACGGGCAGCGCCGCCGCGTCGCCGTCGTCGTAGAGGTTGCCCGACACCGGGTCGCACCCGGCGCCGGCTCCGCCGCAACAACCCGCCGCGACCTGTCGCGCCGCGGCGCCGTAGCGTTGCTTCACCAGCTGCTGCACCTCGTTCGCCGCGTGGGCATCGAGCGGGGTCTCCGGGGGCGTGGTCATGTTCGCTTCCCCTTTCCGGCGGTGAGTCGTCCGGTTCGTGTGGATGCTGTTGGGGTGAGGGTGGCGGGATCGACGATCGGGTTCCCGGTGCAGCACTGCGACCACAGGAAGCGGAGCAGCCCCGAGAGCGCATCGGCGTCGACGCGGTAGCGGAGGAACGTGCCTTGACGCTCGACGGTCAGCACCGACTCGGCCCGGAGCTTGTCGAGGTGGTGCGACAGCGTCGAGGGTGCGATCCCGAGCTGTTCGCCGAGCTCGCCGGCGAACAGCCCGTCGGGATGCGCGCCGAGCAGCAGCTGCACGATCCGCAGCCGTGACTCGTTACCCATCGCGGCCAGCACGTCGGCGTACTTCGCGATCTCAGCGTCGGGATCGGCGCGTCCGACCATGTTTCGATGATACCGGAAATAGCGAATGATGGTCAACGAACGGCGACCTGAACAGCCGTTGCGTCCATCGCCGTTTTCGTTCGTCAGTAGGGGGGAGTCATCTCCCGCGAAGGGGAGGAGCCGCTCATGACCGTGGAGATCGACACCCCAGCCGAGGCCCCCGCGCCCGGGTGGAGTGGGACGAGACTTGCGTCTTCGGCCGGGTGCAGTCGTCTTTTTCTGTGTCCGCCCAATCGGGGCGGGCGACCACCCGAGGAGACTGTGATGTCGACCAGCCGTGTCCAACTCGCCCTCAACGTCGCCGACCTGGCGGCCGCGACCCGGTTCTACGAGAAGCTGTTCGGCGTCGCCCCCACCAAACAGCGTGAGGGGTACGCCAACTTCGCGGTCGCCGACCCGCCGCTCAAGCTCGTGCTGTTCGAAGACCCCAACGCCGCCTCGCCGCTGAACCACCTCGGCGTCGAGCTCGCCACCGCTGACGACGTCGCCGCTGCGGCGCGCCGTGTGGCCGCAGCCGGTCTCGAACACCGGGTCAGCGAGCAGGAACGCTGCTGCCACGCCATCCAGGACAAGGTGTGGGTCACCGCCCCCGACGTTCCCCTCAACGCGTGGGAGCTGTACACCGTCCTCGCCGACGACCCCGCCCAGAGCTCCGCCTGCGACCACACGGTCTGCTGCACCGGGCCCGAGGCGGCCCCCGCCGCAGCGACCGGCAGCGAGGCGGGGCCATGCTGCAGCTGAACCTCGCCGACACCGCCGAGCCGCTGCTCGCAGCCGCACGATCGAGGTGGCCAACCCGAGGTCGACCGCACGACCGCGGCTGTCGGGGCTCAGGCGCCCCGAGAAGGTGGGCAGGGAGCGTCGCTACGACAACGAACGGGCAGCTCGGCGAGCCCGTTTGGTGGCCCGGCGGCAGCGGAGCAGGAAGCCAGGGGTGGGCGGGATCCAGCCCAGCTGGAGCGCCATCCCCTGGTCGTCGCGAACCGCCCAGTGCTCGATGACGTGTCCGTCGATGATCCGCTGAAAGTGGGCCTGACGGACGGAGAACGTCCCGCCGGTGGGGGCGAACGCCCGCTCGACTCCACCGTCGGGCGTCCACACAACGAAGTCACCGGTGTGGCAGCCGGACAGCTTCCCGTAGGACACAACGAGGTCGTCGTCGACGACAGTGCGCTCGGTGGTCCAGGCGAGCTGGCTGAACGCGGCGCGGAGCCACTCGCCGGTCGCGTGGAACGCGGCAGGGCCGATGCCTCGTGTGGCGGGCGGCTCGGCGATGGCCTCGCGGTTGACGCCATCGGGGTGGATGAGCGCAGTGAGGTCGGCGAGCGACCCTCCGAGGGTGGCGTGGATCGAGCGTTCGGCGACGCCGGCGATAGCGGCGCGCGCAAGAGTGGCGGGCATGGGAGCTTCTTTCGGTACAGTGGACTGGAATGAATGGATACAGTAAGCTGTATGTAAGAAGCGCGCAACCTCTTTCTCCAACGGGAGTCGTGTGGCCTACGACAACAGCGCTCGCGCTGCGAGAGCCGGCAAGACGCGCGTCCGCGTCCTCGCCGCGGCTCGCGCATCGTTTCTGGCCCGCGGGTTCGCGGGCACGACGATCGGCCTCGTGGCCGACGAGGCGGGGGTGTCTCAAGAGACCATCTACAAGACCCTTGGCAGCAAGGCGCGACTCCTGAAGGCGGTGTACGACGTCACCCTCGCCGGCGACGACGACGACGTGCCTCTCGTACAGCGCCCCGAGGCCCTCGCCGTGCTTCACGCGCCCTCGGGCGAGGAGGCGATCGCCGCGTACGCCAAGCTCGCCCAGACCATCGCTGCCCGTACCGATCCGCTCGTGCGCATGATCATGGGCTCCCGCGACACCGACACCTCACTGATGTCGTTCGTCAACACCATTCACGAAGAGCGGCGCAAGGGAAGCGCCTTCTGGGTCCAGCATTGGCGCGCCGCGGGCTGGTTGCGGGAGGACCTCGACGTTGAGCGAGCGGCCGACATCCTGTGGGCGTTGAACTCCTACGAGCCCCGCTGGCTCCTCGCCGACCGCGGGTGGTCGGCAGACGAATTCGTGGCGTGGTTCGCGGAGACCTTGCGCCACGCCCTGCTACGCGGCACGCACTCACACACCTCGAGACGCTAGCCTCGAATGGTCATGGCGGCTGTGAGGGTTTGGCTGGTTCGGTCGCGGTGGGTGGTTTCTGGGGTCAGGGCGTCCGCAGTGGCTTGTCGGGCGCGGTGAAGCTGGCGTGTGGGGTTCCCTGGG
>JBJXGF010000146.1:0-14310 GCA_046153015.1 Acidimicrobiales bacterium | reverse complement strand
CTCGACGCGCTGGCCTCGCAGGGCCTGCTCACCGAGGTCGAGGTGGCGCGTTCGCTCAGCCGCGCGGCGCCCGACGCCGCGCTGGTGGTGCTCGGTCCGTCCACCCCGCCCCGTTCGTGGTTCCTCGCCGCCGAGCCCCGGACGGGGCTCACGGTGTTGGCAAACCGGGGCGCGGCGGGCATGGACGGGCTCTGCTCGAGCGCGGTCGGGGCGGCGCTGGCCCACCAGCGGGCCGGAGGCGGCGGCGCCTACGGCCTGCTCGGCGACCTCACGCTGCTGCACGACTCGAACGGCCTGGCGATCGGGCCGGCGGAGCCCCGGCCAGACCTCACGGTGGTGGCCGTCAACAACCGAGGCGGCGCCATCTTCGAGCTGCTCGAGCAGGGCGGTTCGCCTCACCGCGAGGCCTTCGAGCGGGTCTTTCGCACCGATGCCGGCTTCGACCTCGGCGCGCTGGCCCGAGCCCACGGCGTGCCCCACGAGCGCGTGGCGAGCCCGGGCGAGCTGGCCGCGGCGCTGCGCCGCCCGCCACAAGGTCTGAGCGTGCTGGAGGCGGTGGTCCCGCCCGGCGGGTACCGAGAGCTGTTCGACCGGCTGCACGCGGCGGGCGCGGCCGCGCTGCGCTCAGCTCTCTGAGGGGCCGGGCCCAAGGCGCAGGGCGTTCCCGGCGAGCGCGTCGCGCATCGGCGCCAGCTTGGCCAGCGCCTCGGCCAGCTCCTCGGCCGGGTCGGAACCGGCGACGATGCCGCACCCGGCGTAGAGGCGGGCGGTGCTGCCGCGCACCTCGGCGCAGCGCAGCGCGAGGCCGAGCTCGCCGTCGCCGTCGGCGTCCACCCAG
Organism: Acidimicrobiales bacterium; assembly: GCA_046153015.1. Taxonomy (GTDB): domain Bacteria; phylum Actinomycetota; class Acidimicrobiia; order Acidimicrobiales; family CAIXPF01; genus JBJXGF01. The sequence continues at coordinate 13,472 of JBJXGF010000146.1, read as the reverse complement.
CCGACGGGGGCGGCGTACCGGCGCCGGTCGATCGGCTCGAGCTCGGCCATCGCCGCCAGCGCCGCCGCTCTCGGCGCGCCCCCCACCGCGGCGGTGGGGTGCAGCGCCCCGGCCAGCTCGAGCACCGACGCCGGCTGGCGCAGCAGCCCCGCAACGTCGGTGGCGAGGTGCACCACGTTGGGCAGGCTGAGCAGGTGCGGCGGGCCCACCTCCAGCCCGACGCAGCGCGGCGCCAGGGTGTCGACCAGCGACTCGACCGCGTAGCGGTGCTCCTCCCGATCCTTGGCCGAGCGCAGCAGCTCGCCGCCGGCGCAGCCGCCCACAGGCGCCGTGCCCGCCAGCACCTGGGACTCGACGCGGGGTCCGCAGCGGCGCACGAGCAGCTCGGGGGTGGCGCCCACCAGCCCGTCCACCAGGAACGTGTAGCACTGCCGGTAGGCGCCGCTGAGGCGCTGCGCCAGCACCGACGGGTCGATGACGTCGTCGGCGCGGGTCTCGAGAGCCAGTGCCAGCACCACCTTGTCGAGCGCGCCGCCGCGGATGCGCCGCACGGCCTCGGCCACCGCCTGGCGCCAGGCCTCCAGCTGCCCGGGCGCCGGCGCCACCCGCACCGGCGCCGGCGCCGGCCGTGCGAGCGTGGGCAGGGGCGGGGGATCGGCGTCGGCGTCACCCACGGTGGTCAGCCACGCCTGGTCGCCCCGCCAGCCGAGCAGCCGCTCGGGCAGCACGAGCACCGACTCGCCCGGGTCGTCGGCGAAGCCGAAGCTCACCATCGCCACCGGGCCCGAACCGAACGACGCGACCTCGTCGTCCACCGTGAGGCCGGCGCAGATCGCTCGCCAGCCCGCCTCGGCCAGCGCGAAGCGCGCCGGGCCGGCCGGGTTGGCGCACGCCGCCACACCCCAGCCGAGCAGCCCGGCGTCGCCGCGCATCCACACACAGCTCGGACGGCCGAACGCGCCCCACCGCCGCTCGCCGTCGAGCAGCCACGCATGCTGCTCAGCGGTCAGGGCACGCGACCTCACCACCCGCTCGAGCACGGCCGTCGAGCGTATCGTCGCCAAGGTGGCCAGCCGGCGCCGTGCCGCTTCGCTGTGCTCATTCTGGGGGCTGCGCCCCCAGGCCCCATCCACGCCCGGCTCGCTGGCGCTCCCCGGTCGTGCAGCTTCGCTGTGCTCATTCTGGGGGCTGCGCCCCCAGACCCCATCCACGCCCGGCTCGCTGGCGCTCCCCGGTCGTGCAGCTTCGCTGTGCTCCGCGCTCAGCCCGAGACCACGCCCGCCGCCACCAGCGCCTCGATCTGGGCCTCGTCGTAGCCGACCTCGGCCAGCACCTCACGGCTGTGCTGACCGAGCCGGGCCGGCGTCAGCTCGGCCTCCGGCCGCACGCCGTCGAAGCGGATCGGGAACCCGGGGGCGGCGAAGCGGCCGCCGTCGGCGTCGGTGATCTGGCGGACCGATCCCTGCTCGACGAACCAGGGGTGGGTGAGCGCGTCGGCCGGGTTGAGCACCGGACCGCACGGCACACGATGCGCTTCGAGCGCGGCGAGCACGGCCTCGTCGGTGTCGAAGCCGGCCATCCACCCCTCGATCAGCGCGGTCAGCTCCGCCCGGTGGGCCACCCGCGCCTCGAGCTCGGCGAAGCGCGGATCCTCGCCCAGCTCGGGTCGGCCCATCGCCGCCCAGAGCCCCGCGATCTGGTTGGGCATGCACAGCACCACGATCCAGCCCTCGGGCCCTTTGAACGTGCCCGCCGGCGAGACCGGCTGGTAGTGCATCCCTTGGCGCAGCGGCGCGAACTCGCCCCCGGTGATCGACGCCGCGTTCACCGCGTACTCCTGCATGTGGAAGAGCGCGTCGACCATCGAGATGTCGAGATGGGCGCCCCGTCCCGTGCGGTCGCGCTGGTAGAGCGCGTAGCCGATGCCGGCAAAGGCGTGGACGCCGGCGTTGGTGTCTCCCACCCCGATGCCGACGAAGTACGGGGGGCCGTCGTGCTCGCCGGTCATGTGCATCAGACCGGCCATGCCCTGGGCGATGAAATCGAAGCACGTGCGCGACCGGTACCGGCCCGTCTGTCCGTAGCCGCTCACCGACGCCATGATCAGCCGCGGGTTCAGCGCAGACAGCCGGTCGTAGCCCAGGCCCCGCTTCTCCATCACCCCCGGGCTGTAGTTCTCCACCACCACGTCGACCCGCGGGACGAGGCGCTCGATCACCTCGACCGCCTCCGGGCGGCGCAGGTCGAGGCACAGGCTGCGCTTCCCCCGGTTCTGCTGCATGAACACCCCGGACAGCCCCGCCTGGGTCGGGTTCAGGGCGCGGGTGGGGTCACCGGAGGGCACGAGCTCGACCTTCACGATCTCGGCGCCGAGCTCCGCCAGCAGGCGGGTGCAGGACGGGCCGGCGAGGTACTGGGTGAAGTCGAGCACCTTTACCCCGGCGAGCAGGCGCGACGGGTCGGCGGTCAGATCGTCCATCGTGGCTTCCCTTCGGCCGTGACGGCGGGCCGGGCGAGACGCTAGCCCGACCGCCACGAGAACCGAGTCGACGCCGCCCGCGCCGCCGGGAGGCGAACAGCCGGACCAGCACGGCCGGAATAGCGCAGTGAGTGAAGCGGGTTCCGAGAGCGCACTTCCCGCTCATGCCGCACCACGTGGAGGACACATGCGCTACCCGACCGACGCTCTCGATGCGAGCCGCCCTGCGGCGCTGCTGGTGATCCGGGTGGTGGTGGGCGGCCTCTTCGTCTACCACGGGATCGACAAGTTCGACGCCGGCATCTCGATGGTGGAGGGGATGTTCCGCTCCTGGGGCGTGCCCGCCCCGGGGCTCGCCGCACCGCTCGTCGCGGTGCTGGAGATCGTCGGCGGCCTCGCGCTGCTCGCCGGGCTCGCCGCCCGCGCCGCGGGCGCGGTGCTGGCGCTCGTGATGATCGGCGCGCTTCTCTACGTGAAGGTCGACCTCGGCGTCATCTCTTCGACGCCGATGCCCGGCGCCGAGCTCGACCTGGCCTATCTCGCCGGCCTGGTCGCCACGCTGGCGTTCGGCCCTGGGCGCTGGTCGGCCGATGCCGTCCTCGGCCTCGAGCAGACGGCGGCGCCGGCGCAGCCCGCGCCGGGCGAAGGCGCCGTTCGGTCTGGGGCGTTCTAGGCGATGCGGATGGTCTCGGGCCGCCGCTTCAGCCACGCGATCATGAACGCCAGCCCCCCGAGGGAGCTGGCCGTGACGGCGGTGACCGGCCCGAGGCTCTCGGCGGCCACGCCGAGCATGAACATCCCGAACGGGAGCGATCCGATCGCCATGCTCAACAGGCCCATGGCCCTGCCCCGCAGCTCGGGGTCGGTGACCGAGAGAACGAGGGCGCTCTGGGTGGCGCCGAACATGCCGCCGCCGATCCCGGTGAGGACCAGCAAGGCGTAGGACAGGGGGAACAGGCCCGACTGCGCGAAACCGCAGAGCGCCGCTATCGACAGGAACGAGCCGACGAGATACACGCGGCCCCGCCGCCGGGGGTGCGCGGCGGCCACCCCGAACGAGCCGATGCCCATCCCCAGCCCGGTGGCGCTGGCCAACAACCCGGTGCTGAAGGCGCTGAGGCCCAGCCGTTCGGCGAAGACCGGCACCAGCGGGTTGAAGGCGAACATGAAGAAGTTCACGGCCACCGTAATCCCGAGCACGCTGCGCACCGCGGTGCTGGTGCGGAAGAAGCGCACGCCCTCCCGCAGGTCGGCCCGCAGTCGGGAGCCCCCGCCCGCCGGCGCGCCCCGCCGGGCCGGCGCCGGCATGCTGAGCAGCAGCACGAAGCCTGCGCCGTAGCAGCCGGCGATGAGCAGGAACACCTGGGCCGGGCCGATGAAGTCGAGCACGGCGCCCCCCGACAGGGTGCCGAGCATGTTGCCGAGCGACATGCTGCCCATCTCGAGCGCGAGCGCGTTGGTGAGGTGCTTGTCGCCGACGAGGTCGTGCACGAGCGCCCGTCGGCTCGTCATGTCGACCACGCCGCCGACGCCCACGAGGGCCATGAACACGAAGATCATGCCGAGCGGCATGGCGTCGAAGGCCAGCAGGGCCGACATCAGCAGCGCCAGCGGGGCGAGCACGCCGAGCTGGCGCAGGATCGTCCGCCGGCGGTCGTACCGATCCGACACGCTGCCGGCCACGAGCCCGCCCACGAACATCGGCAGGTAGAAGATCGTGCCCACGAGCTGCACGAGCAGCGGTGAGCCGGTGCGCTGGTTCACGAGGTACGCGCCGACGAAGATCGACATCCAGCGGGTGCTGTTCCACAGCCAGCCGCTGGCCCACAGGCGCGGGTAGTAGGGCACGGCGAACGACGACAGCGTGACGGGCATGCGCCGTGCCGTCGTGGTCGCGGGTTCGGTCGTGGTCATCGGTCGTGCTCCCTTGCCCAGCCCCGTTGCGCAGCGTAGGCGGGCGCGCCGACGTGAGCCGATCGAGCAAATCTCCCCTCACGGGAGGGTATGCTGTGGGGGCTCTGTCCCCGGGCGCCCGCGGGGCGCCGCGTCAGCGTCATCACGAGGCGGTGGTCATGCGCGCGTTGCCGAGCGAAGCATCACCGGGCTGGGGCGCCTGTCTGACCGGCAGCTCCGTCCGGCTCGCCGGAACCCTGCCGGTGTTGGCTCAGCTCGCGCTGCGCGCCCGGCGCCTGCGCATCGAGCGGGTGGGCGTGGTCGATGACGGCCACGTCGGTCAACACGGTCAGCACGGTCACGACGGCGCGGCGTGGCTCATCGCGCTCCACGCGGCATGCGGCGCCGTCGGGTCGGAGTCGGGCGTCACGCTCGAGCTGATGGGCTGGGAGCGCCTCCACGGCGACGCTCCCCCTGCCGGCTTCATCGCGCTCGATCCTGCGGTCCGCGCCCTCGAGGACCTGGCCGCCATCTCGCCGTCGAACCTCCTGCCCCAGGTCATCGTCGAGGTCCGCTTCGCTCCCGGCCCCTGCGGCGAACCGGTCCCCGGTGAGACGATCGCGGCGTTCAACCGCCGCGCGCCGGGGCGGACGCTGCGCCGGCCGCTCGACCCTTTCGCCGGACCGGGCGGCGGCGCCGGTCGAGCACCGGCTCACCTCGAGCTCCGCGTGAGCGATCACGCGCTGGCGAACGTGGCGGTGCTCGAGCGCGCCAACCGCGCCTGAGCCGCCGGCCCCGCCGACGGCTCGGCTCAGGCCGTGACGCCGCCGTCCACGGGCACGTGGGCGCCGGTCATGTACGACGACTCGTCGCTGGCGAGGAACAGGGCCACGCGGGCGATCTCCTCGGGCTCGCCCACGCGGCGCATCGGCGTGGCGCGGACGATCCGGTTCGTCGCCTCCGGATTGTCGGAGGCCACCATCGCCGTGTCGATCACGCCCGGATGGATCGAGTTGACCCGGATGTTGTTGCGGGCCAGCTCGAGGGCGGCGCACGCGGTCATGCCGGTCACCGCGTACTTCGTTGCGGCGTAGGCGAAGGTGTACTTCGTGGCCCGTAGCCCGGCGCCGGAGGAGATGTTGACGATCGAGCCGCCGCCTCGGGCGATCATCGGGGCGATCGCCGCCCGGATGCCGAGGAACACCCCCACCTGGTTCACCGCAACCACCCGCTCGTAGTCGGCGAGCGTGTGCCGGGCGATCGTGGCGTTGTGGAGGATGCCGGCGTTGTTCACCAGCACGTCGAGGCCGCCGAAGCGTTCGGTCGCGAGGTTGACCGCCGCCTCCCAGTCGTCCTCCCGGGACACGTCGTGGCGCAGGAAGACGGCGTTGTCGCCGAGGCTCTTGGCCACGGCTTCGCCGGCGTCGACGAGCACGTCGGACACCACGACCTTCGCGCCCTCGGCGGCGAAGAGCCGCACCTCGGCCTCGCCCTGCCCCCGGGCGCCGCCCGTGACGATCGCCACCTTGCCGTCGAGCCGTGCCATCGATCCCTCCCTGTCGGCGCGCCAACGTACCGCACCCGAACGCCGTCGCTCGCCGGCCCCGCACGCCCGCGGCGCGGCGGCCGCCCGTGCCGGGCCCGCCTCGAAGAGGGTTTGGTGTTGAATGCGGGCGAGCGCCCGCCCGGCGGTCCGAGTCGGCCGAGCGGGGAGGAGGCTGGGTCCGATGAGCGGCGTGCAGTTCGGGATGTTCGACCAGTTGGAGCACCCCGGCGGGGCCGTGCCCCTGCACCAGCTCTACAAGGACCGGCTGCGCCTGGTGGAACGGGCCGAGCAGGCGGGGTTCTGGGGCTACCACAAGTCCGAGCACCACATGATCCCGCTCGACGCCGCGCCCAGCATCAACCTGTTCCTGGCCGCCGCCGCCCAGCGCACCTCCACGATCCGGCTCTGCTCACTCGTGCATCTGCTGCCCTTCTACCATCCGCTGCGCCTGGCGGAGGAGATCTGCATGCTCGACCACCTCTCCGAGGGCCGGTTCGAGTTCGGCTTCGGCCGGGGCATCTCCGCCCCCGAGCACCGGCTGTGGCGCCTGGACGACGCGGAGGGCGAGGCCCGCACCGACGAGGCCCTGGAGCTGGTGCTGGCGGCCTTGCAGACCGAGAGCTCGTTCAGCTTCGAGGGGCGGTTCTGGCGCTTCGAGGACGTGCCGATCGAGGTCCATCCCCACCAGTCGCCCTACCCGCCGCTGTGGCGGCCCGGCACGCTGGCCACCGCGGCCCGGCTCGGGGTCAGCACGATTGCCGCGGGCCCCACGGCGATGGTGGCGAAGGCGGTCCGCCGCTACGGCGAGCTGCGCCAGGAGGGCCTGTCCGCCGGCCGCGAACCGAGGATCGGCGCGTTGCGCAAGTACTACGTGGCCGCCACCGACCGTGAAGCCGCGGCCCGGGCCCGGGCCGCGTGGGCGGCCTACACCGAGCACCTCAGCCGGCTGTTCCGGCGCTTCGGGCTGGTCCCTCCGAACGACCCGACCTTCGGCGGGGACTTCGACACGGCGGCGTCGTTCCAGGCGATCGTGGCCGGCTCCCCGGCAAAGGTGCGCGACTCGGTGGAGGAGCTCGCCGCCAACGGCGGCGCCGGGTACCTGGTGGGCCAGTTCGCGTTCGGCGACCTCACGATCGAGGAGGTCTCGCGTTCCTTCGACCGTTTCGTCGAGGCCGCCGTACCGGTTCGGGCCTGACCACTCGGTGCTGCGCTGCGCGAAGATGGCGGCCGCCGGCCGGCTGGGGAAGGAGCACGTGGCATGACCGTGAACATCAGGACCTCGGTCCAGCAGATGATCGACGAGGCCCGCAAGCACATCGACAACCACTCGCCCGAGGAGGCGAAGCGCCGGGTCGAGGAGGAGGGCGCGCTGCTGATCGACGTGCGCGACATCCGGGAGCTGCAACGCGACGGCGTGATCCCCGGCGCCATGCACGCCCCTCGCGGGATGCTCGAGTTCTGGATCGATCCGGAGTCGCCGTATTTCCGGGAGGTCTTCAACGAGGATCGAGAGTTCATCCTCTATTGAGCGGGGGGTGGGCGGACAAGTTTGTCCGCGAAGACCCTGAAGGACATGGGCCTCGAGCGCGTGTCGCACGTCGTGTCCGGCTTCCGCGGCTGGAAGGAGGCGGGCCTGCCCGTCGTCGACCACGACACCTGGAAGGCGAAGGACTGAGCCCACGCCGGCGACCGGTGGCCTGGTCCACGCCCGCCTACCATGGGCGGCGATGAGCCAGGCCACCGACGCGGCGCCCTCGCCGATCACGCGCCACCCCGCCGACCGCCACGATCTGATTCGGGTGCAGGGGGCGCGGGAGAACAACCTGAAGAACGTGAGCGTCGAGCTGCCGAAGCGGCGGCTGACGGTGTTCACCGGGGTCTCGGGCTCGGGGAAGAGCTCGCTCGTGTTCGCCACCATCGCGGCCGAGTCCCAGCGGTTGATCAACGAGACCTACAGCGCGTTCGTGCAGGGGTTCATGCCGACCCTGGCCCGCCCCGACGTCGACGTCCTCGATGGGCTCACCACCGCCATCATCGTCGATCAGGAACGGATGGGGGCCAACGCCCGCTCCACCGTCGGCACCGCCACCGACGCGAACGCCATGCTGCGCATCCTGTTCAGCCGGCTCGGCCAGCCTCAGATCGGCCCGCCCAACGCGTTCTCCTTCAACGTCGCGTCGGTCCGGGGCGCCGGGGCGATCACGATCGAGAAGGCCGGGGGGAAGAAGGTCGAAAAGCGCGAGTTCGTCCGCGCCGGAGGCATGTGCCCGCGCTGCGAGGGGATGGGCTCGGTCAACGATTTCGACCTGTCGGCGCTGTTCGACCGCTCGAAATCGTTGAGCGAGGGCGCGCTCAGCATTCCCGGGTACAGCATGGACGGCTGGTACGGGCGCATCTTCCGGGGCTGCGGCTTCTTCGACGTCGACAAGCCCATCGATGCGTTCACCGAGCGGGAGCTCCACGATCTCGTCTACAAGGAGCCGACCAAGATCAAGGTCGACGGCATCAACCTGACCTATACGGGTTTGATCCCGGCGATCCAGAAGTCGTTCTTGTCGAAAGATGTCGACGCGCTGCAGCCCCACATCCGGGCGTTCGTGGAGCGGGCGATCACGTTCACCGCCTGCCCCGACTGCGGGGGGACTCGGCTGAACGAGGCGGCTCGGTCCTCGAAGATCAAAGGGAGCAGCATCGCCGAGGCGTGCGCCATGCAGATCAGCGACCTCGCCGAGTGGATCCGGGGGGTCGAGGAGCCCTCGGCGGCGCCGCTGCTGGCCGCCCTCGCCCACACGCTCGACTCGTTCGTGGCCATCGGGTTGGGCTATCTCAGCCTCGACCGGCCGACGGGCACGCTCTCGGGCGGCGAGGCGCAGCGCACCAAGATGATCCGCCACCTCGGCTCCTCGCTCACCGACGTCACCTACGTGTTCGACGAGCCGACGATCGGGCTGCACCCGCACGACATCGCCCGGATGAACGACCTCCTGCTGGCGTTGCGGGACAAGGGCAACACCGTGCTGGTGGTGGAGCACAAGCCGGAAGCGATCGCCATCGCCGACCACGTGGTCGACCTCGGGCCCGGCGCCGGCAGCGCCGGCGGCGAGGTGGTCTTCGAAGGCGGCGTGGAGGCCCTGCGGGCCAGCGGGACGCTCACCGGCCGCCACCTCGACGACCGGGCCGCGCTGAAGCCGTCGGTGCGGGCCCGTTCGGGCGTGCTGGCGGTGCGCGGCGCCCGCACTCACAACCTGCGAGACGTCGACGTCGACCTGCCGCTCGGCGTGCTGGTGGTGGTGACCGGCGTGGCCGGTTCGGGGAAGAGCTCGCTCATCCACGGTTCGGTGTCGGGCCGGGACGGCGTGGTCACGGTCGACCAGGGCGCCATTCGCGGCTCGCGGCGCAGCAACCCGGCCACCTACACCGGCCTCCTCGAGCCCATCCGCAAGGCGTTCGCCAAGGCCAACGGCGTGAAACCGGCGCTGTTCAGCCCCAACTCCGAGGGCGCCTGCCCAACCTGCAACGGCGCCGGGGTGATCTACACCGACCTGGCGATGATGGCCGGGGTCGCCACCACCTGCGAGGACTGCGAAGGGAAGCGCTTCCAGGCGGCGGTGCTGGACTACCGCCTGGGCGGCCGTGACATCAGCGAGGTGCTGGCCATGTCGGTGACCGAGGCGGAGGAGTTCTTCGCCGCCGGCGATGCCCGCACACCGGCCGCGCACGCCATCCTCGACCGCCTCGCCGACGTCGGCCTCGGCTATCTCAGCCTCGGCCAGCCGCTGACCACGCTGTCGGGCGGCGAACGGCAGCGGCTGAAGCTGGCCGCCCAGCTGGCCGACAAGGGCCGCGTCTACGTGCTCGACGAGCCGACCAGCGGCCTGCACCTGGCCGACGTCGAGCAGCTCCTCGGCCTGCTCGACCGCCTCGTCGACTCGGGGCGGTCGGTGATCGTGATCGAGCACCATCAGGCGGTCATGGCTCACGCCGACTGGATCGTCGATCTCGGTCCCGGCGCCGGCCACGACGGCGGGCGCGTCGTCTTCGAGGGCACGCCGGCCGAGCTCGTGGCCTCCCGCTCGACTCTCACCGGCGAGCACCTCGCCGCCTACGTGGGGGCGTGAGCGCGGCGCGCCGCGTCACTCCTCCCCGAACGGGGCGTCGGCCGGACGAGGGTAGAAGAAGCGGACGAGCCCGTAGGCGATGACGCCGCCGAGGAGCTGCATGGCGACGAACATCGGGGCGGAGGCGGGCTCGATGCCGGCGAAGCTGTCCGACAGGGTCCGGGCGATGGTCACCGCGGGGTTGGCGAAGCTCGTGGAGGACGTGAACCAATAGGCGCCGCCGATCCAGGCGCCCACCGCGAACGGCACGACCGACGCCCTCCCGCTGCGCACACAACCGTGGATGACCAGCAGCAAGCCCACGGTGGCGACGACCTCGGACAACCACAGCGCGCCGGAGGAGCGGTTCTTGGTGGACAGCTCCACCGGGTCGAGGGAGAACATCACGTTGGCGAGGATCGTGCCGAGGCAGCCGCCCACGATCTGCGCGACGACGTAGAGGACGGCGTCCACCGCGCCGATCGTGCCGAGCAGCCGGTCCACGAGCGTGACGACGGGGTTGAAGTGGGCGCCGGACACGGCGCCGAACATCAGGATCAGCCCGACGAGCGCCCCCGCCGTGGCGGCGGCGTTCTCGAGGAGCTGCAGCCCGACGTCGCCGGGCGAGAGGCGGCTCGCCATGATGCCCGAGCCCACCACGGCGACGATCAACAGCGCGGTGCCGAGCGCCTCGGCGGCGAGGCGGCGGGGGAGATCCAGGCTGAGCTGACCGACCCCGGTCTCGGGCTGGGCCGCGAGCTGCGCCTGCGTGCGCGGCGGGGCGGTGGTCACGCCGCCGCCCCCACGGCCAGGGAGATCCGCTGGCGGAGCTCGGACACGGCGGCGTCGAAAGCCGCGGCGGTGCCGGCCGGCACCGGATCAGGGATCGACCAGTGGAGCCACTCGGGGGCCGGCTGGAGCTCCTCGTGGGCCTGGTCGCACACGGTGACCACCAGGTCGGGCACCCGCTCGACGGCGCTGAGCGCCCGGGGGACGGCGCCCTCGAGGCTCACGCCCGCCCGCCTCGCAGCCTTGACCGCTCCCGGATGAGCCCGCTCCGCCGGATGCGTGCCGGCCGACGCGGCGGAGGCGCCGGTGAGGCTGCGCCACAGCGCCGCGGCCAGCAGGCTGCGGGCGGAGTTGCGGGTGCACACGAACAACGCGGCGCCGGCGGCGAGCTCGCGCCGGGCCCCGAGCGAATCGAGCGCGTCTCGTACGAGATGTACGTACCGCCGGCGGCCGTCGCCGCTCGAGCGGGACCGCACGACGAGCCCGACCGCTTCCAACACGTCGAGGTGGTGGGCCAAGAGGTTCGACTCGATCCCCAGTCGGCGGCGCAGCTCCACCGGGGAACGATCCGACCACAGCAGCTCGTCCACGATGGCCAGGCGCACCACGTCGCCCAACGCCGAGTGACGGGCCGCCCGATCCTCGCTGGTGTCCATGAGCGGAGGCTACTCGCTCAACCGTTGGTGAGTTATCAAGTCGGTTGGCGGCTGCTAGGCGGCCACGCCGATGGAGGCCAGCAGGGCGCGAACCCGCTCGCCGATGGCGTCGCGGATGGGGCGGACGGACGCCACGTCGAGATCGGCCGGGTCGGGCAGCTCCCAGTCCTCGTACCGCGTGCCGGGAAAGATCGGACACGCGTCCCCGCAGCCCATCGTCACCACCACGTCGGCGGCCTGGACGACCTCGCTGGTCCAGGGCTTGGGGTACTCCTGGCTGATGTCGATGCCGACCTCGGCCATGGCGGCCACCGCGGCGGGGTTGACCGCCGTGCCCGGCTCGCTCCCGCCCGACCAGGCCACCGCCTTGTCTCCCGCGAGGTGGTTGAACCAGCCCAGCGCCATCTGGGACCGCCCGGCGTTGTGCACGCAGAGGAACAACACGATGGGCACGCCGTCTGTCGCCTTGCCCTCCACCTTGGCCAGGGCGCGGAGGCGCTGACGGGCGAAGCGCTCGGCCAGGATCGGGATGAAGTTGCGGACCGTGGACCGCTCGGCGAACTGGTCGTAGCTCGAGGCCAGGAACTCTTCGATCGTCGCCCGCCCGAAGACGCCCTCGAACTCGCGTTGGAGGATCACGGCTGCGCTGCGGAGCAGCTGGCGCTGCTCGATGGTCAGCTCCGAGAGCGTGGGCATGCGGAGTTCCCCTCTGGTCGGCGTCATCTCTGGGCTGTCGCCCGAGCCTTTCACTCAAGGCGTCTTGAGTCAACTATCGCTGGAAGGGCAGGGCGTCGCCACGCCAGGCGGGCGCGGTCAGCGCAGGGTTGGTCTCGGCCGTGATGCGGACCACGCCGGACTGCAGGTTGTAGGCGTGGTGGATGCTGTTGCCGGCCGCTTCGCAGACGCAGATCAGCACGTCGTCGACGTCGGCGTTGGGAGCGCGCAGGGCGAGCCAGCGGCGCAGCGTCCGCCGCACGGCGGCGAGCGCGCTCACGTCGGTGGGGACGGTGAGCCGCAGCGGCGCGTGGTAGGTGTGACGGGCGACGAGAAGGGCGATGTCGTCGCGCTGGCCGGACGGGGCGGCGCAGGCGGCGAGCACCTCGCTGGCCAGTCGTTCCACCGATTCGTGGCGGGCGGCGCCCGCCGCTCGCCGGAGCTGTTCGAGGCCGTCGTCCAAGCCGTGGCTGCGGCGTTCGACGAGGCCGTCGGTGTAGAGCAGCAGCGTCCAGTCGGTGGGCAGCTCGACGGGCGTGTCGGGGTAGGCGGCCCTCGCGTGGGCGCCGAGGGGCAGGCCGGCGGCTGCGTGGAGGTATCGGGCTGTGGGCAGGCCCGGCTCGTCGCCGCTGTCGTGGGTGAGGAGCAGCGGCGGGGGGTGGCCGGCCAGCGCGACCGTGGCCTGGGTGCGCCCGGGGTCGAGGACGATGCAGCAGAGCGTGGCCATGTCGTCGCTGCCGTACATGATCGCGTTGAGTCGGCTGAGCAGCCCGCCGGGACCGGCGGAACGGTCGGCGAGCGCTTTGGTGAACGCCCGGATGCGGCCCATGACGGCGGCGGCCGTGGCGCCTTTGCCGGTGACGTCGCCGACGAGGAGGAGCACGCTGCCGTCGTCTCATTCCACGCAGTCGTACCAGTCGCCGCCCATGTCGAGCCGGTCGGCGCCGGCGACGTAGCGGACGGCGAGCGCCAGCATCGGCGGGTCGTGAACGGCTTGGGGAAGGAGCTGCTGCTGCAGCGCCACCACGAGCGCGCCGAGGAGGTGATGGTCCTGCTCGGTGAGCTCGCCGCGGGCGGCGGAGCGAGCCTGACCGGTGCGGGCCACGTCGCCGAACAGGCCCTCGCCCAGCTCGATCGCGCCGCCGGGGCTGAGCCGCTGGGCCTCGCCGGCGGTGGCGTAGAGCCGCAGCGTCGTCGGGTCGTCGAACAGGGCGAGCACGGCCAGGTCGGCCCCCCACGCCGCTTGGATCTCGGGCAGGAGGCTGCGGGCGAGCTCGGGGAGCTCGAGCGCGAGGTTG
>JBJXGF010000142.1:0-3517 GCA_046153015.1 Acidimicrobiales bacterium | reverse complement strand
CGGCGGCCGGGCGGTTCACGCCGGAGGAGAAGGTGAGCGTGCAGCTGGCCTGCAACTTCACCGCTGCGGCGGCGGCGAAGGCGATCTCGCTCGTGCATCAGGTGGTCGGGGCCAGCGCGGTGCGCGACGAGGCCGGCTTCGAGAAGCTGTTCCGCGACGCCAACACGATCACCCAGCACGTCTCCCATCAGCCGGCGCGCTGGGAATCCGCCGGCAAGGTCATGCTCGGCCTGGAAAGCGGCTGGTTCCCGTTCAACCTGTGAAGACGGGACTCGCATACGCTCCACCTCATCGCGACACGGCTGGGAGTCGAGGCCGAAGTCCGATTCCTCGGCGACTTCGCGGCGGCGAACCTGATCGCCGCGCCGGTGGCGCCCGCCGACTGGATGCGCGTTGCGGAGCTGGTCGCCCGCTATCGCGACCTGCCCCTCGGCACGGTCGACGCCTCGGTCATCGCCGCCGCCGAACGCCTCGGGATCGCCGAGATCGCAACGCTGGACCGCCGGCACTTCACCGTCGTCCGATCCTCGCTCCCGGGGCTCACGCTGTTGCCGTGAGTCAGCGAGTCAGCGGTCCTCGCCGCCTGCCAGCCAGCGCAACGCGAACGCCACCACCGCGTCTCGGTCGAGCACGGTCGACGGGGGGCGGACCTCGCCGCCGACGCCGCGTGCGGCGAGGATCTCCTCCAGGCGTTCCCGCCGCTCGCGCAGGCTGGGTGAGGCGGCCCCGTGGCGGTGCAGATGAGCGGCGATGATCGCCGCTTGGTCGACCATGCCCCGTTCGGCCCAGTCTGCGGCCAGCGCCTCGAGCAGGATCCACGTGTTCTGCCAGTTCCGCAGCCCTGCCACGTGGGCGAGCGTCGCCCGCCATCGCTGGCGTGCGGTCGGCGAGCCGTCCTCCCTGGTGCACAGGGCGAGGTTCATCAGCGAGGCGGACTCGACGAGCACGTTGCCAGATGACCGAGCGAGCGCCAGCACACGCTCGGACGCCGCGGCGGACTCCTCGTACCGCCCAACGGTGAACAGGGCCCGGCTCAGGTGGTGCTCACCGAGCGCGGCGAACGGGGCGCTTGCGCACGACTCGGCGGCGCGGCGTGCGGCCGCAGCCAATTCGTCAACGCGTTCAGGGTGGACGGCCGCGGCCACATAGGCCGCCAAGCTCACGGCCAGAGTCAGCCGGTGCTGCTCGTCGCCGCTCGCCGCGACCAGCCCGTTGACGAGACGCCAGGCGTCCTCGCCGGCGCGGCCGGCGAGGAACCAGGCGCCGGCGTACGCGAACCAGGCCGGCCACGTGTCGGGGTCGTCCGGACCGGGGGCCGCCTCGAGCCCCGCGGCGCCGAGCCTGCAGGCGTCCTCGAAACGGCCGTCCATGAACGCGCCGATGGCCAACGCGCCGAGCGCGATCGGGCCAGGGTTCGCCGAGCTCGGCCGCCTGCGCGGCCCAGCGGTAGTACTCGTGGCTGTTGGTGAACACGGCGAAGTCGTAGAGCGCCCGCAGCAAGGCTGCCGCCTCGTCGCGGCGCCCGTGCGTGACCGCGAACAGGAAGGCCGCCCGGAGGTTGTCCCACTCGGCCGCCACCAGGCCGGCGCCCGCTCCGCTGTCGGCGCCCCGGTACAGGTCCGAGCCTCGGCGGGCGACGGCGAGGAAATGGGCGAGGTGAGCGGCCTGGGTCGCCTCGCAGCGGCCGGCGCCGATGAGGCGGTCGTGAGCGAACTGGCGCAAGGTCTCGAGCAGCGTGAAACGCGTGCCGATCCCGGCTGCCTGCTCAGCGATGACCATCGAGCGGTCGACGAGGCCGTCGAGGGCATCGAGCGCGTCGGCCTCGTCGAGCGCGTCCGCGCTGACCGCGGCGGCCGCCGCGGCGTCGAAGCTGCCGGCCAGCACGCTCAGCCGGTCGAAGAGCGCCTGCTCGTCGGCGTTGAGCAGCTGGTAGGACCACTCGACGGTGGCCAGCATCGTTGCGTGACGGCCATCTGCCTGGTCGCGGCGGCTCGCCCGCAGCAGACGAAAGCGGTCGTCGAGGCGCGCGTGAAGCTCCCCGATCGTCATGGACCGGGCTCGGGCCGACGCCAGCTCGATGGCGAGGGGCATCCCGTCGAGGCGGGCGCACAACGCCGACGCGTCGGCCCGCTCGGCGTCGTCCAACGTGAACGCGGGATTCACCGCCCGGGCGCGATCCAGGAACAGCTCGACGGCGTCGCCGGCTGGGTCGAGCGGCCCGAGCGGCGCCAGCTGCTCGCCGGCCACCCGCAGGGGCTCCCGGCTCGTGGCCAGCACCGTCGCTCGAGGAGCGGACGCCGTGCTCGAACGCGTCACGCAGGCGTAGGCCTGCTTCGAGGGCCAGGCGCGTCTTGCCGACGCCGCCGGGCCCGACCAGCGTGACCAAGCGCCGTTTCGACGTCTGCGCGCACAGCGAGGCCAGCTCGGCGCGCCGCCCGATCAGCGCCGTGGGCGGCGCGACGAGGTTGCCGGCGCCGCCGCCCGCCAGCGGCGGGAACTCGGTGCGCAGCCCGGGCGCACACCTGAAACACCGTCTCGCCGTGGGACAGCCCCCGGAGCGCGTGCTGGCGGAGCACTCCTCGCCTCCGACGCGGTGGCCCACGAAAAAACCGGCCGGGTGATCGACCAAACCATCGACCACCTACTGCTACGACCGCGCCGATCGGCTCACCTCCACCAGCAGCACCGCGGTCGGCACGCTGGCGTATGACGGGCACGGGAACACCACCAGCATCTTCGGCGAGACTCACGGCTACGACGCCGCCGACCGGCACCAGTCCACCACCAAGACCACCACCACGACCACCTACACCCGCGACGCCCTGGACCGGATCGTGGCCCGCACCAGCGGCTCGACCGTGACCCGCTACAACTTCACCGGGCCCGGCGACTCGGCCCCCATCACCCTCACCTCAGCCAACGTACTCATCGAACGCACCCTCACCCTCCCGGGCGGGAACGTGTGGTCCTACCCCAACCTCCACGGCGACCACACCACCCGCGCCAACCAAACCGGCGCCAAACTCGGCTCGACGACCACCTACGACCCGTACGGGCGCGCCGTCAGCGGGACCGTGCCCGACAACAGCAACGCCAGCTTCGACTACGGCTGGCTCGGCCAACACCAACGCCCCACCGAAACCCAGGCCGGGCTCCAACCCATCATCGAAATGGGCGCCCGCCAATACGCTCCCCTCCTCGGCCGCTTCACCGAAACCGACCCCATCGAAGGCGGCTCAGCCAACGACTACGACTACACCGCCGGTGATCCGATCAATTTCATCGACCTTTCGGGGGAACAGAAAACTCCTAGACTGAGCGAAGTAGAAAAGCGCGAGCTTGGGAAAGAAGAGTCGGGAGCGGAGCGGAAGCTCCGAACAGCAGAGAAGATTGATAAAGATACGCAACGCCCAGAAGCGTCCAGAGCGAGGGTCGCGGGAAGGGGACTCTCTACCTTGCACCGTACCCACAATCTGGTTCAAGCTTCGCGACGGTGCCTCCGTCGAAAGGAGGTGCC
>JBJXGF010000141.1:0-4501 GCA_046153015.1 Acidimicrobiales bacterium | reverse complement strand
GCTGAACACGAAGTCGCGCTCGAGGTGCTCGCGCACGTCGTTCAAATGGCTGCAGTACGCGGGGAAGCCGCCGTTGTAGTTGCCGTCCTGCCGACGGTTCGACTCGCCCTCGAAGTTGTAATACCCCGGGGTGCATTCGGCGTTGCGGCTGGTCTTGCCCCGATGGGCGATGACCTCCTGCACCCAGCGCTCCTCGGCGTCATGGGTCACGTCGATCGTCTCGAGGCCGCTCGTGCGCACGTGGTCGATGCACGCCGAGATGTAGTCGCCCTGCGCCTGCAGCACGTCGGTCAGGTTGAAATTGAACGACGCCTGGTAGCCGCCCATGATGAACATGTTCGGGAAGTGCTGGGTGTGTATCCCGAGCAGGGTGCGAACCCCATCGGCGTACTTCTCGTTCAGATCGAGGCCGCCCTCGCCCACGATCTTGTTGTAGATCCCGGTCTTCTGCACCTCGAAGCCGGTGGCGTAGATCAGCACGTCGAGCTTGTACGCAACGCCCTCGAAGATCGGCCCGTCGGGCCCGATCTCGGTGATCCCCTTGCCGTGCGTGTCGATGAGATGCACGTTCGGCCGGTTGAACGTGGGCAGGTAGTCGTTGTGGAAGCAGGGCCGCTTGCACATGAACATGTACCACGGCTTCAACGCCTCGGCGGTGGCCTTGTCCTCCACGATCTCGTCGATGCGCTTGTGGATCCGCATCATGTACTCGATGTTCGCGTTCTCCTGGCGGCGGAGCTTCTCCTCGGCGGTCATGGAGGCATAGCGCTGGATCTGCAGCTCGGTGAGCGGGGGCTCGGTCATCGCCTTGGCCCGCCGCTTGGCCTGCCAACCCGGCTTCAGCGTGGCCGCCCACTTCGGGTCGGTCTCCCAGTCGTCCCGGATGTCGATCGAGCTCGGCGTGCGCTGGAACACGTAGAGCTCCTTCGCGTTCTCGCCGAGGTTGGGCACGATCTGCACAGCGCTGGCGCCGGTGCCGATGATGCCCACGACCTTGTCCCGCAGGTTCTCGAGCTCCTGGCCGGTGAAGCCCCAATCCCACCGTGAGGTGTGGAAGGAATGGCCCTTGAAGGTCTCCATCCCGGCGATCTTGGCCAGCTTGGGCTTGGAGAGCGTGCCGTTCGCGCAGATCACGAACTTGGCCTTCATCGTGTCGCCCCGGTCGGTCGTGACCGTCCAGCGCTTCTCGGCCTCGTCCCACACCGTGGAGGTGACCGTGGTCTGGAACACCGCCAGGTCGTACAGGTCGTACTTGCGGGCGATGGCCTGGCAGTGCCCGTAGATCTCCTCGCCGCCGGCGTAATGGCGGGAGGGCACATACGCCATCTCGTCGAGCAACGGCAGGTAGTCGTAGGCCACCACGTCGCAGGCGATGCCCGGGTAGCGGTTCCAGTACCAGGTGCCCCCCACGTCGGCCCCGCGCTCGACGATGCGGATCGACTCGACCCCCACCTCGCGCAGCCGGGCCGAGGTCAACAGCGCGGAGAACCCGCCGCCGATGAAGAGCACCTCGACCGCGTCGTTGATCGGCTCTCGGGGCTTGATCTCGCCCCCGTAGGGGTCGATCTCGTACTTCGCCAGCTCGCCCTCGAGCTCGGTGATGTACTGCTTGGTGCCCTCCGGCCGGTACCGCAGGCGCAGGTCGCGCTCCTCGGCGAACTTGGCCTTGACGGCGTCGTAGTAGGCCTGGTCATGGGCGGTTCCCCGGGACCGCGAGGCGCTCTCGGTCGGGGCCGCGCCGTGCGACGACTCTGTCATGTCCTACCTCGCTGCTTCACGCGTCGACCGGGGAAGTATCGCAGGGGCCTTCCGCCCACGCCCAAACCGCTCAGCGGGTGGGGGACCACGCGAACACCCGGCTGAGCGCGCCGCCCATCAGCGTCTCCCGGTCCCCGGGCGAGAGCCAGGCGGGATCCCGGAAGGCGTCGACCGCCTGCGCGTAGGTCACGAGCGCGGTGGCGCGGGTCCAGTCGGTGCCCCACAGGCAGCGCTCGAACCCGAAGGCCTCGAAGATCCGTTCGAGCGGCGCCCGCAGGTCGGCGAAGGGGAACGGCTGGTGCGAGAGCGTGCACGCGCCGCTCACCTTGATCGCCACGTTCGGATGCTGGGCCAGGGCCAACACGTCGGCCAGCGCGGCGAACGGCTCGGGCGGCGGGGGCGGCTCGAAGGGCTGGGGCAGGCCGAGGTGGTCGATCACCAGCTGGGCGTCGGGATGGCGGCGGGCCAGCTCCCCCGCCACGTCGAGGCGGCCCCAGGCCATGAGGCACACGGGCAGGCGGTGGGCGGCGGCGGCGGCGATGGCCCGGTTGACGCCGGGGTCCTCGCCGCTGCGGCCGGTGTCGCCCCACATCATCACCCGCACCCCGACGGCGCCGGGCTGGGCGGCCCACGCGGCCACCGCATCGGCCACGTCGTCCCGGCGGGTGTCGAGCGGCGTGATCAGCCCGAAGCGGCCCGGGTGCTTGGCCTGCACCTCCACCGCGTACGAGTAGTCGTAGCGGTACAGCGTGTAGGGCGAGACGAGCAGCGCGCCGTCCACGCCGACCTCGTCCATCGCCGCCGCCATCTGGTCCCCGGTCACCTCCGGCGGGCCGTGCAGGTGGCGCGCCCACGGGCGCCCTGGGTGGTCACGCTCGTACGCGTGGACCTGCGAGTCGATGATCGCCATGCGCCACCCTCCCACAGCGGCGGCCGGCGGCGCCGTTGTGGCGGGTTATTCGCGCGCCTCGAAGTATTGGCCACGCGTACAACGTTCTGACCTGCGGTTTTGTCCGCCTGGTACAGGGGTCTACTCGGCCCTCCGCGATCAACCCGCCACAACCTGCTCGCGACAGCGCCTCAGAGCTGGTGGAAGGGCCAGTCGCTCGGGCGGCCCAGGATCATCTTGCCCAGCGGCTCGTAGCGGCTCCACGACGAGATCGCGTTCTGGCGCAGGGTCATGAGGTCGCGGAAGCGCTGCTGGAGCGGGGACTCATCGCGGAAGGCGGTGGTGCCGGCCGATTCGTAGAGCAGGTCGACGGCCTGCGCCGCCGCGTCGAGGGCGAAGGAGGAGGCGAGGCCCATCGGCAGGCAGGCCGGCCCGGTGATCCGCCCGCCGCCGGCCACCGCCTCCATGCCTTGGGCGACCGTGGCCCGCAGGGACTCGCGGCCCGCCTGCACCAGCGCCTGGGCGCGGGCCACCCGCTCCTGCACGGTGGCCCGGTCGGCGGTGAGCGTGCCGGTGTACGCGGGGGTCTTGGCCGTGGCCAGCTCCACGAACTCGTCGATCGCGCCCTGGGCGATGCCCACGCCCACCCGGGCGATGCGCACGGCGTCGATGATCAGCCCCAGGCGGTACAGCGGGGCGGAGAACGGCCCGCTCGTGGTCTCCCAGGCGCCGAGTTGGAAGGCCCGCTCGCGGGGGACGAACACGTTCTCGGCGGTGAAGTTCGTGCTGCCGGTGGCCCGCAGCCCGAGCGTGCGCCAGGTGTCGAGCAGGGTCACCTCGCCCGGCTCGAGGAACACGACCACCGACACCGGCGCGCCGCCCTCGCCGAGCACGGGGCCGGCGTCGTCGTGCAGGGCGGTCAGCACCACGAGGCTGGTGGCGTAGTGCGAGGCGCTGCCGAAGGTCCAGTTGCCGCTCACCAGGTAGCCGTCGCTCGACGCGCGGGCCTGGCCGGGCGGCACGAAGCTGCCGCAACACACCGCCTTCGGGTCGCCGAGGAGGCGCTTGACCGTGTCGTCGGGGAGGAACTGCGGGAGCATCGAGATGAACACGCAGTTGCTCACCACCCAGCCCGTCGAGCCGTCGATGCGGGCCAGCGCCTCGATCAGGTCGAGCGCGTCGTTCGGCGCCATCTCCGGGCCGCCGTACGCCTGGGGGATCCACAGCCGCAGCAGGCCGGCGTCGACGATCGCCGCCATCACCTCCGGCGCCATGCGCCGGTTGGCCTCGGCGTCGGCCGCGTGGGTGCGGATCAGCGCGTCGAGCCCGGCGGGCAGCAGGGCGGAGTGGGCTGCACGAGCATCGTTCGTCATGGGCGAAACGTATCGACTCGGCCGCGCCGGGCGCCTGACCCGCCTTGACCGTCTTGCCGCCAGCGGGATGATCAAGATTGACTAGTTCGGCCGGCCGAGCGCAGTGGGGGCAGCAGACGCATGGCCACAACCCTGACCGTCGTGTGCGTGGAGGGCGAAGCGCCCGCCGGGTTCGACCTGCCCGGCGTCGTTCTCGCCGGGCCCACCGGCCTCACGGTCGGCTTCACCAGCGTGGCCGACGCCCTCGCCGCCGCTCGCCGGCTCATGGCGGCCGCCGCGCACGAGGGGCGAGCGCCGAGCGTGGGGATCGACGTGGGCGACGTGGACCCCGAACGCGCCGCCGACGCCGCGGCCGTGGCCCGGGCCGCCGAGTTGTGCGCCGAGGCGGGCGCCGGCCGGACGCTCGTGACCGACCGGGTGCGCCTGCTCGCCGGCGGCGACGCCGCGCTCAGCCCGCTGGCCGGCGCCCCAGGCGTCTACG
>JBJXGF010000137.1:0-2786 GCA_046153015.1 Acidimicrobiales bacterium | reverse complement strand
CCGACGTGGAGGCGGCCGAGCTGGCCGTGCGGGTCGAGCAGGCCGAGGCGTTCATCCGCCGCGACCTGGAATGCGAGCCCGAGGCGGCCGCCGCCGTCGCCGCGCCGGCGCCGACCGAGCCCGCCGGGCCCGCCGCTGCCTCGGAGCCGGCGGCGGCTCGCGCCGAGCGCCTCGAACGGGAGCTGCGGGGCCTTGGCCCGGTGAACCCGCTCGCCGCGCAGGAGCACGCCGCCCTCGCCGAGCGGGCCGAGCACCTCGAGACCCAGCTCGACGACGCCAAGGAGGCGCGCCGCGAGCTGATGAAGGTGATCCGCGCCATCGACGAGGAGATCGTCGACGTGTTCGCCGGCGCCTACGCCGACGTCGCCGCCAACTTCGAGGAGCTGGTGCAGGCGCTCTTCCCCGGCGGCGCCGGGCGGCTCGGCCTGACCGACCCGGAGAACCTGCTCGACACCGGGGTCGAGGTCGAGGCCCGCCCCTCGGGCAAGAACGTGCGCAAGCTGTCGCTGCTCTCTGGCGGGGAGCGCTCGCTCGTGGCGCTGGCGTTCCTCTTCGCCGTGTTCCGCGCCCGGCCGTCGCCGTTCTACGTGATGGACGAGGTGGAGGCCGCGCTCGACGACGTGAACCTGCACCGCTTCCTCGACCTCATCCGGGCCTTCCGGGAAGAGGCGCAGCTCATCATCGTCAGCCACCAGAAGCGCACGATGGAGGCGGCCGACTGCCTCTACGGCGTCACGATGAAGCCGGGCGGCGCGTCGAAGGTCGTGAGCGAACGGATCACGGCAACCGGCTGAACCAGGCGAGCGACATCACGCCGGCGGCGAACAGCGCGGCCAGCGCCCCCAGCACGAAGCGGTCACCCACCTCCCGGTGCTCCACCTCGTAGCCCACCGAGCTGCCGATGTCGGCGTAGACCTGGGCCAGCTCCTCGGCGCTGGCTGCTTCGAAGAACGTGCCGCCGGTGTCGTCGGCGATGCGGCGCAGGGCGTCCTTGTTCACCGGCACCGGTACCGGGGTGCGGGAATTGGGCAGGGTGACCGTGCCGCTCGCCGTGCCGAACGCGATGGTCGACACCGGCACGCTGGCCTCGGCGGCCCTGGTCACGGCGGCCGAGTCGGGCCGGCCGACGGTGGTCTCGCCGTCGGACATGAGCACGATGCGGGCCGGCGGCGGGGTGCCGGCCTCGTCGGCGGGCACACTCTCGATGGCGTCGAGCGACGCGAAGATCGCCTCGCCGATCGCGGTGGCCTCGCCGAGCGCCAAGCCGTCGATGGCCGCTTTCACCTTCTCGTGCTCAGTGGTGGGCGGCACGCGGATGGTCGCCGCGCCGTTGAAGCTCACGAGGCCGAGGTTGATCTTGGCCGGGAGGAGGTCGACGAAGGCCGCGGCCGCCGCCTTGGCGGCGTCGATCCGGTTCGGGTCCACGTCCTGCGCCATCATCGACAGCGAGGTGTCGATGGCCATCATCACCGTCGCCCGTTCCTTGGGCACTCGCTCCTCCTGCGCGGGCCGGGCCCACGCCAGCGTCGCGGCCACGATGCCCACGAGGAACGCGGCGGCGGGGAGGTGGCGCCGCCAGTTCGGCCGCTCGGGCGCCACCGAGTCGAGCAGGTCGAGGTTGGTGAAGCGGACCGCGTAGCGCTGGCGGCGCAGGGCCAGCACCAGGTACGCGCCCAGCAGCGCCGCGGCCAGCACGAGCAGCCAGAGCCGGCCGGGGGAGAGGAAGGTCATCGGGCCTCACCGATCGGGGTCAGGGCGCACCTCACAGGCGGTTGGGGCGCGACAGGCGCTGCGTGCGCTCCCGGCGCAGCACCACGAAACGGACCAGGTCGAGGAGCCAATCGCGATCGGTGCGCAGCACCAGGTGATCGGCGCCGCTGACCCGGATCGTCTCCGCGATCTTGTCCCGCTGGGCCCGCGCCGCCTCGGCGTAGCGGGCGCGCAGCTTGGCGTTGGCGGTCTGCACCTCGCGCCGCCGCCCGGTCTCGGGGTCCACCAGCGTGAGCAGGCCCACGTTCGGCAGCTCCAGCTCCCGGGGGTCGACCACCTCCACGCAGAGCGCTTCGTGGCGGGCGGCGGCCACCCGCAACGGGCGCTCCCAGCCCTCGGGGGCGAGGAAGTCCGAGATCACCACCGCCAGGCCCCGCCGGTGGCTGGGCGCGGTCAGGTGAGCCAGCGCCGCGCCGAGGTCGGTGCGCCCGCCGGTCGGGCCGCCGCGGGCGCTCTCGATCAGGCGTTGCAGCACCGCGAGGAGGTGCTGGCGCTGCGCTTTGGCGGGGTGCGCCCGCACGGTCACGCCGTCGGCGACGACCACACCCAGGCGGTTGCCGGTGCGGGCGGTGAGGAAGCCGACCGCGGCCAGCGCGGCGATGGCCAGGTCCCGCTTCTCGCAGGACGCGGTGCCGAAGCTCAGCGACGGCGACAGGTCGATCAGCGCCCACGTCTCGAGCTCGCGGTCGGCGATGCTCTCCCGCACGAACGGCTCGACGGTGCGGGCGGTGACGTTCCAGTCGATGCGGCGCACGTCGTCGCCCGGGCGATAGGCGCGGGTCTCGCCGAGCTCGGAGCCGTGACCGGGCACGAGGCCCCGGTAGTCGCCCTGGAGCAGGCCGTCGAGGCGGCGGGTGACGGTCAGCTCCAGCCGGCGCAGCACCACCTCGGTCCGCTCGTCGGCGAACAGGCCCGCCACGCCCGAGCCGCCGGCGGTCCCCGCCGGGCCGGGCTGTGCGGTCGGGGCGGTCTGGGCGGCGGGGGCGGCCGGGCGCAGCGCCCCGCGCCGGCGGGTG
>JBJXGF010000136.1:0-8936 GCA_046153015.1 Acidimicrobiales bacterium | reverse complement strand
GTCTCCTTCGCGCTGGGTATGGCTTGCCGTTCGGGCCAGATAGGCGCCACCGTGCCGCTCAACGAGAGGTCCGACCGCAGCGATGTAGTCCGGAACCCAGGTGTCTGTCGTCGGTGTCAACGCCACGACCGAATAGTGCGCCATACGAATACTCCTCCCGGAGGATCTACTGGAAGCACGACTCTACTCACTGGCGCCAATCAGGCGTAACCCGTGACGCGGTATGCGCCGGTCGCGGGGCTCCGACCTCGGTGCTTTCGCTGCAATCGACGTGCGACGCACGACCATGTACACACCCGATGACTCCAGTCCTCATCGAGCAAATTCCCAATCACCCGTCGCCCAACCCGTTGTCCTCACCTGCGTTGGCCGGCGGCCGCCTCGGCTCGGATCACCCGCCGCCGAGGCGGGGGATCGGCCCCCGCGTCTGGGGGTCGGGGTAGGCCGACATCTTGATCGGGTTGCCGGCGATCGTCAGCGTGCCCATCTCGGCGTCCTCGACGGTCACGGCCATGTTCCTCGCCTTGGTCTGGGGCAGGTTGATCACCTGGGCCACGTCGTTGATCGGGCCGTTGGGCACCTCGGCGGCGGTGAGCGCCGCCACCCAGTGCTCCACGCTCTGCTTGCAGAGGGCGTCCTCGAGGTCGGCGGCGAGCTCGGCCTGGTGCTGGGTGCGCAGGTCGTTGCTGGCATAGCGGGGGTCCCCCACCAGCTCGGGCCGGCCGATCGTGGCGCACAGCGAGGCGAAGAGCCGGTCGTTGCCGGCGGCGATCACCACGTGCCCGTCGGCGCAGCGGAACGCCGCGAACGGCGTGATCGAGGGGTGGCGGGCGCCGAGCGGGCCCGGCGCCTCGCCCGAGGCGGCATAGCGGGCCAGCGCGTTCTCGAGGATCGCCACCTGGCAGTCGAGCATGGCCACGTCGAGCTTCATGCCCTCCCCGGTGAGCGTGCGGTGGTGCAGCGCGGCGCCCACCCCGACCGCGGTGAACAGGCCCGCCGTGATGTCGCCGATCGAGCTGCCGACCCGGGTGGGGGCGCCGCCGGGCTGGCCGGTGATGCTCATGATCCCGCCCATGGCCTGCACCACCATGTCATACGCCGGCAGGCGGGACAGCGGTCCCGAGTGGCCGAAGCCCGATACCGCCGCGTAGATCAGGCCCGGCCAGCGGGCGTGCAGGTCCTCCCAGCCGTAACCGAGGCCCTCCATCGTGCCCGGCCGGTAGTTCTCCACCAGCAGATCGGCCCCGTCGAGCAGCGCCTCGAACCGGGCCCGGTCGGCGGGGGCTTTCAGGTCGAGCGCCACGCTCTCCTTGCCCCGGTTGAGCGACGCGAAGTAGGCGGACACGCCGTTGATGAACGGGCCGATGGCGCGGGCGTCGTCGCCGCCGTCGGGGCGCTCCACCTTGATCACCCGGGCGCCGAGGTCCGAGAGGATCATCGTGCAGTACGGGCCGGCCAGGACCCGGGTGAGGTCCACCACGGTGAGCCCGTTGAACGGCCCGAGGGGAGGCGCCGGGGCGCCGGCGTGCGCAGCCATGAGGGTGATCCTGCCACGTGTGCGAGAATGCGGCGCCAGCCGGCACGGGCGGCCAGCAGGCCCGGCACACCAGGACCGGCACAGCAGGGGAGCGGCGCAGGTGAGCAGCTACGACATCGTCATCAAGGGCGGCACGGTCATCGACGGGAGCGGCGCCCCGGCCCGCAGGGCCGACGTCGGCATCGTGGGGGACCGCATCGCTCAGCTCGGCGATCTCGCCGGCGCGTCGGCGGCGCGCACGATCGACGCCCAGGGCCGCCTGGTCACCCCCGGCTTCGTCGACATCCACAGCCACCTCGACGCCCAAGTGTCCTGGGATCCAGCCTGCACGTCGTCGTGCTGGCACGGCATCACCTCGGTCGTGTTCGGCAACTGCGGGGTCACATTCGCGCCGGTCAAGCCCACCGACCACGACTACCTGGCGAAGATGATGGAGTCGGTGGAGGACGTCCCCGCCGCCAGCATCATGGCCGGGCTCCCGTGGGACTGGGAGACCTATGGCGGCTACCTCGACTCGGTCGAGCGGATGGGCAAGGGCATCAACGTCGGCGGGCTGGTCGGCCATTGCGCGGTGCGGATCTGGGCGATGGGCGAGCGCTCGATCGACAAGGGCTGTAACCCCACCGCCGAGGAGCTCTCGGCGATGGTCGGCATCGTCGACGAGGCGATGGCCGCCGGCGCGCTCGGGTTCTCGACCTCGCGCACCCTCGCCCACCGGGTGCCCGACGGCCGGCCCGTGCCCGGCACGTGGGCCGAGCCGGCCGAGCTGCTGGCGTTGGCCGAGCCGCTGCGGCGGCGTGGTCGGGGCGTGTTCGAGGCAGCGCCCCGCTTCGAGAAGGACGGGCCGGACTTCGCCAACTCCCGCGCCGAGATCGACTGGATGGCCGAGGTGTCGATCGCCAGCGGGCGGCCGGTCACCTTCGGGTTGGCGCAGAGCGACCTCAAGCCGGACCTGTACCGCAAGGTGATCGAGTTCACCGAGGCCGGCAACGCCCGGGGCGCCCGGATGCGGCCCCAGACCACGACCCGCGGCATCGGCGTGCTGTTCGGCCTGCAGGCCCGCACCCCCTTCGACCGCAGCCCGGCGTGGCGGCGCCTGCGCGACCTGCCCCTGGCGGAGAAGCTGGCCGTTGTCGCCCAGCCGGAGCGCCGGGCCGAGCTGCTGGCGGAGGCCGCCGCGAACGGCCCCGGCGCCTCGGGCCTCGAGCGCTTCTACCTGCTCGTCGGCCCCGACGCGGACTACGTGCCCAACCCAGCCAAGTCGCTGCCCGCCCTCGCCGCCGCCCGCGGCGTGTCGGTCGCCGAGGCGTTCCTGGACCTCTCGGTCGAGACCGCCGGCCGGGCGCTGTTCAACTACCCGCTCATCAACCAGTCCCTCGCCGCGGTGGAGGACATGATCACCAACCCGCTCGTGGCGCTCGGCTTGGCCGACTCGGGCGCGCACGTGGGCCAGATCATGGACGCCAGCCAGCCCACGTGGTTCCTCACCCACTGGGTGCGGGACCGGCAGCGCTTCACGATCGAGGAGGCGATCCGCCGCCTGAGCTCGGACACCGCCGGCCTGTTCGGCGTGGTCGATCGCGGCCTGCTCGAGCCCGGGCGCTTCGCCGACGTGAACGTGATCGACTTCGACGCGCTGCGCCTGCCGCCGCCGGAGTTCGTGCACGACTTCCCGGGCGGCGCCGGCCGGTTCGTGCAGCGAGCCTCGGGCTACGACTGCACGATCGTGAACGGCCAGGTGTTCATGGAGGGCGGCGAGCACACCGGCGCCCTGGCCGGCCAGGTGCTGCGCAGCGGGCCCGACGAACGGTAGCGGGGCGAGGCCACCCGCCGCCCGGGCGGCGCCCGGTTCGTGTTCACGATCTCCGAAGCGGATGGCGGCGACCGGCGTTGGCGGCGCTGCGGCGTGGTGGCCTACGCCCTCGTCGCAGTGTTCGTGCTGGTGGTGGTCCCCCCGTTCGGGATCTCCCTCGTCACCCAGGCCCTCGGCTTCGCCATCGCGGCGATGGGCCTGCAGGTGGCCGTCGGCGCCGCCGGGCTCCCGTCGCTCGGTCACGGCGCGTTCCTCGGGTTCGGGGCGTACGCCGCGGTGTGGCTGCTCGACGAGGTCCGGGCGCCGCTCGCGCTGATCCCGCTCGGGGTCTTCGCGCTGGGCGCCGCCGCCGGCGCGGCCGTGGGCAGCACCACCCCCCGGATCCAGGGCTTCTATCTGAGCCTCACCACGTTCGCGCTGGCCGCGGTGTTCCCCGCCGTGATCAAGCGGCTCGACTCGCTCACCGGCGGCGTGGGCGGCGCCCGGGTCCGCAGCCCGCTCACGGCGCCGGGTTGGACGGGCATCCGGGCGGCGCACCACTGGCGGTTCCTCGTGGCGGCGGGAGCGTTGGCCGTCTGCTGCTCGCTGCTGCGCTCGCTGCGCCGCAGCCGATCCGGCCGGGCCGTGCTCGCCGTGCGCGACCACGCCCCGAGCGCCGAGGCGATGGGCGTGAGCCGCCGCCGCACCCTCACCGCCGCCTTCGCCTGCTCCGCCGGGTTCAGCGCCCTGGGCGGCGCGGTGATGGTGCTCGGCTTCCCCTTCGTGGGGCCCGAGCGGTACGGCCTGATCGTGTCGGTGCAGCTGTTCGTGGCCGTGGCGCTCGGCGGGGCCGCGTCGATCGAGGGGGCGGCCGCCGGGGGCGTGGCCGTGTTCCTCGTCCCGTGGCTGAGCGTGCAGCTCCACCTGCCCGTCGGCCCGAACCTGCTGCTCGGGCTGTCCGTGCTGGCGCTGGGCCTGTCCGCGCAGACGGGCCTGGCCGGCGCCGCCCGCCGGCTCGAACGCGTGGTGTTCACCCGGGTTCCGGCCGTCCCGGATCGGCCGGCCGAACGGGAAGGCGCGGCCGGCGAGGGCCGGACGCAGCGGGCCGAGGCCACGTTGGTGGGCGCCGCCTCGTGGGCTGCGGCCGGAGGCGAGGTGGAGGTGTGGGACCTCGGTCGTCTCGACGAGCTCGCCCCGCCGGGGCGGGCCGACCGCCCCCGCCGTTGAGGCGTGGGCCTACTCGAGCCGGGCGCCCGCGGCGGCCAGCTCCGCCAGGGCCCGGGCGCCGTCGCCGGGCGCCAGGTCCACGGCCCGCACCGCGTCGGTGAGCACGCTCACCTCGAAGCCGGCGGCCAGCGCGTCGAGCGCGGTTGCCTTCACGCAGTAGTCGGTGGCGAGGCCGCACACCGCCAGCCGGCGCACGCCCCGCTGCGTCAGCAGCGCGGCCAGACCGGTTCCGGACTCCTCGCCGCTCTGCGGGTCGCGCACCGTGAAGCCCGAGTAGCCGTCCTCGCCCCGCTGGCCCTTGCGCACGACCTCGTCCGCCTCGGCGAGGTCGGGGTGGAACGCCGCGCCCCACTCGCCGGCCACGCAGTGGACCGGCCAGATCCCGCCGTCCCGGGCGAAGTGCGGCGTCTCGGCCGGGTGCCAGTCCTGGGTGCACACCACCAGCGCCCCCGCGGCCCGGGCCCGGGCGATCTCGGCGTTCACGAGGGCGGGCACCGCCTCGCCGCCGGCCACGTACAGGCTCCCGGCCGGGTCGGCGAAGTCGTTCTGCACGTCGACCACGATCAACGCGGCGTCGGCGTCGTAGTGCATGGCCGCATCATGGCCGAGGCTCGCCGGCCATGTCGTACGCTGCCTCGGCGATGACGCTCCGGGTCGGCTTCCTCGGCGCAGGCCTGGTCGCCTCGCTGCACGCCCGTTCCCTGGCCGCCAGCGGCGCGCCGTTCCGCTGGGCCGGGGTGCACGACCCCGACCGGGCGGCGGCCGAGCGTTTCGCCGCCGCCACCGGGGCCCCCGTGATGGCCGGCGAGGCGGCGCTGGTGGCGGCCAGCGACGCGGTGTACGTGTGCGCCTGGACTTCCGAGCACCCGAGGCTCGTGGCCCTGGCCGCCGCCGCCGGGCGGGCCGTGTTCTGCGAGAAGCCGCTGGGTGTGGACCTCGCCGCCGCGGGCGCCTGCGTGGAGGCGGCGCAACGGGCCGGGGTGGTGAACCAGGTGGGGCTGGTGCTGCGGGCCAGCCCGGCGCTCGTGCTCACCCGCCGCCTGATCCGCGATCCCCGCAGCGGCCGGGTGGTGAGCGTCAGCTTCCGCGACGACCAGGCGATCCCGCTCGGGGGCTATTACGGCACCACCTGGCGGGCCGATTCGGCGCGGGCCGGCGCCGGGACCCTCCTCGAGCACTCGATCCACGATCTCGACCTCGTGGAATGGCTGGTCGGCCCGGCCCGTTCGCTCACCGCCCGCACCGCCAACCTCCACGGTCACCCCGGCATCGAGGACACCGCGGCGGTGCTGCTCGAGCTGGCCGGGGGCGCCCCGGCCGTGCTCACCTCGGTGTGGCACGACCTCGGCCAGCGGCTCAGCTGCCGGCGCCTGGAGGTGTTCTGCGAACGGGCCCGGATCGAGTTCGAGGGCAACATCGGCGGGGTGGTCCGCTGGGAACGGGCCGACGGCGAGTCAGGCGAGCTGGGTGACGCCGACGTGGCCGAGGCCTTGGGCGCGGAGCTGCCCGCCAATCCCGACGCGGCGTTCCTCGCCGCCGCCGCCGGCGCCGGCCCCGCCGAACCCGACTTCGCCGTGGCGCTCCGCGCCCACGTGCTCGCCGACGCCGCCTACCGTTCCGCGGCGGCCGGCGGCGCGCCGGTGGCGCTTGGCGAGGCCTGACCGTGGGCTGACCCCGCCTGGATGCCGCTAGGCCCGGGTCTCGGCGTAAGCGGCGAGCACCGCCACCAGGGCGCTCACGGTCACCGCGCACACCGCTCCGGCGGAGGGCATCGGCGCGCCGAGGGGCGAGAGCAGGGTTCCTCGCTCCGAGAGGTAGCGCCACGTGGCCAGGTCGGCCGCGGCCTGCTCCATGCCCCGCACCCGCTCGACCAGCGTGGCGGCGCCGAACGCGCCGCGCACCGGTTCGGCCAGCGCCTCGCTGCCCAGCTCGGCCGGGTCACCCCAGAGGGGCTGGCCCCAGCCGATGGCGTCGGCGTCGATGTCCACCGAGTAGGGCATGGCCACCTGGCGGTCGGCTTCGGGGCCGCGGTGGAACACCATTGCCGTCACCGCAGCCACCGCGCCCGGGTGGTCGGCCACGTCGCCCGAGGGCGGCACGAACCAGCCGGCGGTGGTGAGGTCGAGGAGGAACACCTCTTCGACCACCGCGAGGGCGTCGGCGCCGAAGCCCACGATGGCCGCCGCCACTGCGCCGTGCTCGGCGGCGGTGTGCCCCAGGTTGGCGTGCTCCCGGCCGATCTCGGCGTGGGGCTGGTGCTCCGGGCGCCACATCGCCACCTGCGCGCCGTCCCGCCAGAACTCGACCGTGTAGGGCAGATCGTCGCCCTGTCGCCGAGTCCAGTCCTTCAGCAGACGGGCTCGTTCCGCGGTCTGGTCGAGGTTCAAGTTCGTGGGGCTCGGCACTGTCCCTCTTCGTGAGTATCCGGCGGCGGGCAGGGGCTCGGAACAGTCTCCGGGCGGCTTTCTGGAGCCGACATCGGACGATCGCACCAAGCCCGGCGGACCTCACGTTTGGCCAACAGCGAGCGGCGCGAGCGGGCCGTCGGAGCGCGCGAACGAGCGGCGGTCGGGGGCGCTCCGCCGCGCCCCTTCTCGCCGCTCGCTCTCGCTTGCTCGAACACCAGCGGCGCCGCCGCCGCAGCTCCGCTGGCCTGTGCGCGAGGCGGCGTTCTCACGCCACGCCGCTCGCGCGTTCCCTCCGCCGTGCCGGTCCCGCCAGCTTCGTGTGATCGGGAGGCCCCGCCGGCCACCCGATGACACGAACCTCGCCGGCTGCGAGGTCAGCCGCCCGTTACGGTGACCCCCTCGACGCCGGCGCCCGCCGGACTCACTTCGCCGAAACCCGCCGCCTCGGTTCGTGGCGGCCGCCGCCGCCCAGGGAGCATCGTCCCGCCGTAGGCGAGCACGACCAGCCCGATCACGACCACGAGATTCATGGTGGTGCTCATCGCTGCTCGCTCACCTCCCCTACGAAGCCTGCCCTCGAACCGCACATCCCGTTCCCAGCCGAGCTGCCGGCTCCGCCCAGCCAGCTGCTCTGCTGTCGACTGCGCCAGCCGCCGCTTGCGCCGTCACTGCTCTAAACGGTGAGACCCCGTGTCGATTTCACCGAGCCTCCAGAAAATTCGCGACCCGCCCGGGTCGGCCCCGCGGCGGGCCGGGCGAGGGCTGCAAGAATGGCCGGATGCGCCCGGCGAACAGCGTGATGGCGGCCCTCGGGACGACCGTGTTCGAGGTCATGTCGCGGCTCTCGGAGCAGCACCAGTCGGTCAACCTCGGCCAGGGCTTTCCTGACGACCCGGGCCCCGACGACGTGCGGGCCAAGGCCGCCGAGGAGGCCGTGCACGGCTGGAACCAGTACCCCTCGATGATGGGGGTGCCCGAGCTGCGCCAGGCGGTGGCCGACCACGACCGGCGCTTCTACGGCATCGAGCTCGACTGGCAGCGCGAGGTGATGGTGACCTCCGGGGGCACCGAGGCCCTGGCCGCCGCGCTGTTCGGGCTGCTCGAACCGGGTGACGAGGCCGTGCTGTTCCAGCCGCTGTACGACTCGTACCTGCCGATCGTGCGGCGAGCCGGCGCCACGCCGAGGCTGGTGAGCCTCGCCCTGCCCGACTGGTCGTTCACCGCCGCCGACCTCGACCGGGCGTTCAGCGAGCGCACCAAGGTGGTGGTGCTCAACAACCCGCTCAACCCGGCGGGCAAGGTGTTCACCCGAGCCGAGCTCGATCTGCTGGCCGAGTACGTGGAGCGCTTCGACGCGTACGTGGTGTGCGACGAGGTGTACGAGCACCTGGTGTTCGACGGCCGGGCCCATCACAGCTTCCTTGCCCTGCCCGGGATGAGGGAGCGGGCGGTGAAGATCGGCTCGGCGGGC
The DNA here is from genome assembly GCA_046153015.1 of Acidimicrobiales bacterium. Classification (GTDB taxonomy): domain Bacteria; phylum Actinomycetota; class Acidimicrobiia; order Acidimicrobiales; family CAIXPF01; genus JBJXGF01. The sequence continues at coordinate 501 of JBJXGF010000136.1, read as the reverse complement.
AAGACGTTCTCGCTCACCGGCTGGAAGGTGGGCTACGTGTCGGCCGCGGCCGACACGCTGACCCCGATCGCCAAGACCCACCAGTTCCTCACCTACACGACCCCGCCGAACCTGCAGCAGGGTGTGGCCCTCGGCCTGCGCAAGAGCGACGACTACTTCGCCGACCTGGCCGCCGCCATGGCCGCCAAACGCGACCGGCTGGCCGCCGGGCTCAAGCAGCTCGGCTTCGATGTGCTGGCCTGCGGCGGCGCCTATTTCCTGTGCGTCGACATCCGCTCGGTCGGCTGGGAGGGCGACGACGTGGCGTTCTGCCGCTGGCTCACCACCGACGTGGGGGTTACCGCCATCCCGGTGAGCGCCTTCTACGACGAGGCGCCGCTCACCACGGTGGCCCGCTTCTGCTTCTGCAAGAAGGACGACACGCTCGACCGCGCCCTCGACCGCCTCGCCAAGCAGTTCGGCTAGATCCGGCCTCCCGAGCCGGCTGCATCTTCCGAATCG
>JBJXGF010000133.1:0-29346 GCA_046153015.1 Acidimicrobiales bacterium | reverse complement strand
ACCAGGGCTGAGCCGAGCGTGCCGGAACCGGCGTCAGCGCACGGTCAGCGCAAGGTGGGAGGAAGGTGAAAATCGGCGCGGGCGGCTGTGTTGTCGCTGGGGGCGCAGCCCCCAGCGAAGTCACGAGTCGAGCAGGCGGCGGGCGATGACCTTGAGGCAGAGCGTCTCGTCGGCGCCCTCGAAGATCGACAGCACGCGGGCGTCGACGTAGTACCGGCTCACCGGGTACTCCTCGGCGTAGCCCATGCCGCCGTGGATCTGCATCGCCTCTCGGGTGACCCACTCCGCGGCGCGGCACACGTAGGCCTTGACCATCGAGGCCTCCATCGTCCCCTCGCCCTTGGCCATCAGCTTGCCAACCTGGTAGGCGAACTGGCGGGCGGCTTGGATGATCACGATCATCCGGCCGAGCTTGGCCCGGGTGAGCTGGTAGTCGGCGATCGGCTGGCCGAAGACCCGCCGGTCGGCGGCGTAGGCCCGGGCCGCTTCGAAGGCGGCCTGCATCACGCCGACGGCGCGGGCCGCGGTCTGCAGCCGACCGTTCTCGAAGCCGGCCATCTGGTAGTAGAAGCCCCGCCCCAGCCCGGCCTCGAGGCCGATCTGGTTCTCGGCCGGCACGAACCAGTTGTCGAAGGCCAGCTCGTAGCTGTGCATCCCGCGGTAGCCGATCGTGTCGATCGGGCGGCCCTCCAGGGCGCCGCCTCGCTCGTCGGTGAAGCGGAACCCGTGCCCCTCGCCCCGGGGCTTGGGCACGATGAACAGGCTCAGGCCGCGATGGGTCTTCGAGCGGTCGGGGTCGCTGCGGGCGAGCAGCATCAGCACGTCGCCCCGGGCGGCGAAGGTGCACCACGTCTTCACGCCCTTGATCAGCCAGCCGCCCTCGGTCGGGCTGGCCATGCAGGTGATGTTGGCCACGTCGGAGCCGTAGTCGGGCTCGGTCACCGACACCGCCACCATCACCTCGCCCGAGGCCAGCTTGGGCAGCCACTCCCGCTTCTGCTCCTCGGTCCCGCCCGCTTCGAGCGCCCGGGCCAGGATCTCGGGCCGAGTGATGAGGCTTCCCCCCGCGCCGAGCGAGGCCCGCGACAGCTCCTCGGTGGCGATGACCATGCCCAGGTAGTCGCTCTGGCCGCCGCTGGCGAAGCCGCCGTACTCCTCGGGGATCGACAGGCCGAACACCCCCATCTCGGAGAGCCCCTTGACGATCGACTCGGGGATGTCGCCGTTGCTGCGGTGGATGTGCTCGGCCTCGGGCGCGATCTTGTCCTCGGCGAAGCGGCGGAACGTGTCCTGCACCATCTCGAAATCGACGTCGAGGTGGCGGGGCCCCGGGTCGTCGGCCAGCCCGGCGAGGAACTCGGGGTCGCGGTGGCGGGCCACGAAGGGCCGGCACCGGTCGAGCGCCGCGGGCGCAACGCCCCACTGCTCCTCCCGGCCGTAGAGCTTGGCGGCGAGGTCGGCCACCATGTCGGCCACGAACGCCGCTGTGATCGCCGCCTCCACCGCGCCCTTGGCGCCGTAGTCGAGCAGGCTGCGCGCCGTCTCGACCGCCGATGCCGCGTGCGCCAGGTCGTAGGCCAGCACCTGGTGCACGTCGAGATCTCCGCCTTTCGCTTTGAGCTCGGCGATGGCGGAGCGCACCACCCCGTGGGCGGCTTCGACGCAGGACGCGGCTTCGTTCAGGTCGACGGTCGTCATGAAGGCGCAGGCTACCGAGCGCCGGACCGGGGCTCCTATCCGGCCCGGACCGCCCTTCTCGGGCGCCGGTCAGAGGCCGTCGAGGAACTCGAGCGCGGCGCCGAGCGCGCCGGCGGCCCGCATCGTGGAGGCGTGGTCGGCGCCCATCACCAGGTGGTGGCGGGCGCCGTCGAGCCGTTGCGCCAGCACGTCGGCCACGGCCATCGCCGCGCCGGCGCCGTCGGCGTCGTTCCCGCCGGTCACGAACAGCGCCGGCCGACCGAGCGAGCGCCACAGGAACGGCGCCAGCGGATCGCGGGCCCAGGCCTCGAACTGGAGGTCCGCCTGCGGGCCGAGCGTCGGACGGGCCTTGGCGTGGGCCAGGGTGAGCAGCGCCCGGCCCTCGGCCACCGGGCCCGGCGTGTCCCCCGCGGCGGCCAGCGCCGGCGCGTCGACGCCCAGCAGCACCAGGCGACGCACCCGCTCCGGCGCGTCGAGCGCCAGGCGGATGGCCTGGCCGGCGCCCATCGAGAACCCGATCACGTCGACCACGGCGAGGCCGAGGGCGTCGAGCGCGCCGAGCACGTCGCCCACGTAGGGCCGCCCGGTCAGCTCGCTCGGATCGCCCGGCGGCGCCGCGTCGCCGAACCCGCGGCTGTCGATGCCCACCACCAGGCGCCGGCGGGCCAGCGCGATGGTCCAGCCGCTGTCGGTGAAGGTGGCGGCGAAGCCGCCGCCGAGGCCGTGCAGGCAGAGCGCCGGCGTGACGCCCGGCGGCGCCCCGGCCGCGGGTTCGGCCTGGTGAACGGCGATGGGGTGCATGGTTGGGAGTGTACGAATCGCCGCGCCTACGCTCGGGCCGCCTTACCCGAGAGCATGCGAGGTGAGCTCCCGTGACCGTGCACGAGCGTCCGTTTGGCCGCTATTTCGAGGACTTCGAGATCGGCGACGTGTACCGGCATTGGCCCGGCAAGACGATCACCGAGGCCGACGACCACCTCTTCTGCATGATCACGATGAACCACCACCCGCTCCACACGAACGAGTGGTTCGCCCAGAACGAGACGGTCCACAAGAAGAACGTGGTCGTCGGCAACCTCGTCTACTCCTTGGTGCTCGGCATGAGCGTGCCCGACGTGAGCGGCGCCGCGATCGCCAACCTCGAGGTCGAGACGCTCCAGCACAAGATGCCGACCTTCCACGGCGACACGATCTACGCGGAGACGAGGGTGCTCGACAAGAAGGAGTCCTCGTCCCGGCCCGACCGTGGGGTGGTGTCAGTCGAGACCAAGGGCATCAACCAGCGGGGCGAGGAGGTGTGCTTCTTCCGCCGGCGGGTGATGGTGTGGAAGCGCGACGCCGTGCCGCCCCGCCAGCGGCCCTACGACAACCAGGACATCTGGGCGCAGTGACGGCCCGCCCCGAGGGGCGAGCGGCGGTCGCGGGGGAGGCGGCGCCGCTCGATCGGGGGGAGATCCTGCGTTGGGCCGAACGCGGCCTACGCGACTTGCCATGGCGACGCACCCGCGATCCGTGGGCGATCCTCGTCAGCGAGCTGATGCTGCAGCAGACCCAGACGGCGCGCGTGGCGCCGCGCTGGCGGGCGTTCCTGTGCCGGTTCCCTACCCCGGCCGCCTGCGCAGCGGCGTCGCCGGGCGAGGTGGTGCGGCTCTGGGCGGGCCTCGGCTACAACCGGCGAGCTCTCAACCTGCACGGGTGCGCGCAGGCGGTGGTCGAGCGTCACGGCGGCGCCCTGCCCGGCGAGCTGGCCGAGCTGCTCGCCCTGCCTGGGGTCGGGCCGTACACGGCGCGGGCGGTGCTGGCGTTCGCGTTCGAGGCGCCGGCTGCGGTGGTCGACACCAACGTGGCCCGGTTCCTCGCCCGTCGGGCGGGCCGTCGGCTCGGCCGGGCCGAGGCGCAGGCCGCAGCCGACGCCCTGGCCCCCGAGGACCGCAGCTGGACGTGGAACCAAGCGCTGCTGGACCTCGGCGCCACGGTCTGCACGGCCCGGTCGCCGCGTTGCGGCGAGTGCCCGGCGGAGGCGGGCTGCGCGTGGCGCGGCGAGGGCCCCGACCCGGCCGTCGGCTCCGCCGGGGTCAGCACGCGCCAGAGCACGTTCGGCGGCTCGGACCGCCAGGGCCGGGGCCGCCTCGTCGACGCCCTGCGCTGCGGGCCGGTTCCCCGGGGCCGGCTGGGCGAGGTGATGGGCTGGCCCGACGACCCCGACCGGGCCGCTCGAGTGGCGGCGGGCGTGGTGGCCGACGGCCTGGCCGTGCAGCGCGGCCGCGTGCTGGTGCTGCCCTGACCGGCGCGGGCTCGACGACGCCCTGGCTCACGCTTCGAACAGGCTCTGCCCCACGTAGCGGTCCTCGCTGGCCCCCGGCGGGACTGCGAAGATCCCCGATCCCGTGTGCTGGATGTACTCGTTGAGCGCGTCGTCACGAGCGAGGTTGGCCTGGAGGGGGATGAACTGGTGGTCGGGGTCGCGGGTATAGGCGATGAAGAAGAGCCCGGCGTCGAGGTGGCCGAGCGAGGTGGTGCCGTCGGCGAAGTTGTATCCCCGCCGCAGGATGTGGACGCCCGCGTTCTGGTCTGGGTGCGCGACTCGCAGGTGGGCCGTCTCGGCGATGAGCAGCGCCGAGCCGCTGCCGCTCCGGGTGAAGTCGGGGGCCGTGAACTCCTCTCCGCCCGAGAGCGGCGCTCCTTGCTTCTTGTCCCGTCCGATCACTGCTTCCTGCTCTTGGAGCGACGTGCGGTCCCAGGTCTCGATGTGCATCTTGATCCGTCTCGCCACGAGGTAGGAGCCGCCGGCGAGCCAGCCGCCCGCCGAGTCGTCCGGCTGCACCCACACGAACTGATCGAGGAGATCGACGTCCTCGGCCTTGAGGTTGTGGGTGCCGTCCTTGAATCCGAACAGGTTTCGAGGGGTCAGCTGGGCGCGCGAGGTGGACGCGGTGCGTCCGAAGCCCAGCTGCGACCAGCGGACACTGACCGTGCCGAACCCGATGCGGGCCAGGTTGCGGATGGCGTGCACCGCGATCTGCGGGTCGTCGGCGCAGGCCTGGATGCACAGGTCCCCGCCGCTGCGGCCCGGATCGAGGTTGTCGCCCGGGAAGTGGGGGAGGGGCCGTAACGGTTCGGGCTGGTGGGCTGCGAGACCGAACCGGTCGATCCCGTCGTCCCCGCGGAACAGGCCCGGCCCGAACCCGAAGGTGATCGTGAGACGCGCCGGGGCGAGACCATAGGCCTCGCCGGTGTCCTCGGGCGGTGCGAGATAGGGGCCGTCCATGGCGCCGAACTCGCCCACGTCACGGCCCTCTGTCATCGCCGCGGCCGCATCGGTCCAGGCTCGCAGCAGCCGGCTGAGCTGAGCGCGGGCGTCGGTGGTGATGTCGAAGGCGGCGAAGTGGAGCCGGTCCTGAGCGGGCGTCGTGATGCCCGCTTGATGCACCCCGTAGAAGCGGACCGTCTGGTCAGCCGCGCCTGCTGCTGCCTCGCGGCTGACGCAGCCGGGCAGGGCGAGCGCGGCCGCCGAGCCGGCGGCGCCCGCGCCGGCGGTCGCGAGGAAGCGGCGCCGGGTGAGCGTCACAGCACCACCGCCGCGGTGAGGGCGGCGAGGGGCTCGCTGAGGGCGTCGACGGCGTCGGCCAGCGTCCTCACCTGTCCTTCGCTCAGCTCCGTGTAGCGCACGAAGCCGTCGCTCGTGCGGTGCCCGTCCAGGATGGACTGGAGGGCCAAGAAGCGTGCGGCCAAGGTGTCGGCCAAGTCGGCGTCCTTCATGCGCAGCGCGGGCTCGAGGGCTTCGAATGCGACACGGGCGCCGTCGACGTTGGCCTGGAAGTCCCACAGGTCCGTGTGCGACCAGGCCTCCTCCTCGCCGGTCACCTTGCCGGTGGCGACTTCGTCGAGGAGCTCCTTCGCGCCGTTGCCGAGCTGGGCCGCGTCGTAGCTGAGGTCTTGCACTCGCTGCGCCAGGTCCTCGGTGTCGGCGACGAGCTGGGCGGCGAGCGCCGCCCGTCGAGCGTCGCCGAGGGCTGTGTAGCCGGCAGCGGGCGGCCACAGGTCCTTCTCGATCGCGTGCCAGCCGGTCCAATCCTGTCCTGGTTCGAGGTCGGCTTCGCGCAGATCGAGCCGGGGATCGAGGTCGCCGAAGGACTCGGCGACCGGTTCGATCCGCTCCCAGTGGGTGCGGGCGTCGGCGTAGAGCTGGCGCGCCTCGTCGTCAGATCTGGCTCGGTACAGCTCGGCGAACCGCCGCGTCTTGTCGACGAGCTGCGCCACCTGCTCCCGTACGTAGAGCCGGTACTGCTCGTTGGCCGTCGCCACCACAGCGTCGATCTCGTTCGCGGCAACCTGGACGCCGGAATCCGTCACCGTGAACGGGGCGCGTATGCCCTCACCCACCATCCCTGGCTTGCAGGCGGTGAGGTAGCTGCCCGGCGCCGCCTGCACCACCAGGTTCCGGCTGATGCCGGGGCCGATGTTCTCGACCTCCCCGACGATGCGCAGGCCGTCGGCCGCGAGGAGGTAGAACTCGGTCACCTCCGACCCTCGGTTGCGCACGGCGAAGACCAAGTTGCCGCTCGGCGCATCCGTCGCGCTCACCTCACAACTGCTGGCTGTGCTCTGCACGTTGATGACCCCAGCCCCATCGGCGCCGGGATTGGACGAGCAGCCGGCCGCGGCGAGCACCGCCACGGCCGCGAAGGTCGATGGGATCAGGCGCAAGGAGGGCTCCTTCTCTCAGGGGCGGGCCGGTGACGCCGGTGGGGTCGCTCCGTGGCGGGACACGGGTCTGGACCGCACCGCGACGACGAACAGCGCGAGGACGGGCACGACGTAGATGGTCCAGGCGGCGAGCTCGAGCCATGTGGCGCGGGGCGAGAAGTTGAACGTGCCTTTCAACAGCGCGCCGTGCCAGGAGCCCGGCGGGACGGCAGACGAGACGTCGAAGGCCAGCGAGTTCAAGCCGGGCAGGAGTCCCGCCTCCTGCAGGTCGTGGATGCCGTAGGACAGCACTCCGGCAGCGACGAGCGCCAGGATGCCTCCGGTCCAGCGGAAGAACCGGCCCAGATCGAGTCGGAGCGCCCCGCGGTACAGCAGCACGCCCAGAGCGACGGCGAGCGCGAGCCCCGCTGCGCCTCCGAGGAGGGGTTGGGTGGAGGATCCCGCGGCCTGTGCGGCCGCCCACAGGAACAGCGCCGTCTCGAGCCCTTCGCGGCCGACGGCGAGGAGGGCCACCAGGGCCAGGCTCGAGCCTCCCGCGGCGATGGCCGCGTCGACTCGCCCCTCGAGCTCGCCTCGCAGGCGCCGTGAGGTGCGGGCCATCCAGAAGATCATCCAGGTCACGAACCCGACGGCGATGATCGACAGCGATCCTCCGATCGCTTCCTGAGCCTCGAACGTCAACCCCCGGGGACCGAAGGTGAGCGCGGCGCCGGCGCCGAGCGACAGCGCAATGGCCAGCCCGACGCCGGCCCACACCGTGAGGAGGTGTTCGCGCCGGTTGGTCCTGACGAGATACGCAACCAGGATCCCGACGACCAGCGCCGCTTCGAGGCCCTCCCGCAGGCCGATCAAGAAGTTCGCGAACAATTCAACACCGAACTTTCCCTATCTGGTTAGGGCACCCTAACAAGATCCGATCGGGCGAGCAACCGGGGCGGTCTGGGCGTCGTGTCGCTGCGCTGGGCCGGCCAGAATGGTCCCCCTGTGCACACACCGGCCGGCATCAACTTCAAGACCCTGATGGACCTCGAGCCGCATGGGCCCGACACCTTCGTCGGGGTCACGCCCCAGTACGAGTGGGGCCGCATCTACGGCGGCCAGGTCATCGCCCAGGCGCTCGGCGCCGCGTCCCGCACCGCCCCCGAGGGCTTCGCCGTGCACTCGCTGCACGCCTACTTCATCCTCGGCGGCCGGCTCGACGAGCCGGTGCGCTACGAGGTCGACCGGGTGCGCAGCGGCACGTCGTTCGCCACCCGACGGGTGGTGGCCCGCCAGTCGTACGGCGCGATCCTCACCCTCGAGGCGTCGTACCAGGTGCACGAGGACGCGCCGGACGTGCAGACGATCACCGCGCCGGTCGACGTGCCGCCGCCCGAGGAGTTGCCCGAGGCCGGCTGGGGCTGGCTGCTCGAGCGGCGCTCGGCGCCGTTGGTCCACGGCCCCGGACGGGCGCTCACCTGGGTGCGGGTCGACCCGAGCGTCGGCGAGGACCCGGTGAGCCAGACCTGCGCGTTGGCCATGGCGTCGGACACCTCGGCGGTCACCTCGATCCGAGCCGCGCACCCCGCCGGCGACATCCCGCCCGACCGCCACCGCGAGGTATTCATGGGCGCCAGCCTCGACCACGCGGTGTGGTTCCACCGCCCGGCCCGGGCCGACGAGTGGCTGCTGCTGGACTTCCGGGCCGATTCGCTCACCGGCGCTCGCGGGCTGGCCATCGGCCACGTGTGGGACCGCGCCGGGCTGCACGTGGCCACGATCACTCAGGAGGCGCTGCTACGCGAGCGGCGCACGCCCGCCTGAGCGAAGCTTCGCCGGCCAGGCGGAGGACGGGCCGCTCAAGCGCGGTGGCCGGCGATTGCTCGCCGCGCTGGACAGCCTCGACCCTCAGCACAGCCGGGCCGACCTGGCCTGCGAGCGTGCAGGCTTGCCGGAACCCGCCGCCGTGCTAGAAGGGGCGGACACGCTGGGCCGTCGGCGCCCGGTCGAACGTGGGAGACGCCTATGTGCAGCAGGACGCATCGTTGGGGGGCGGCCCGGTGACCGCCCCGAGCAGTCTCGACGTGCTCGAGAACCTCATCAGCGCCACGATCGGCCCGGCCGCGGTCGAGGTGGATGGCCGGGGTGAGTTCCCCCGGGCGTCGATCGGCACGCTGCTCGCCAACGGGTACGGCGGTCTGATCAGCGCGGGCGCTGTGGGTGGCGGCGGGGGCTCCTTTGCCGACGCAGCCGCAGTTGTGCGACGGCTCGCCTCGGTGTGCGGCTCGACTGCGATGGTGTACACCATGCACCTCGCGGCGACGGCGGTCATCGAGCAAGTGGGACCCGACGATGTTCGCCGCGACATTGCGGCGGGGCTGCATCTGTCGACGTTGGCGTTCAGCGAGCGGGGCTCGCGCAGCCATTTCTGGGCGACGCTGTCGACCGCCCGGGCCGAGGACGACAGCGTGGTGCTCGACGCCGACAAGAGCTGGGTGACGTCGGCGGGTGAGGCGGATTCGTATGTGTGGACCTCTCGCCCTCTCGCTGGAGATGGGCCATCGACGATGTGGCTGGTGCCTGCCGACACGGCAGGGGTGAAGGTGGCGGCGCCGTTTGACGGGCTCGGTTTGCGGGGCAACGCCTCGTCACCAGTCGACGCGCTGGGCGCTCGGGTTCCCATGGGCTGCATGCTCGGCGCTGATGGCGGCGGTCTCGATCTGGCGCTGTCGGCGGTATTGCCCTGGTTCTTGCTGCTCAACGCGTCGGGCAGTCTGGGCTTTGGCGACGCGGCCTTGGCGAAGACACTCGACCATCTGAAATCCGCCCGTTTGGAGCACCTCGGTCAGGCGCTGATAGATCAGCCGGCGCCCCGGGGCCGGTACGGGCGGCTGCGGGTCGTGCTCGACTCGGCTGGCGCCCTGGTCGACGATGCCTGCGCGGCGCTTGCCTCGGGCCGTGCCGACGCAGCGCTGCGGATGTTGGAGGCGAAGGCGGCAGCTGCCGAGGCGGCGTTGGAGGTCACCGGAGAGGCCATGCGCCTCGGTGGGGGCGCCGCGTTCCGGCGTGACCTCGGCATCGAACGCCATTTCCGTGACGCGCAGGCGGCGGCGGTGATGGCGCCGACCACCGACGCGCTGCACGACATGATCGGCCGCGCCCTCGCTGGGATGCCGCTGCTGTGAGCACCACCCCGAAAGACTCGTTCGTGCTCGGCGCGGTGGCGTACGCGCCGAAGGTCGTAACGATCTGGGAGGGGTTCCGCGACTGGTTCGCGGCGCACGACTTCCCCTTCGATTACGTGCTCTACTCGAACTACGAGCGTCAGGTCGAAGACCTGCTGGCTGGCCGCATCGACGCGGCGTGGAACTCGCCCCTCGCGTGGGTGCGGGCCCGCCGGCTGGCCGCAGCCGCGGGCCGGTCGGCGTCGGCGCCGATCATGCGCGACACCGACCAGGATCTCACCTCGGTCGTGCTGGTGCGCTCCGACGGCACGGTTGGCGCACTGTCGGACCTCGCCGGGCGGCGGGTCGCGGTCGGCGCGACCGACTCGCCCCAGTCGAGGCTGATCCCCCTCGGCCATCTTGCCGCCGCCGGGCTTGCCCCCGGCAGGGACCTCGATGTCGTGGGTTTCGACGTGATGGTGGGCAAACACGGCGATCATGTGGGCGGCGAGCGTGATGCGGTTACGGCGTTGCTCGCTGGCGACGTCGACGCCGCCTGCGTCATTGGCGCCAACCAGCTCACGTTCGCCCAGGAAGGCCTCATCGTCCCAGGCTCGCTGCGAGTGCTGAGCGAAACCGAGCCGTACGACCATTGCGTGTTCACGGTGGTGGACGACGCAACTGACGCCGCGACCGTCGACGTGTTCGGCGAGCTCTTGCTGTCGATGTCGTTCGACGACTCCGACGTGCGGGGCCTGCTCGAGCTTGAAGGGCTACGACAGTGGCGCAGGGGCCGCACCAGCGGCTTCGACCAGCTCGAACGGGCCGTCGACCTGCTGCAGTTGTACGACGAGGCTGGGCGCATCATCGATCCCACCTACCACCCGTGACCCATGGCCAGACCGGGGTCGTGCTGCTGGGCGAGCTCGGCTTCGACCGGGGCGCCCATGTGCTCGTCGACCGTGGCGTGCGAGAGGCCGAGCCCGGCGCCGCGATCGCGGTGATCGGCAGCCATCGCGACCTGCGAGCACAACTGCGGGCCTGGTGCACCGCCAACGGTCACCGTCTCGTTGTCGAGGGCGACAGGTTGACAGTCGTGGTTGGTCGGACCGTGGGGTCGCGCTGGGTGGGCGCCGTGGCTGGCGGGGCCCCGGGGGTGGGCGAAGTGGTCGAGCGGCCCCCGGCCGACTGGGGGCTCGCTGCTCGAGGCGTGTGGGTAGAGGCCGGCGGACCGTCGCCCCGCTTCGATCTCGATCACCGCGACGAGATCTGGAGCGACGACGCCGCCCGCCTCTACGAACGCGCCCTGAGCGGCCAATGGGACCCCGCCACCGCCATCCCGTGGGACGCGCCAGCCCATCAAGACCCCGCCATCGAGCGCGCGGTCGTGCAGATCATGACCTACCTCGTCGAGAACGAGGAGGCCGCCCTCGTCGTGCCGGCACGGTTCTTGGGCCGCATCCACCCCCACTTCGCTGAGATCCAACACCTCCTGGCCGTGCAAGTCGCCGACGAGGCCCGCCACGCCCACGTGTTCGCCCGACGCGCCCGCCTCCACGACCAGCCGCCCGTCCTGTCGGGCGCCGGCGGGCGAGCTTCGCTGCAAACCCTGCTCGACGAGGCCGACTTCGCCACCGCCGCCTTCCTGCTCAGCGTGCTCGGCGAAGGGACGTTCCTGGCGCTGCTCGGCTACATCGAACGCCATGCCCCCGACGCCACCACCGCAGAGATCGCCCGCCTCGTACGCATCGACGAAGCCCGCCACGTCGCCTTCGGGATCTCCCACCTGGCACGCCACTGCCAACTCGATCAGCACCTGCGCCCCCGCCTCGCCGCCGCAATCGAACGCCGCCACGACGACCTCCGCGCCACTGCCGGCCTCAACCAAGACGTCCTCGACGCGCTTGTCATCCTCGCCGCAGGCGAGCTCACGCCCTCCGCCATCGGCCGGGGCTGGGACGCGGTCCAGGGCCTCCAGGCAGACATGCAAGACGGGCGAGCCGCCCGCCTCGCCAAGCTCGGATTCCACCCCGAGCAGGCACACCAACTCGCAACCCTGCACACCCGCAACTTCATGTGACCACGAGCGTGACGACACGACACTCTCTGCTGCGCAATGGGGCGCTCAAGGCCGGCGTCGGGATCGAGCGCTCCCGCGGGGAGCGAGGATGGGGGTGACGATCGGCAGCACGTTGTGCGCCTGCGGGCGTCGAGGGCGCGGTGTGGCCGGCCGCAGCGTGCCACCCGCGCCGCCGCCGACGACTCGTCGGCGAGCTGGAGGAGGGATCTCGAGTCGCCCCAGGCCCCGTCGCGCGAGGTGCGTTCGCCGGTGGGCGGATCGGCATGACCGAAGCGAGCCGCTTGACAACCGATCTCCGATGGGGGGGGTCAGCCGACCACGCCTGCGGCGCGCAGCTCCCTGAGGGCGTCGGGGGTCACGCCGATCGACGCGAGCACCTCGTCGGTGTGCTCGCCCAGCTCGGGTGGGGGCAGGGTGATCCGCAGCGGCGTGTCGGAGAGCCGGGCGGCGGGGGCCACGGTGGGCAGGGCCCCGAGGCGGGGGTGCTCGATCTCGGTGAACGAGCCCAGCGCGGCGGTCTGGCCGTGGTTCACGAGCGTCGGGTAGTCGGTGAACATCACCGCGTCGCCGCGGTACTCGTGCACGAGGTCGACCACCTCCTCGCAGGTCAGCTGGGCGAAGCCCTTCTCCCACACGTGCTTCACCTCGGCGGCGTGACGGCCGAGCATGGTCGCCTCTCGCCCGAAGCGCTCGAAGCGCGGGTCGGCGATGTGGTCCTCGAGGCCGAGCGTGATCATCAGCGTGTCCCAGTCCTCGCTGGTGCCCCGACGCAGCCCGAAGAACACCCGGCCATCCTTCGTCCGGTAGCCCGTCTCGGGCGGCTTGGTGTAGTTGTCGAGGTGGAAGCCGAACCAGTCGTCGGGATCGCTGAGCGCGGTCCACATGATCCCGCGCATGTGCAGGAGCGTGCCGAGCATCGACACCGAGGCGCGTTCGCCTTCGCCGCGGCGGGCCCGGTGCAGCAGCCCGGCCAGCACCGCCTGCGCGGCGAACACGCCGGTCGACAGGTTGGCCACGTCGGCGCCGAGGCGCACCGGGGCTTCGCCGATGCGCCCCAGCGAGTTCGTGTAGTCCGCCATCGCCTGCACGGCCAGCTCGCAGCCGGGCTGGTCGGCCAGCGGGCCCTTCTCGCCCCACGCGGAGATCGCCACGTAGACGAGGTCGGCGTTGGCGGCGCGGAGGCGCCCGAAGCCGATCCCGAGCTGCTCGGCCCGGCCGGGGCCGAGATCCTCGAGAACGGCGTCGGCGCGCGCCGCCAGGCGGCGCACCAGCTCGGCGCCCTCGGGGCGTTCGAGGTCGACGGCGAGCGAGCGCTTCCCGCGGTTGAGCGTGAGGTACACGGCCGACTCGTCGCCGACCCACGGCGGGCCCATGCGCCGTGAGCAGTCGCCCAGCAGCGGCTCGACCTTCCACACGTCGGCCCCGAGGTCGGCGAGCCGCATCGAGGCGAACGGGCCGCACAACCCCTCGGTGAGATCGAGCACCACCACACCCTCGAGCGGGCCCATCAGGCGATCCCCAGCTCGTCGAGCACCTCGGCGGTGTGCTCGCCGGTGAGCCCGCCCGCCTCCACCGGGCCGGCCTCGGTGTTCACGAACCGCCACGGCACGCCCTCGACCCACAGGCGGCCCCAGTGGGGCGTATCGATCTCGACGAGGTGCTCGTTGGCCAGCACCTGTGGATGCACGGAGAGCTCGTCGAAGCCGAGGATCCGCGAGCACGGCACCCGCTCCTTGGCCAGGCGAAGCTGCCACCAACGCGCCGGCTTGGCCGCGAAGCGGGCCTCGAGCAGCGGGATCAGCTCGCCTCGGTGCTCGACCCGGCCCGGGTTGTCGGCGAAGCGCGGATCCTGCGCCAGCTCGTCGGCGCCCAGCGCCCGGCACAGCGCCGGCCACTGCTCCGGGCGCTCCACCCCGACGGCCAGCCAGCGCTGGTCCTCGCAGCGGAACGCCTGGTGGGGCACGGTCACGGCGGCCGCCGAGCCGAGCGGCTCGGGCTGGGCCTTGGTGGCGAAGTACTCGGCGAGGCGGGTCTGCTGGAGCGCGATCGCCGCGTTCAGCATCTCGATCTCGATCTTCTGGCCCCGCCCCGTGCGTTCCCGGGCGTAGAGGGCGGCGAGCACGGCCTCCACGATCATCGAGCTGGTGTTGATGTCGAGGTGGGCGTAGTGGCGGAACATCTCGCCCGGCCCGCCCGGCGGGCCGGTGATCGAGCTCCAGCCGCAGAACGCCTGCAACAGCGGGTCGACGCCCGCCTCGCCGGCCATCGGGCCCACCGAGCCGTAGGCCGAGGCCGCCACGTAGACGATGCCGGGGCTGCGGGCGGCCACCGCCTCGTAGCCCATGCCGAGCCGCTCGGCCGCGCCCGGGCGCATGTTCTGCACGAACACGTCGCAGCGTTCGATCAGCTGATAGGCGCGCTCACGGTCGGCGTCGTCCTTCAGGTCGAGGCTCACGTGGCGCTTGTTGTAGTTGGCCGAGATGTAGAGCACGCCCGTGCCCTTGATGGGGGGCGGGATGTAGTGCGACATCTCCCCGTCGGGCGACTCGACGTGGATCACGTCGGCGCCGAGCTGGCCGAGCAGCTTCGAGGCCCACGGCCCCACCGCGGCGAGGGTCATGTCGAACACGCGGATCCCGTCGAGGATCTTGGCCATCGCGTCAGCCCTTCCCCGCCGGGCGGAACTTCGCCAGCGTGATCGCGTCGGTCACGTCGTCGTAGACGATCTCGACCGGCATCCCGAGGCGGATCTCGTCGTTGGCCACGCCCACGAGGTTGGTGAGCAGCCGGGGGCCCTCCTCGAGCTCGACCTCGGCCACGTTGTAGGGAAGATCCGCCTCGAAGGAGCGGTAGTACGCCTGGTGGAACACGACCCAGCTCGTGACCTTGCCCCGGCCCGAGAGCTCGGCCCACTCGATGTCGCGGGACCAGCAGGCCGGGCAGAACGGCCCCGGCGGGTACCAGATCTCACGGCAGGCGAGGCAGCGCTGCAGGGTGAGGCGGCGCTCCTTCAGACCCTCGTAGAACGGCCGGTTCAGGTTGGAGAGCGAGGGCAGCGGCTTGTCGTAGGGCGCGGCGGTGGTCACCGGCTCACCTCCGGTAGATGATCGAGTCGCCGTAGGCGTTGGCCCACTGGATGACCTCCGCGCCCGGCACCTGGCGCTCGCCGCACTCGCCCCGGAGCTGGCGCACGATCTCGCACTGATGGTTCCAGGCCATCACGTGCGCCTCGGAGAGCAGACCGCCGTTGGTGTTCATCGGGAGCCGGCCGCCAAGCTCGATCTCGCCGCCCTGGGTGAACTCGGCCGCTTCGCCGGGCCCGCAGAACCCCCAGCGTTCGAGGGCGATCCAGGCCAGCACCGAGAAGGCGTCGTAGGTGAACAGCGCGTCGACGTCGGCCGGGGTCACGCCGGCCATGGAGAAGACCGGCTGGCGGCCGCCCTCGTGGTACGGGGCCTCGCGCTGCTGGGCGATGCCGAAGCCGGGGTAGGACCAGATGAACTCGTCACGCCCGGCCGGCAAGCCCTGCATGCCGGCCAGGTAGACCGGCGCCTTGGCGCAGTCGCGGGCCTGCTCGGCGGAGGTGACGAGCACGCAGGCCGCGCCGTCGTTGATGAGGCAGTAGTCGAACAGGCGCAGCGGCTCGCACACGTAGCGGGCGTTCTGATGGTCCTCGACCGTGAGCGGCTTGCTCATGATCGAGCGGGGGTTGAGCCCGGCGTGGCGGCGGAACGCCACCGGCACCGCGGCGAGCTGCTCGCTGGTGGCGCCGTAGCGGGCGAAGTACTTCTGCGCCACGAGCGCAGCGCCTGCCCCGGGGCTCGTCATGCCGAACACCGGGTCCTCGCCGTGGCCGCCCCCGCCCTCCCGGCCGCCCTCCTTGTCGCCGCCGCCGCCCACCTTGGGGCGGCGCACGCCGGTGAAGCTGACCGACGCGAGGCAGGCCACCACGTCGGCCAGGCCGCAGGCCACCGCCATCGCCGCCTGTTGGATGCAGGTGCCGGTGAAGCGGCCGTGGGCCCACGTCTGGTTGTAGAAGCGGAGGTCGAGGCCGAGGGCGTTGGCCAGCGTGTCGGCGTCGGCCCCCCAGGGCGTGCCGAAGCTCACCACCATCCCGTCGAGCTGCGTCTTGGCCAGCCCCGCGTCGTCGAGCGCGTTGCGCACGGCGTCGGCGGCGAGGTCGATCGCGCTGCGGCCGAGCTTGCGGCCGTAGTCGGACTCGCCCACACCGCAGATCGCCGTGCGGTCCTTCAGGTCGAACATGGCAGCCCCCCTTACGGGGCCAAACCTAGCTCGGCCCCTGCTATCGGCGGGTCAGCGCCTCGATCAGCTCGTCGAGGGCCTTCTCGGCCAGGATCTTCATCTCCTCGTCGGTGCGGTCCTGGATCGGATGGTCCACGAAGACCCGTTCGACCGGGGCGCCGAGCGCCTTGGCCTGGGATTCGGCGGCCACGACGAACACGTTCGACGCGGTGAACACGCCGGGCACCCCGCGGCGCTCGAGATCGGTGATGTCGTGCACACTGCACGACGTGCAGCTGCCTCAATCGGCTAAGGCTTCGATCACCGCCTCGCACTCCTCGGCGATCTGGTGGCGCAGATCGACCGGGGCCGGCTTGGTGAAGGTCGGCTTCGCGTAGCGCTTGACCACCGCGCCCCGCTCGCCCAGCAGCTCCTCCAGCCGGTCGAGGAACACGTTGCCCCGCGGCTTCGAGATGTCGAGCAGGCCGATCGTTCGCCCAGCCAGCGACTCGAGGCGGGGCGACAGCTCCCGCACCGCAGGAGCGGTTTCGCCGGTGGGGTCGAGGATGACCCTCGGCGGCGCATCCACACTCATCCACGCACCTCCCAGGTGATGGGCTCGGAGCCGATCTTGCCCCCCGCCCAGCCGCCAATGATGCCAGAGAACATCCCCGAGTCGCCGCCTGCATGCGCCACCAGCAGCCCGCCCTTGCGGAACTTCGGCACGGTGCGGCCCCGGAAGTGCTCCGGCAGGCCCTCTGCGATGCCGCCCTCTCCCTCGACCATCGCGGTGGCGTCGAGCGTGAGCAGCTCGTCCAGCGCGGCCCGGAACTGCGCCTTCGACCAGCCCGCCTCGACGAAGGTCCGCAGGTGCTCCGGGGTGATGACGAGCATCGCGTCCATCCCCAGCGCCAGCTTCGGGTGCGTGACCGACACGAGCCCGGCGGCCAGGGAACGCACGAGCGACTCGGGCGTACGGGAGCGCTGGTCGACGATCGCCTGCACGCCGTGGCCGGCGAAGAGCGTCACGGTCGACACGCCGGGCGCGAAGCCGCGCTCCACGGCGAGGCTCTCCCAGGCCATGTCCTCGTTCTCGGCGAAGCAGAACGTGTACTTGCCGGGGTTGCCGAGCGCGGCGCGGTCGATCTCCTGGGGCCGGCCGCCGCCCACGTTGCGGATCACGAGCTGCAGGGCCCGGCCGATCGTGGCGTTGGCCCGGTTGCCCTGGCCAAGGCAGTTGAACCCCGAGTTCATGCCGATGCGCTTGGCGATCGGGCCGTTCACCACCACCACCGGGCTCCCGAAGAACGTGGTGCACAGCAGGCCGTGCGCGTTGAACGTGGTGGTGCACGCCGCCTCGACCGCGGCCAGGATCACCGGCAGGTACTCGGGCTTGGCGCCGGCCAGCACGGCGTTGACCGCCACCTTCTCCACCGTGCACTCGACCATGTCGGGCGGCACGACCGCCACCACCTCGTCGGGCGGGCGGACGGTGCCCGAGAGCATCCTCAGCACCCGGGCCTCGGTCGGGGGCACCACCGGCAGCCCGTCGGTCCAGCCGCGGTCGAACATCGCCTCGAACTCGTCCTCGAGCGAGGCGACCTCCACCCGGCGGCTGCGCAGCACCGAGCCGCCGAAGCGCACGGCGAGCACCTCGGTCATCGACGGGTCGACGGAGAGCGAGCCGCAGCCAGGGCTGTACTCGGTCAGCCCTTCGCCGAGGGGCGCGGCGCCGGTGAAGCGCTCCCACTGGGCCCGGTCCCAGCCCACGATCCGATCCTTCTCCTCGCCGCCGATCACCCGGATCAGGGTCGGGACGGTCTCGATGTCGTGGTGGTAGGACACGGCGAGCTCGGTGTCGTCGGCCAACGGCACGCCCGCCGCCCAGGCCGGGTCGTCCTGCACGTACACGGTGAGCGCCTGGCCGCCGGCCGCGAGCTGCGCCAGCACCGGGGCGATCAACTCGCAGGTGGGGCAGTCGCGCTTGACCACGGCCACCAGGCCTTCGGGCAGCGTCGGGGCAGTCATCGCGAACCTCCACGGGCCGGCGGGCGTTGGGCCGGAACCTACTCCGGCCCGGCGAGGTCAGCTTGCGGTATGAACCCTGTCACACGCGGTTCCCTCGCCGTTCACGGTTCTGTACTGTGCGCCGTTAACTCCGGGGCCGCCGGAGGCGACCGCCGGGCGAGTCGGGGGGATGAGCGTTGAACCTCACGTTCCACGGCGTGCGGGGCTCCACACCGTGCTCGTCTGGCGACACGGCGCGTT
This sequence comes from Acidimicrobiales bacterium, assembly GCA_046153015.1. Classification (GTDB taxonomy): domain Bacteria; phylum Actinomycetota; class Acidimicrobiia; order Acidimicrobiales; family CAIXPF01; genus JBJXGF01. The sequence continues at coordinate 11,208 of JBJXGF010000133.1, read as the reverse complement.
ACGGGGGGAACACCTCGTGCGTGGTCGTCGAGGCGCCGGGCGCGCGGCCGATCCTGCTCGACCTCGGCACCGGCGTACGCGGCTACGGCCTCTCGCTGTGCGATTCGGCGCCGTTCCGAGGCGTGGCCCTGCTCTCCCACCTGCATTGGGATCACCTGCAGGGGCTGCCGTTCTTCGGGCCGGTGCTCCGCCCCGGTTCGCTGCTCGAACTCTACGCGCCGCGGCCAGGCCAAGGGCAGAGCCTCGACGAGGCGTTGGCGGAGGCGATCAGCCCGCCGTACTTCCCCGTGGGCATCGCCGACCTGCCGGGCGAGATCCGCTGCCAGGAGATCGGCGCGTCGACGCTGGAGGTCGGCTCGGCCACCGTCACCTCGGCCGAGGTGCCCCACGTGGGCCCCACCTGCGGGTTCCGCATCGACTGGCGCGGCGTGTCGGTGGCGTACGTGCCCGACCACCAGCAGCCCGCGAACGCCCCGCTGGCGGTGGACGACGCCGTGCTCGAGCTCTGCGCCGGCGTCGATCTGCTGATCCACGACGCCCAGTACACGCCCGAGGAGTTCAAGACGAGGTCCGACTGGGGCCACTCGACGATCGAGTACTCGGTGGAGGTGGCCCGCCAGGCCGGGGCCCGTCGCCTGGCGCTGTTCCACCACGACCCGACCCACAGCGACTGCATGCTCGACGCCCTGCTGGCCGAGGCCCGGGTGACCGCCCGCGGGGCCCTCCAGGAGATCGTCTCCGCGTCCGAGGGGCTCACGCTGTCGTTCCCGGCTCGCCGCTGACCGCCCTGGCGGGCTGCGGCTAGGCTCCCGGGCGTGAGCAGCTCCGACACCGCGGCCACCCGCCCGCCCGCCGACGACGGCGCCCATTTCCGCAAGGTGCTCGGCCATTTCCCCACCGGGGTCACCGTGGTCACCGCGGTGTCCGACGGCAAGCCCGTCGGGTTGGCCATCGGCTCGTTCTTCTCGGTGTCGCTCGATCCGCCCCTCGTGGCGTTCTGTCCGGCCAACACGTCGTCCTCCTGGCCCGCCATCGAGAAGGCCGGCGCGTTCTGCGTGAACGTGATGGGCAAGGACCAGCTCGACGTGTGCAAGGTGTTCGCCAGCAAGGAGCCCGACAAGTTCGCCAACATCCAGTGGACGCCGGGAGCAACCGGCTCGCCGGTGATCCGGGGCTCGCTGGCGTGGATGGACTGCACGATCAAGTCCGTCTACGCCGAGGGAGACCACTTCATCGTGGTGGGGCTCGTGCAGGAGCTCGACGTGGAGGGTGACTCGGAAGGCCCGCTGCTCTTCTACCAGGGCCGGTACGGCAACTTCACGGGCTGAGCCGGCGGCGGGCCCGCAGCCACAGCCGGAAACGCAGCAGCCAGCCCCGCACCAGGCGGCGCAGGAGGGCCAAGGCGAACAGCGCGCCGAGCGCCAGCCACACCCTTGGGTTCACCAGGCCGAGCCCCACGGGCCCACGGTAACGTGGCGCGCATGGCCCTCTACGCCCTCGGCGGCCTCGAGCCCCGGATCCACCCGTCGGCGTTCGTGCACCCCGAAGCCGTGGTCATCGGCAACGTGGAGATCGGCGCCGAGAGCTCGGTCTGGCCGAGCGCGGTGATCCGCGGCGACGACGGCCCGCCGATCGTGATCGGCGAACGCACCTCGGTGCAGGACGGCGCGGTGGTGCACTGCAAGGTCGAGGTCGGGCCCACCGTGGTCGGCTCGAACTGCACGATCGGCCATCTCGCCCACCTCGAGGGCTGCACGGTGCACGACTGGGCGCTCGTCGGCTCCGGCGCGACCGTCCTCCACTACGCTGTGGTCGAGAGCTGGTCGCTCGTGGCCGCAGGCGCGGTGGTCACGCCGCGCACGATCGTGCCCTCCCGGGCGCTCGCCGTCGGCGTGCCGGCCAAGATCAAGGAGGGCGCCGCCTCCGAGATCGAGATCAGCGACCCGGTGGAGAAATACCTGAAGCGAGCCCAGCGGTTCAAAGCCGAGCTGCGAAGGATCGGGTGAGCGGAGCGAGGCCGAGCGGCGGCGCGAGCGCCAGCGAGCCCGGCGCTGATGGGGTGTGGGGGCGCAGCCCCCACGATCAGGACGGGGTGAGCGGAGCGAGGCCGAGCGGCGGCGCGAGCGCCAGCGAGCCCGGCGCTGATCCGGGGAGTGGGCGCAGCCCGGGTTGGGCGCTGATCCTCGAGGCGGCCAGGCTGCGGCGGCGGGGTTTCGCGCTGGCGGTGGGCGCCGGGCTCGTGTGGGCCCTGGCCCGGGTGCTGGTGCCGCTGCTCGTGAAGACCGGCATCGACCGAGGGATCCGGGTCGGCGACACCGGCGCCACCCTGCGCTGGGCCGGCGCCATCGCCCTGGCCGGCGCCGTGGCCGCGGCGTGCACCGGCGCCCGGCGGTACTTCGCGTTCGGTCAGGCTCGCTGGGTGGAGGCGCACCTGCGCGAGCGGCTCTTCGCCCACGTGCAGCGGCTCCACTTCGGCTACCACGACCGCACCCCGGCGGGCGAGCTGATGAGCCGGGCCAGCACCGATCTCCAGCAGGTGCAGGGCCTGCTGTTCATGTTGCCGGTCACCGTGTCGAACCTCGTGATCGTGGCCGCGGCCATCGTGGTGCTGTTCGTGCTCGACCCGCTCCTCGCCCCGTTCGCGCTGTGCGGGCTCCCCCTCGTGAACTGGCTGGGGCGGCGCTTCGCGCTGCGCCTGCACCCCTCGATGCTCGGCCTGCAACGCGAGTCGGCGCAGCTGGCCGCGGTGGTGGAGGAATCGATCGCCGGGGTGCGGGTGGTCAAGGGCTTCGGGGCCGAGGAGCAGCGCCGGGGAGCGCTGCGACGCGAGGCCGACGACGTGTTCGCCGAGGCGATGACGGCGGCCCGCACCCGTTCGGTGTTCAACCCGCTGCTCGAGCTGATCCCCAACCTCGGGCTCATCGCCGTGCTCGCGGTCGGGGGGATCCGCGTGATCGACGGGCACATGACGCTCGGCGCCCTCGTGGCGTTCAACGCCTACGTCACGCTGCTCGTCTGGCCGTTGCGGGAGCTGGGCATGATCATCGCCTGGGCGCAGCGGGCGTTGGCCTCGGCGGGCCGGGTGGCGGAGGTCATGGCCGAGCGCCCGCAAATCGTCGCGCCCCCCGCCCCGCTGCACCTCCCCGATCCTGCCCCCGATCGGCCGGTCGGGCGGGTGGCCTTCGAGGGCGTCCGCTTCGCCTACGCCGGCCCCGGGGACGAGGTCCTCGACGGGCTCGACCTGGCCGTCGGCGCCGGGGAGTCGCTCGCGCTCGTGGGGGAGACGGGGTCGGGCAAGTCGACCGTCGCCCGCCTGCTCGCCCGCTTCTACGACGTGGCCGAAGGCCGGGTTTGCCTCGACGGGGTCGACGTGCGCCGCCTCGACCCGGTCGAGCTGCGTCGAGCGGTGGGCGTGGTGTTCGAGGACACGTTCCTCTTCGCCGACACCGTCGCCGCCAACATCGCGTTCGCCGAGCCCGACGCGTCGGCCGAGCGGATCGAGGCCGCCGCCCGGCTGGCCGGCGCCCACGAGTTCATCACCTCCCTGCCCGAGGGCTACCAGAGCGTGATCGGCGAGCGGGGCTATTCGCTCTCGGGCGGGCAGCGGCAACGGATCGCCATCGCCCGGGCGCTGCTGGCCGACCCCCGGGTGCTGGTGCTCGACGACGCCACCTCCGCCGTCGACCCCACGAAGGAGCACGAGATCCGCGACGCGCTGCGGGCGGCGATGAGCGGGCGGACCACGATCGTCATCGCGCATCGCCCGGCCACGATCGCGCTGGCCGATCGGGTGGCGCTGCTCGACCGTGGGCGCGTGGCCGCGCTCGGCGGCCACCGGGAGCTGCTGGCCTCCAGCGCGCGCTACCGCCCGGTGCTCGCCTCGGCCGCGGCCCACGCCAGCGCAGCCGCCGCGGGCCGGGACGGCGAGCGCGACGAGCTGGGCGAGCTGGAGGTGGCCGACTGATGTGGATGACGGGCGGGGTGTCCGAGGAGGACCGCCTCGACCGGCGCGGCGCCGAGCAGGTGGTGCGGCGCACGGCCCGGATGCTGATCCCGTACCGCCGACAGGTGGCGGCTGCGGTGCTGTGCGTGACCGCCTCGGTGGCCGCCACGCTGGCCGGTCCGCTGCTCGTGCGGTACGCCATCGACCACGGCATCGCCAAGGGCGACTCGGGGCCGTTGTGGTGGGCGGTGGCCGCGTACTTCGGGGTCGCCGCCGCCGCCTACGGCCTGAGCCGCCGCCAGATCGTGTTGGTGAACGAGGTCGGCGAAGGGTTCCTCCGCGACCTCCGGGTGCGGCTCTTCGACCACCTCCAGCGGCTGTCGCTTTCGTTCTACGACCGCGAGAAGGCCGGCGTGATCGTGGCCCGCATGACGAGCGACGTGGACTCGATGCAGGAGCTCGTGCAGATCGGCCTGCTGCTGCTGGTCACGAACGTGCTGTTGGTGGCCGTGGCGCTGGTGCTGCTGGCCGCCGTGTCGTGGCAGCTGCTGGCGGTCTGCCTGCTCGCCGCGCCCGGCGTCGTGTTCGCGTCGGTGCGGTTCAAGGACCAGTCCAACCGCGCCTACCTCCTCGTGCGGGACCGGATCGGGCGCATGCTCTCCCGCCTGCAGGAGGGTCTGGCCGGGGTGCGGGTGATCCAGGCGTATGGCCGCACCCCGGAGGAGATCCGCCGCTTCACCGTGGCCGACCAAGCCCTGTACCGCGCCCACCTCGATTCGGTGAAAGTGCAGGCCTGGTACGTGCCGGTGATCGATTTCGCCGGCTCGGCCACCACCGCGCTGGTGATGGGCGTGGGCGGCTGGCTGGCCGTGCGGGGGACCGTCACGGTCGGCACGGTCGCCTTCTTCGTGCTGACCCTGTCGAACTTGTTCCAGCCGATCCAGAACCTGAGCCAGCTCTTCAACGTGGTGCAGTCCGCCGGCGCCGCGTTGCACAAGCTGTACGAGCTGCTCGACACGCCGGTCGAGGTGGCGGAGTCCCCCGGTGCGGTCGACCTGCCCGAGCGGGGCGAGCTGGTGCTGGAGGGGGTGCATTTCGCCTACCCGGGGGCCACGGCGCCGGCGCTGACCGGGGTCGATCTGGTTCTGGGCGCCGGTGAGCGCCTCGCGCTCGTCGGCCCCACCGGCGCCGGCAAGTCCACCCTCGCCAAGCTGATGGCCCGGCTCTACGACCCGACGAAGGGTTCGGTGAGCTTCGGCGGGGTCGATCTGCGGCGGGCCACGGCGGCCTCGCGTCGCGCCCGGGTGGTCCTCGCCCCTCAGGAGGGGTTCCTCTTCAACGGCACGATCGCCGACAACCTGCGCATCGCCCGGCCCGACGCCTCCGACGCCGAGCTCGCTGCCGCGCTCGACGCGCTCGGGGTGCGCGAGCGCTTCGAGGCGCTCGACGACGGGCTGGCCACCGAGGTCCGCGAACGGGGCTCGCGGCTGTCGGCGGGGGAGAAGCAGCTGGTGAGCCTGGCGCGGGCGGCGCTCGCCGACCCAGCCGTGTTGATCCTCGACGAGGCGACCTCGTCGCTCGATCCGGGCACCGAGGAGATCGTGGAGTCCGCCCTCGAACGGCTGATGGCGGGGCGGACGGTGGTGATCGTGGCGCATCGCCTCTCGACCGCTCGCCGGGCCGACCGGATCGCCGTGGTCGACGAGGGCGCCATCGTGGAGCTCGGCGCCCACCACGAGCTGCTCGCCCTCGACGGGCAGTACGCCGCGTTGTGGCGGCTGTGGATGTCGGGCTCGGCCCGGGCGGCCGACTCGGCCGCCGCCCGCGGCTGAGGGCGCCCCCCTCGACCCGGATCGGCCCGCCCTCGGCTCCCCGGCCCGGAGTTGTTACTATGGCCGTAGGAGAAATTACCGGCCGAGCGGCCCGCCCGCCCGGCGGCGCCCCAGCCTCCCACTCAGCCCCTCCCACCCAGCTCGGAGCAGCTTCTCATGGCGACCACCGACCTCGATCTCGATCTCGGGCGATACAAGCTCGGCTGGAGCGACGCCGAGGACTACGTCTTCAAGCCCAAGAGAGGCCTCTCCGAAGACATCGTGAACGAGATGTCGTGGATGAAGGGGGAGCCCGAGTGGATGAAGCGCAACCGGCTTCGCTCGCTCGAGCACTTCCGCCGCCGGCCGATGCCCAACTGGGGCGGCGATCTCTCCGAGATCTACCTCGACAACATCTACTACTACATCAAGCCGACCAAGGGGCAGGTCGACCAGTGGGACGAGCTGCCCGACGCCATCAAGGCCACCTACGAGAAGCTCGGGATCCCCGAGGCGGAGCGGAAGTACCTGGCCGGCGTCACCGCGCAGTACGAGTCCGAGGTGGTGTTCCACCGCAACCGCGCCGAGCTCGAGGAGCAGGGCGTGATCTTCTGCGATATGGACACCGCGCTGCGTGAGCACCCGGAGCTGGTCAAGCAGTACTTCGGCAAGGTGATCCCCGCCAACGACAACAAGTTCGCCGCGCTCAACACCGCCGTGTGGTCGGGGGGCTCGTTCATCTACGTGCCGCCCGGCGTCGAGGTCGACATGCCGCTGCAGGCCTACTTCCGGATCAACGCCGAGAACATGGGCCAGTTCGAGCGGACGCTGATCATCGCCGACGAGGGCTCCAAGGTGCACTACATCGAGGGCTGCTCGGCGCCGGTGTACACGAGCGACTCGCTGCACTCCGCCGTGGTCGAGATCGTGGTCAAGCCTTCCGCCCGGGTCACCTACACCACGATCCAGAACTGGTCGAACAACGTGTTCAACCTCGTGACCAAGCGGGCTCGCGTGGAGGCCGAGGGCCACATGGAGTGGATCGACGGCAACATCGGCTCGCGGCTCACGATGAAGTACCCGGCGGTGGTCATGGTGGGCCCCAAGGCGTCGGGTGAGGTGTTGTCGGTGGCCTACGCCGGCAACGGCCAGCATCAGGACGCCGGGGCGAAGATGACCCACGCCGCGCCCGAGACCACCTCGAAGATCGTGTCGAAGTCGATCTCGAAGGACGGCGGCCGCACCTCGTACCGCGGCCTCGTGCGGGTGGAGGAGGGCGCCTACGGCTGCAAGAGCCACGTCCAGTGCGACGCGCTGATCCTCGACGACCACTCCGTCTCGGACACCTACCCCTACATGGAGATCGGCGCGCAGGACGCCCGTATCGGTCACGAGGCGACGGTGTCCAAGGTGGCCGACGAGCAGCTGTTCTACCTCATGTCCCGCGGGCTCTCGATGGAGGCGGCGTTCGGGATGATCGTCAACGGCTTCATCGAGCCGGTCACCCGCACCCTGCCGATGGAGTACGCGGTGGAGTGGTCGCGGCTGATCGAGCTGCAAATGGAGGGCAGCGTCGGCTGACGCCGGCGTCGAGCCTCGGCGCAGGGAAAGGGCCAAGCTAGAGACATGCCGATGCGGGAGGACTGCAAGAACTACGAAACCCGCACCTACCGCACCGGCGAAGCGGTGCGGAAGTGCTCGCTCGACCTGGCGCCTGAGGCCCCGTGGCGTTGCCCCGAGAGCTGCCCTGCCTACGAACGCCGGATCGGCGACTGGAACTTCAATCCCGGCACGCTGATCACCCCGCCCACCCCGGCCGAGCCGCCGGGGTTGGGTCAGGGGGACGCCATCGCCCGCCTGCTCGACGAGGCCGAGGACATCGTGAACGCGGCGGCGCCCGATGCGCTGGCCGAGGTCGAAGCGGCCCGTCGCGCCGAGGCCGCCCGGCGGGCGGCGCCGTTCTGGCGCCGGTGGCTGCGCCGCCGCTGAACTGGCCCGAACCGCCCCGGCAATTCCGACTATCGTCATAGGAGAAATGTCCGCCTTCACTGTTGCCGCCGCCCAGAGCCTCGGCGGGCCCGGCTGGCTGGCCGAACGCCGCCGCCGCGCCGCCGAGCAGTTCGAGGCGTCCCCGCTGCCGACCGTCGACGAGGAGATCTGGCGCTATAGCCGCATCGCCGAGCTCGACCTCGGGGCGTGGACGCCGGCATTGCCCCCGCCGCCGCTCCGGGCCCCCGCCGCCGCTGCCTCGCCGCCCAACGCCGGCCGCGTGGTGCTGGTCGACGGCTTCGTCGTGCACGTCGAGCTCTCCGCCGACGCCGCGGCGAAGGGCGTCCGCTTCGGCCCCGCCGCCGATCTCGGGCCCGCCGGGGCGGAGCTGCTGGGCTCCGCGATGAGCGAGCCCACCGACGTGTTCGCGCTGCTCAACGACGCCTTCGCCCCGGCGCCGGTGGTGCTCTCGACTCCGCCCGGCTACGACGGCGCCGGGGTCTTCGTGGTGGAGAGCTGGCTCGGGCCGCGCTGGGCGGCGCCCAGACTGGTCGTGCACGCCGGCGCCGACGGCGAGGTCCGCGTGGTGGAGCACGTCCGCTCCACGCCCGACGCCGGCCGTGGGCTGGCGGCGCCGGTCACCGAGCTGGTGGCCGAGCGCGACGCCCGGCTCGGCTACCTGTGCCTCCAGGAGCTCGGGCCGCAGGCCTGGCAGCTCGGCTCGTTGGTGGGCAGGGTCGAGGCCCAGGCGCAGCTCAGCGCGTCGGTCGCGGCGTTCGGCGGCGACTACGCCCGGCTGCGCACCGACTGCCGGCTGGTCGGCCGGGGCGGTTCGGCCGAGCTCGTCTCGCTGTTCTTCGGCGACGGCGACCAGACGCTCGACTTCCGCACCTTCCAGGATCACCAGGCGCAGGACACCACCTCGAACCTGCTGTTCAAGGGCGCGGTCGACGACCGTTCCCGGTCGGTCTACTCGGGCCTGATCCGGGTTCGCCCCGGCGCTCGGGGATCCAACGCGTCGCAGACCAACCGCAACCTGAAGCTCTCGCCCGACGCCTGGGCCGAGTCGGTGCCCAACCTCGAGATCCAGAACAACGAGGTGCGCTGCAGCCACGCCTCGGCCGTCGGCCCGATCGACGACGACCAGCGCTTCTACCTCGAGAGCCGCGGCCTGCCGCCCGAGACCGCTGAACGCCTGGTGGTCGCCGGCTTCTTCGACGAGGTGCTCGACCGGCTGCCCGTGCACGAGCTCGACGACCGGGTGCGGGCCCTCGTGTCGGCCAAGCTCGCCGCCCACGGCTCATGAGCGCCCAACGGGTGCGCGTGTGCGGGGTGGGCGACGTGGCGCCGGGCGCTGCTATCCGGGTCGAGGTCGCCGGGCGGGTGCTGGCGGTGGTCCGGGTGGAGGACGACTACTACGTGCTGGGCGACACCTGCACCCACGCCGACGTGTCGCTCTCGGAGGGCACGGTCGACCCGGAGGAGCGCACGATCGAGTGCTGGCGCCACGGGAGCGCGTTCTCGCTCGAGACGGGCGAGCCGCAGTGCCTGCCCGCCGTGAGGGCGACGCCGGTGTACGACGTGAAGATCGACGGGGACGACGTGATCGTGGAGCTGAACTAAGCGATGAGCGAAGCGAATCGGGCGACCGAGCGAGCGCCAGCGAGCCGGGCGCCGATGGGGTCCGGGGGCGCGAGCCCCCGGGATAAGCGATGAGTGACGCGAGCGTGTTGGAGGTTCGGGGGCTGCGGGCGGCGGTGCACGGCGCCGAGATCCTCCATGGCGTCGACCTCACCGTGCGCTCCGGAGAGGTGCACGCGGTGATGGGCCCGAACGGCTCGGGTAAGTCCACCCTCTCCCACGTGATCGCCGGCCGGCCCGGCTACGAGGTGCTCGGCGGCGAGGTGCGCCTCGACGGCGTCGATCTGCTCGCCCTGCCCGCGTGGCGGCGGGCGCAGGCCGGCTTGTTCCTCTCGCTGCAGTACCCGACCGAGGTGCCCGGCGTGCGGATGGCCGACGTGCTGCGCGAAGCCCTCGCCGCCCGCGGCCAACGCAGCGAGGCGGCGGCGGTCGACTCGGCGCTGGTCGCCGAGGCGGCGCGCGTCGGCCTCAGCGCGGCGCTGCTCGATCGTCCCCTCAACGTGGACCTCTCGGGCGGAGAGAAGAAGCGCAACGAGACCGTCCAGCTCGCGGTGCTGCGGCCGAAGATCGCGGTGCTCGACGAGATCGATTCCGGGCTCGACATCGACGCGTTGGCCGCGGTCTCGCGCCGCATCGAGGCCGCCACCAACGAGTTCGGCCTCGGTGTGCTGGTGATCACCCACTACACCCGGCTCCTTCACGTGCTGCGGGCCGACGCGGTGCACGTGCTCGCCCGCGGGCTCATCGTGGCCAGCGGCGGCCCCGAGCTGGCCCAGCAGGTGGAGGCCGACGGCTACGCAGCGTTCGCCGAGGCCCGCTGAGGGCTGCCGGGGCCTAGCCGCCGAGCGGCGCGGTCAGCGGCAGCGCCCGGAGCGGTCCACGCCGCGGGCGCACAGGTCGGCCTGCTCGGCTTTCGTGACCCGCCACGCCCCGCCGGCCTCGCGTTCCACGGTCAGCACGAGATCGAAGCCGGCGACCGAATCGTCGGGAATGCCCCGCGCCGCCAGCTCCACCTGGGCGGGGTTGTCGCCGCTCACACGGGTGACGGACACCTTCACGTCGCTGCCCGCCTCGAAGTCGTGCTCGCGGATGCGCTTGGCGAGCTGCTCGGCCACCTGCTCGGCGGCGCCGGACCACGCGCCGTCCAACGCCACCTCCGCCGTGACATCCCGCCACGCCGTGCGTTCACCCGCAGCCGAGGTGGTCGGGCCCGGTGCGCTGGTGGCGGCCCCCGGGCTCGTCGGCGGGGCGACGGTCGGCGGGACGGTCGGCGATGCGGCGTTCGTGGGCGCCGTGGTCGGCCCGGCGGCCGCGCTGGAGCTCGGCGACCCAGCCGGCAGCCCGGTGGTGGCCGCGGGCGCGGCGCGGCCCGCCTCGCTGCGGTTCTCGCTGCCGCAGGAGGCGGCGGCGAGCGCGAACAAGAGCAGAGCAGCCCGGCGCATGAGCGCTCATCCTGGCATGATCGAGCCATGAGGCTCGAACGCCGTGTGCTCGGCGAGGCCGAGCTGGCCGCTGCCCTGGTCGAGCTGCCTGGCTGGCGGATCGAGGGCGGCAAGCTCCACCGGGAGCTCCGCTTCGCCGATTTCGCCGCCGCGTGGGGGTTCATGAGCGCGGCGGCGCTCGTCTCCGAGCGCCTCGATCACCATCCCGAATGGTTCAACGTGTACGCCACCGTGCGGGTCGATCTCACCACCCATGATTGCGGCGGGATCAGCCCCTACGACCTGGAGTGGGCACGCCGAGTCGAGCGCTTCGTCGGCGGCGCAGCCCCAAGCGTGGGCTAGCGAGCCGGGCGGCGATGGGGTCTGGGGGCGCAGCCCCCAG
>JBJXGF010000130.1:0-10717 GCA_046153015.1 Acidimicrobiales bacterium | reverse complement strand
CCACGTCATCCGCCCGGAGTTGCTGAAACGGTCGGGCGAGCCGTTACTCGTACGACCAGCCGACCTGATCGTTCGGCGGAGTCGTGGATCGCCCAGCCGGCGATCAGGTCGTCGGCTTTGGCGAGGCCCGCTTCGGCTTCGCTGTCGTAGCCGGTGGACTCGGCCTTCGCTCGGAGGGCGCGGGCGCGTCGGACGGCGGTGTCGCGGTCGTTCACGGTCGCCTCACCGGCTTTCGATGTTGCGGACCGTGTGCCAGCACACATGCCGACGGCCGGTGGTCGTCTTGAGGTGGAGCCCGTTCTCGGTGACCTTGGTGACCGTGCCCCACCCGACGTTGCCGGTGTGGAGTTCGACCTCGACCCGGTCGCCTCGCCCCAGTCCGTCCTGCATGTCGCTAGTAAGAACACTTCGACAGTGCTGTCAATAGACGGCTACGCTGACACCTCATACCGGGCGCAGGCGCCGTGTCTCGCCCCCGGACATGCGCAGCCCAGTACCACGCGCCCACATGCCGGCCGAACAACGGATCATCCGGCCCGTACCGCTTCACGTGACCGCGTAACCCCGTCTTAGGCGGGCGCACCACGCCGCGCCTGCGCGCTGCACTCTGGCTGTTATCGGGCGAGATCCGAGACGTCGTTACCGGGCGGCTTCGGCGCGCTGCTTCGCCGGAACCCGGGCGGTCGGCAGGCTGTCCGTGGTCGCGATTATGTGCGGCTGGCCGGCATTGAACCCGGGCTCCAGGCGACAGACCAGCTGGCCCGCCGCCCCCCGAAGGCTCAGGTGCGTCATCCCGCTGCTCTTGGCTCCCTCCGCAGGTAGGGTACGGTACGGTGGACCCATGCTCGAGTCGCCCGGGACGACGCCCCCGGCTCCGGGCGAGGTGACAACCTTCCTCTTCACCGACATCGAGGCGAGCACCCGACGGTGGGAGAGCGACCCGCAGGCGATGGGCGAGGACTTGGCTCGCCACGACCTATTGGTGCGGTCGGCGGTCGAGGCGGCCGGCGGAGAGATCTTCGGGCATACCGGTGATGGTTTGTGCGCCGCCTTTGCTGACCCCGGCGCCGGCGTCCGTGCTGCGGTGGCCGCGCAGCTGGCCCTGCAGAAGGCGGTATGGTCGGGACCGCTGCCTCTCAGGGCACGGATGGCTCTTCACGCCGGGACAGCCGAGCGCCGGGCGGGCAACTACTTCGGTCCGACGCTCAACCGGGCCGCCCGTCTGCTCGCCATCGGCTGGGGTGGCCAGGTGTTGTGTTCGGAGCCCATCGCCGCCCTGCTCCGCAATGACCTCGATCCGGACGTCACCCTCCTCGACCTCGGCGAGCATTCCCTCGTCGACCTCGTCCGACCGGAGCGGGTCTTCCAGGTGGCCCACCCTGGGTTGGAGTCGGAGTTCCCCATCGTGCGTTCGCTCCTCGCGCATCGCCACAACCTGCCCATCGCGCTGACGCATTTCGTGGGTCGCGCCCTCGAGCTGCAGGAGATTGACACCCTGTTGGCCGCGTCCCGTCTGGTTACCCTCATCGGGGTCGGGGGTGCAGGCAAGACGCGCTTAGCCTTCCAAGCCGCCGGCGCCGCCCTTGAGCGGTACCCCGACGGCGTGTGGCTTGTGGAGTTGGCCGCCGTATCCGATGATCGGGCCGTCCCTGCTGCCCTGCGGGCGGTGCTTGGCGTCATGGCGAGCGGGCCAGACGGTGCTGAAGCGACGGAAGAGGCGGTCGCCGCCTACCTGGCCGGTAAGAGCATGCTTTTGCTCTTCGACAATTGCGAACATCTGATCGGCGGCGTGGCCCGCCTCGTCCATCGCCTGCTTGCCCGCTGCCCGGCAATTCGCGCCCTCGCCACCAGCCGGGAGGCTCTGGGCCTGCCGGGCGAGGTGACGCTGGCCGTGCCGCCCCTTTCCTTGCCCCCATCGAATCCGGCCGGCACCGGCGACGTGGCTGGCTCCGACGCTGTTGCCCTGTTCTGTGAACGGGTCCAGGCCGCCCGGCCACAGTTCCGTTTGACCCCGGCCAACGCGGGCGCTGTCGCGCGCGTCTGTCGCCGCCTCGACGGCATCCCGCTCGCGATCGAACTCGCCGCCGCCTGGGCGCGGATGCTCGGCGTCGAACAGATCGAGCAGCGCCTCGGCGACTACTTCCGGCTGCTCGTCGGCGGCGCCCGCACGGCCATGCCCCACCACCAGACCATGCGGGCCGCGCTCGACTGGAGCCACGACCTCCTCTCGCCCGCCGAGCAGGCGGCGTTGCGACACCTGGCGGTCTTTCCTGGTCGCTTCGGCCTCGACGCCGCGCTGGCGCTGGTTGCCGGCGACGCTCCCGACGTGACGGTCCCCGACGGCGACAGCGACGGCTTCGAGCTCGTTTCCCATCTCATCGACAAGTCCCTCGTCGCCGTGCACGGCGATGGCGACGAGTTGCGCTATCGATTGCTCGAACCAGTCCGGCGGTACGCTGCCGAGAAGCTGGCCAGTGCTGGTGAGACGCAAGCCACTCGGCGTCGTCTCTGCAGCTTCTTCGTGGCCCGCGCGGACGTGTGCATCGGCAATCCCAAGTTGCATCGTGTTGCGGCCGACCAGGAGAACTTCTCTGCCGCGCTCGAGTGGTCCTGGTCCGAGAGTGACATCGAGGCCGCCACTCGCTTGGTCGCTGCGCTATCGGCTTCATGGCTGTTCGCAGGAGACCCCCAGGGCCGGGAATGGTCCGAGCGTGTCGTTGCCGCGTCCGCGGTGGTCGAACACCGCTCCCGCGTGTACGCGCTCATCTACCTGGCGTTCATGCTCCACGACTCGGACCGGCCCGACCCTGGGAGGGAAGAAGCGCTCCTCGGGGAGGCTGGCGACCTCGCCCGTCGGTTGGTTGACGCGGCAGCGATCGCGTGGTGCGACTTTGCGCTGGGCGAGTTCAAGCTGGCGCACGGAGAGAGCGAGGAGGCTCGCGGGCTCATCCAGGCCGCCCTCGGCATCTATGAGGATGTCGGCAGGCCGTACGGTGTTTGCCTGTGCAATGACCACCTGGGCTGGGTCGCGGTCGCCGAGAACGACCACGAACGGGCCAGGCGCCACTTCGAGCGAGCGGCGGAGGTGGCGCTCAGTCACGACTGGGGCAGGTGGGCGGCAGCCGGAGCACAGGCGGCACTGGCCCCACTGATCGTCTTGCTCGGCGAGCCGGAGCGGGGCGTACGCTTGGCCGAGGCCGCTATCTCCACCGCTCGAGGCCTTTCCGACGCGGGCACCCTGCTGATGACGCTGGCCCGGTCGGCGGAGACCGCCGTCCTGGCCGGTCACAACGCCCGAGCGACCGAGATGTTGGCGGAGCTCCTCCGCCTCCTGCACGACCTCGGGACCCGACGATGGCTCGCCGACGCCCTCGAGCTGGCCGCGCTCTTGCTCGAGTCCCGCGGAGAGACGGGCCTGGCTACCGAGATCTTCGGAGCATCCGCGGCACTCCGCGAGGCGGCCGGCGAGCCATTTGGCGGCATCCGCAGTGTCGCCCCGGAAGTCCAACGCGGCCGCGACCGGCTGATCGCCACGCTCGGTGCGGATGCCTATGCAGCGCACCAAGCACGCGGCCGGCAACAGGGCCCCCAGTCCGCCGTCACCGAAGCCCTCACCCGTCTCGGCGCCCAGGTGTCCAGACGACCATGAGCCGTTATCTGGCGTCAGGCACTTTGGCTCCCGGTGCTTCAGAGATGACACGCGACAGCTCGACCCCGAGGCAAGCAACTGCCACGAACCCGGCAACAGCGCTATAAACCCCACCGCTCCGACCCAAGCGGCGCTCGGGTTCGGCCCTTACGGGGTGCTCGGTAATCGCACGGGCACCTTGGGAGTTGTCCATTGTTCTTCGTCGTCATCCGCTTTGCTGTCATGGATGTCTGCTCTGGTTGACGCGGACCTTGCGCTGAACTGGGTCGCCGCCCCTGACCTGAACGAGCCGCTTCCGCTAGACGTTCGACTCTGGTGCCTTTCGTCGCCCGTTGCATAGGGTCGCATCGTGAAGCGCTCGATTGCTGCGATCAGTGTCGTCGTCATGCTGGTCACGCCGGGTTGCGGAGGTGATGATCGCCGATCCGAGCCGACCACGACTTCATCGGCCACGGCCACGGCGGTGGTCCCGACGACAGTAACCACGTCGTCGTCATCGACCAGTGTCACCTCATCGCTCCCGGCCGACTCATCGTCATCGACCAGTGCAGCGCCAACCGACTCCTCGACCACACCCAGCCCGTCGGTGGTCCTGGCGCTTCCGGGGCGGCTCCCGGCGGTCGATGCGACCGACGAGATCACCGCACTGTTCCCGACCCCGCTGGCCGCCGTCTCTCCGCTGGAACTGATACCAGAGGTCATCGGCCGGCTCCAGACCGATTTCGCTGCGAAGGGCTTCTTTGCTGACATCGGCTTGATGAGCCGGGTGTCGTCTCCACTCGCGAGCGGTGAAGAGGTGGCTGTGGTGTTCGAGATCCGCAACAGGGAAGAGAGCGGGGATGACACGACACCGGGCTACGACCTGGTGATCGTCATGCAGACTGATCAGACCGGAAGCTGGGTGGTGACACGCGCCGCCGGACAGACCATCTGCAGCCGCGGTGTCGCGTGGGACACGGATCCGCCACTCTGCATCTGACGAGCAAGACCGCCAAACCCGTGCGACGCGTCCCCTGCGCAAGTCAGTCCCTATCCCGACGGATCGCCTCTACCCATCGGGCGGACCACATCTCGCTGGTCTGGCTGATCGCCGCCGGCGGCAAAGGGACGTTTGCCGCTACCAGCTCAGCGCAATACGGATGAGACTGAGACCTTGAGCATCGAGGCGCGTCGACGGTTCGTGTTGCTGCTGTTATTCACGATGCTGGCCGCATGTTCATCCGATGACGACAGCGCGACCACAGCTCCCGCAGACTCGTCAACGCCCAGCACGAGCGCTGCTGTGACCACGACCGTGGCACCCAGCACGTCGACCACGACGACAACGACCGCCGCGACGACGACGACCACCACCATCGACACGAACGGATCTGCAGCGTCGCTTGCGGTTCCAGAAGTCCTCACACCTCCTGCCGACCCGTTGGCCTGGGAGTCCCGCACCCTCGGGCAGGGAGCCATCGCTCCGTGCTGCGGCGAAGAGTGGGACATCGGAACGTCGCCGCCGTTCCGCCCACCGGACGAACCGCCCGGTGACGGGGTCTACCCGTTCACGTTCCAACGATGGAACCCGGAGTTCAAGACATGGACACAGAACCCCGATGACCTGGCGGCGATTCTCGAAGTGCAACGGTTCGAATCCTGCGCCCTCGATGAATCGCAGGGCGGCGACCTCCCGCTCGGCTGCGCCAGCGAATGGAGCAGCAAGGCGGTGGAGGTCGATCGGCGATATGCGATCCAGTTCCCGATCACGATGGACGAGAACGTAGTCGTCGGATACACCGCTCCGGGTGCGTGCTTGGCGAACGGCCAGGAGAACCCTCCCGTCGGCAGCCAATACGTGACCACCGGCGCCGGATACAGCGAACTGACCTCCGAGCTCGCAACCGACTACGCGGTTTGGATCGGGTCCGCCCTGGGTGGCCCCTCGATCTCACCACCCCCCACTGGCCCAACACGCCTCACCGAGGAGCAAGTCCTCGAACGACTCCGCACTGATCCGGCGTCGCCGTTCGTCGTCGTCGAACCGTCACCGTTCGACGTGTGCTGGACGTCGTCGCGAGGCATCCCCGTTCTCCTCCAGTCGCTCAGTGGTCCCTCAGCGAGCTGGGCAGAATCCTGGGAGCTGACTTTCCCGGTGACACTGCACGTCCAGAGCGGCCAGGTCATGCTGTACATCGGTGGCTACTACAGGTCCTGACACTTCAACCACCAAGCCACGACTGCGCCGGCCGACCCCGGGCAGCGGGATCCGGAACACGAAGGAATCACCCCCCCCCCGATGCCGCCCGATAATCAGCGCGCCGTAACCCGCCCCTTGCGATCACACCGGCGTCGCATCGCGGCCCATATCGAGCGCCCGATAACGCGCGGCACGGCCGAATTGACCGTCACACCTCGCCACGGAGAGTGACTGTCCGGAGGCTGCTCACCGATGACTGTCGGGGTCGCGTTGCGGCGTCGGCGGTTCCGTGTGGGCCTGCTTGGCGGGGGCAGAGGTGCTCGTGAGTGGGAGCGGTTCAGCGGCTGATGCCCATGCCTCGGTCGAGGCCTCGTTCTCGGCTGAGGTGGTCGTGTCGGCCGAGCTGCTCGTTGGCTTGTTGGAGGATATGGGCGGTGCGGCCCCAGTCGGTGGAGTGGTGGTCGATGTAGCCGGGTCGGGCACCGAGGGCCCGCTCGGGGTCGGTGACAGCGTGGATGGTGCGGTATTGGCTGGCGTGGCCGACGGCGCGGTCCCACACCGCCGCGCGGCCGGGGTGCTCGGGGCGTGCCCCGAGTTCCCGGAGGGCCCAGGCGGGTGGTTCGTGTTCGGCGGCTTGGCGGGTGCGGGCGTTGAGGTCTCGGTCGAGCGCGGCTTGCAGGCCGGGGCGGCGTTGCAGTTCTGGCCCGTGCGTTTCCAGCCATGCAGCGCGTTTGGCGACGTCGGCGTTCGCTTCGGCGAGCTGCCGGCCCTTCGTATCGAGGTCTTGTCGGGCTTGGTGGACTTGGTCGTTGAGCGTACGGTTCTCTTGTTCGAGGGTGTCTCGTCGGCGGCCGGCGAAGGGGTTCCACGGGTGAATCGCCTCCAGCTGCTCGGCGGCACGGTCCCGCTCGGCGCGGACCCGGTCAAGACGGGCGGCGGCGTTGGCGTGTTCAACCGCGGCGCGGTGGGCGTGGTCGAGATCGCGACGGAGTTCGGTTTGCTGGTGGGGGATGTTGAGCCGGTCGACCCGGTCGAGCTCGCCGGCGACATGACGCAGGCCGTGCGCGCTCAACGGTGGTTGCGGCACCGCTTTCGGCGTGAGGTCGGGGGGTGGTTGCTGGGCGAGGTGGTCCCGGTAAGCGATGGCGGGGAGATCAGCCCAGTTCTTCGCCACCGCCTCCGCCAACACCTCGCGCGCCGTGCGCGGGTCGTCGGGTTCGAGGGCGACGTAGGCGTGGTTCTCTACCCGACCGCGGGTCATCGGCACGTACACGCCGCGGTTGTCGATGTTGCTGTCCACCACCAGCAACGAATGATCCACCGTGCGGCCCTGCGCCGCGTGACCGGTCTGCGCATAGGCCAACTCGACATGGTTGTGGACGTAGTCCCCGGGCAGACGCACGGTTCCGGCAGGGCCGGTCACGGTGATCGCGCCGACCGGTTCGATGCGGGTGATGGTCCATTGGCCGCGGTTGCGGACCATCTCACCCCGATCGGTGCGCAACAGCCGGTCATTCTGCCGTGTGGCAATCTCGTCGCCGACGAGTAGCCGGTAGCCGGCGGCGGTCCACACGTGACGGCCCTCCGGGTCGAGGTCGAACAGGTCGATGCGGTGTTGCTGGGCGAGCTCATTCAAACGAAACACGGTGTCGTGGCTGGCCGCCAAGATCGCCACGCTGGCGCCTTGCCCGCGCAACGCCCACCAATGGTCCAACACGTCGAAGTCCAACTCGCCGGGCTCACCGCGATGCAACCGGCCGTACCGCTCATACACCTCGAGCGCGTCGGGCTGGCCTTGGCGGAGTTCGAGGGAGGCGGCGCGTTCCCACGGCTGGTCGAAACGGTGGACCCGGTCCAGTTCGATGGCGGGGCCGTGTTCGACCAGCCAGTCGAACATCCCACCCCGCCCCACCGCCAAGAACTGCAGCGGATCACCCACCAACACCACCCGCCACCCGTTGACATCAGCCAACCCAGCCAGCTCAGCGAGGGTGGGGGTAGCGACCATCGCCGCCTCATCCACCACCACCGTCGTGCCGTGCCGCAAACGGAAACCAGGACGCGGGCCGCCCCGACGGCGGTACTCGACGAGGAGCTTGTCGATGGTGTCCGCCCCCATCCCCGTCTCACCGCCCAGCACCGCCGCCGCGGTCGCGGTCGGCGCCACCGCGAACAGCGCCCTTCCCTGCCGAGCCAGCTCCGCGACCGCGGGCCGTAGGGCGGTGGTCTTCCCGGTGCCGGCCGGCCCGACGATCACGACCAGCGGTTGGGTGCCCGCCGCTGCTTCTGCGGCGGCGTGCTGCGCCATGTCAAGGCCGACATCAGCCAGTGCGGCGGGGTGGCCGTTGTGGTCCCAGCGGCGCATCGCCCAGCCCGCCAGCTCGGCCTCCTGTTCCAAGATCCAGCCCGTCGTGTAGCGGCGTTCCAACGGCGACTCGAACTCCGGGCGGCCATCCGACCGGCGAACACGGGAACCGGCGGGGATCGGACGGGCCAACTCCACCAGCCACTCCCCCGCGAACCCCGCCGCCGCGGCCTCCATGCTCCCGACGATCTCCGCTGCGGGCAGACCGGTCGTGGTCGGCACCGCCCGGGCGAACTCCCGGACCACGTCAGGATGCCGCCACGTCGAACGGGTGTCGGTCAACTCCCCCAACACCCGATCCGCGAGCGCACCCCACGGGTCCAGGTCCAGCTCGCGTCCCGGTTCGAGCACCCGGCCCACCACCCCCGCCACCAACTCCTGCGGCGCGACACCAAGCCCCCCGAGGCGTTCCACCCACCGGCCGGCAAGTTCGGCGGCATCGACCGGTGGGGGTTTCGAACGCCGCGAGTCCTTCACCGCCTCACGCTCCAGACGCCAACGCTCCCGCCCCGTCGGCTCACGACCCAACGACGCACGGAACCGAGCCAACTTCACCTCCCGCCGCGCCTCCACCTGCCCGGAGCGCTGCGAGAACTCCCCCAACACCCCACCATCGACCCCCGCCATCTCCGCGATCCCATTGACCGGCGGCTCCCATCCAACACCGAGCCGCAGCGTGAGCTCCGCGCGGAGTCCGGCGTGGTAGAGCGAGGAGAGCACCGTTTGGTCCGCCATCAGACTGCGGGCGTCCAACGCGAGCCAGCGGCCATCCGGTGACAACACCTTCGACGCGATGACCGCGTGGCTGTGCAGCTGCGGGTCCAACTCGCGGGACACGTGCTGACGGAACACCCCCACCGCGATCCCCGACACGTCAACGGACACCACCTCCCCCGCCACCCGAAACCGGGTCTGCGCATGCCGCTGCACAAAGCCCAACACCGCGTCCACCGCCGCGTCATGCGCCGCCAACACCTCGACGCGAACCTCAGCGTCGGCGACCGCGGCGAGGACCGACACCGACTTCGGCGCCGAGAACGTCATGTCATAGCCACGAACCGACTTCTCACCAAACGCCCGACCCAAACCCACACCAGAGAACGGATCGACACCATTCATCACCGCAACGAACTGGCCATCATCAACCACACCCGAAATGCCCAGCTGTGTCGCAGCGTCACCGAACCACCGGCCCTTCGGCTCCCCACCGGCGAGATAATACGAGCCGACCTCCGCCACGTAGTACTGACCGGCGGCCGCGCCCTTCAACGACGTCACCCGCGCGGTCACCTACCACCTACCGACCAGTACGGCGCGACCCAAGCACGCACACGCTGTGCAACCGTCTGTCGCTGTCAGATCGAAGGAGATGCGACCGACAAGGTCCTCTGGGCTACTCGAATAATCGGAGCCGTTCGACGCACTCAGGAATCTCATAGCGAGGGCGAGTGTGACGAGGGGTTGAGGAATCGCAAGAGGTCGGCCTGTCACAAATGTTCGTATCCGGAGGATACGGACACGAGAGTCCAGGACACGGACGAAGCCCACATCGCCCGTCTATCAGGTACTGCGAGCGAATGAAGCGGGCCGACTCGCGGCGCACGAACCCGCCATCGATGAGGCGCTTCAGCGCGGAGGCCACCGTGTCCTTCGACAACCCGAGCTCGCTGGCGAGCGCACGCACGTTGATCTCCGCCAACACCCCGCCGCCCTCGATCAGATCAGCGGCGGTGACGAGCACCTCGAGCACCGCCCATGCCACCGGTCCTAGCCGTCGGCGAGTCGCCATGGCCTCGGGCCCGACGCAGAGGCGTCGGCCGACCACGGCCGGCCCGTCGCCGCCAGGCCGGCTCTCGGGCGACTCGTGCGCGCCGCCGTTCACCCGTGGGGCGGAACAGCGGCGGGCGAGGTGCGGCCGAGCTCCTCGATCGCCCACACCGGCACCAGCAACCGGCGGCCCAATCGCACGCAGCACAACCCGCCCTCCCCCGCCTCGAAGGCCCGACACAACGTGTAGGCCAGCGTCCGGCCGATCCCGATCCGCCGTGCTGCCTCTTCCACCGACACGAACAACGCCTCTCCCATCGGGCGGCTCCTTTCCACACCAGGGGATAAGTACATCGAGCGAGCAGAAGTCGACATCCACCGCCCACAAAGCCGTATCGCTGCCAACACAATCGCTGACATCGATCCGAGTTGATGACGGACCGCAGCGCGTTCACCACGCCGGAGAACCATCGCTCGTGAGGCCTGGCAACTGCTACTGCCAACTCGTGGTGTTACGAGGCTGACAGTCCACAGCGCCCACCTGACACCAACCACCAGGGACCACCACGAAGGGACAATCGGACCGGGAATGTCGACGCAGCCGACTCACAGGATGGAGGGCAACTCGGCGGTAAGGTAGGCCGCTGGCTGGTCGGCGTGGCGGTCGAGTACCGGGCGCTGGCCCTCGGGTTTCTCGCTCGTCGTCGACTGTTGTCCGTTTCGCCAGCGGCCCCCTGTCAAACCGTGCATGCGGGTT
>JBJXGF010000117.1:0-42568 GCA_046153015.1 Acidimicrobiales bacterium | reverse complement strand
CACCCGGAGCAAGGTCGAATTGGAGGCTGGGCGGCCCGTCCGAGTCCTCCAGGTGGACCGCATAGATGGATGGTCACCCATCGGGACCCCGGCAACGGACCCGAGGACAGAACCCCGCGTACAGGCCCGCTCACCGCCACCACCAGCAAGAATGGACCGAAAAGCTGTCTGACCAGCATCTACGGTTGACCTTGCTCACCCGCTGTTATCCGCTATCTACCGCTGTTATGTTGCCTGGCTGTTGCCTGGCTGTTGCCTGGGAGGCGACGAACGAACGACACGAAATGCGAGGCCATAACGGCTAAGCGTCAGTGTTGGGAGGCTGGAGGCGCGCGCTGCTCGGACCTGATCACCCCGAGTTCGACCGCGATGAGTGGTGGGAGCTTCGCGCAAGAGGGGTGTCGTCGCTGCATGCCAACCACGCGCCTGGAGCGGCCGGTCGCAAGCCGCTGCCGCAGCACCGGCCAAACAATCGACGCAGTTCCATTCAGGTCCTCACCGGCGTTGACATGGCCGGTGTCGCCGGCCATGTCCTCCATGTGATCGGCGTTGGCAGCGAGATGGCCGCCGCCGCACCCGCGACCGGCTTCGGTGGCACCATCGTCGTCCTGTAGCTCATTGCGACCACGCCCCCCCGCCGCCCATAGGCCCCAATCCCCGACATCTGTCCGGCCGACCGGACACACCGTCGTCGATACCGTCCAGCGGATGGATGGAGCTGCCAGACTCGGACAACGGTGAGCGACCGCGCCCCTAGGGCTGTTGAGGCCGCAACAGCCTGCACTACCGCCCGACCGCGCGTTCGCAGCAGGGCGCGCCTCCCTCGACGGCGGTCGAGCCTCGTCGTTCACTACCGGCGGTAACCACGCCGGCCGCGGTCAAGCAGCTACTCCTCTCGCCGACTGCGGCCGCTTGCAGGATTCTCGCCGAGGCGCGCTACCACGGGCTCGCTGCTGGGTCCGAGGTGCGCGTAACGCTCGTTGGTGCTTGGCTGCCGGTGTTGTTCGCTCGGAAGCACCGTAGGGGGTCGCTTCTACGTTTCGGGCCCAATCGGGGGGGCGGCGACGAGTGCGACGATCTCCGATCCAGTAGCCGCTTTGGGGGACGAGACGCCGCCGACCGCCCAGTTCATTTGCGGCGCAGCCGCAAGTGGACAGTCTGTGCCGATCATTGACAGCTGTCAGACGGCCGTCCGGGCTGCCAGACTGATCGCCGGGGCGTTGGCGGTGAGCTGTCGGGTGGTGCAGCGGCGCAGGGAGGCGAGCTTGTCGAGGTGGTGGAGGCGGGCGACGAGCAGGCCGGCGCCGATGGTGTGAGCAATCGGCGAGACATCGACGCCGCCGAACGGCGGCAGGCTCGTGCCGTGCTCGATGTCCGTTGCTGTCAAGCTCCGACCTGCTCTCGGACCAGCACGGTCCGATGGGGTTTCGGGCCGACACCGCCGACCGGAGAGCGGAGGGCGGAGGGCGGAGGGCGGAGGGCGAGGTCATACGGGCCTCGGACCACTGCCCAGCGATGGTCCGCTCCTCCGGTCCGGGGAGCTGCTCGATGCGCCCGGCGTCCGGGACGGTGAAGGTGCATTCGCCGTCCCGGGCAGATGGACAGCTCGAGCTGTTCGATTGGCGGCGTCGACGGCACCGCACCACCCGGCGGTTGCGGTGATGCCCAGCACGGCGGCGGCAGCACCCAGGCCGTCGGTATGAGCTGAGTAGGCCCCGGGACCGGCAGCGCACACCGCTACCACCTCGCGACCGTGGTGGTCCCAGGGCCTCCCATAGCGCCAGGCAGCCCGATGCGCCGGCCCGCTGCTCAGACCTGAACACCTTCCGACCGGCTCGCCCCCCGGGTTGGTGGACTGACGTCGCTACCTGCCGCTGGCTCGAACAGCACGGCGCTCATCAGTTGGCCCGTGCTCGGCTCGGCTGGCGACCAGCGGCTTGCAGTTGCGTTGCTTGACCAGTTGCGGGGGTTGCGTGGGCGGCCCTGCCCCGGGCACTGAGGTGCCGTTTGGAGCGGTGTTCAGCCCTTAACACAAGTGGCCGGGGCAGTACTGTTCAGACCTCAACAGTGCTGCTCCGCGTCTTCTCTCGCATGGCGGCTGGAAGACTTGTCGAATTCCCGGCGTCGAACGCGCTTAGCCACCCCATGAATAAGAAACAACAGGACCCCGGGGCGGTCGACATGAAGACCGGCGGATGCGCCCCGCTGCTGGCCGTAACAGAGGTCGCCCAACTGCTGAACGTGCGGCCACGACACATCTACCGCCTCGTGTCCGAACGCCGCATCCCTTACATCAAACTCGGCAAGCTCCTACGTTTCGAACCCGCCGCCATCACCGAATGGATCCAGTCCGGCCGGCACAACGCCCTACTCTGAGACCCGCGTCCCGCAACGCTTGTGACAGCTGGCCAGTCGGACGCCGTACGTCATGGGTCGAGCACTGGTCTAAGAAGTCCAGGAACGCAACGAGCTTCAACCAGCGGTCGCTATCGTGATCCGTTCCGGACAACAGGCGATGCTCACCGATGTCGTCAACCGGTTCTTTCGCAAGTCGAGTTCCACCCTGAGGGCGACGACGCCGTCCGCCAGCTCGACTCTGCTGGTCCAGCCTCAACGTAGTGATGGATGACCTCGTACGCTTCGCATACCCCACCTTCGATGGGGTCTCGACCGAGCGGCTCTGAACTCTTCGATGCTGGCGAAACCGTTGAGCAGATCGCGCGCGGCTAGGGAAATCGCGCCAGACTTGAGCGACACGTTCGTTGAGCATGTAGAGGTCGCTTGCGAACGTTGATGTCCAGGATGGCGAAGCAGACCGGATCGAACACGAGCGAGCTGCAGGCCCGACTGGGCCGCGCGTCCCCCGCAGCGGCGTTGCTTTGGCATCAGGCGCCCGCCAGCCAGGATGAGTTGTTCTTGACCGGCCGAGCGAGAGGAATGAGCGCCCTCAGCGCCCAAGACGAGGGTGTCGACCCGCCCCGTGGGACGTGAACTCCCCCCGGCATCTGCCTTGTAAGGGCCAACTGGGCACCCCACCTGACCAGCAGTGACCCGCATTAGAGCAGGTCATCACTGGTATTCCAGTGACCGCTGGAGGCCTCCCGTGCCCGCTGAAGTCTCCTCACGAGGGCACGACGAGGGCACGACACCTCAAGCGCGCGACGCGGGCGGTCCATGTGTGTGCTCAGCTCTGGCGCGCCGACGAACTACTAGATGAATAGTTCCAAGGGGTTCAGTGATCGTACGGGGTTAGGGTGCGGGCGGGCCTGGTCGGTTGGTGGTTTCGTTGTGCCATATGGCGGCGGTGAGCGCGAGGAGTCGCTGCAGCCCACCGTCGCATGGACTACACCGGCCTGCCGTCGGTGATCTTCACCGACCCGGCCCTGGCCAGCGCGGGGATGACCGAAGCCGAGGCTGTCTCCGCCGGCCATGAAGTCGTGTCGCCTGTGCTGGAGCTGGAGAACGTGCCTCGGGCCCTGGCCAACCCGGACACGAGAGGGGCGATCAAACTGGTGGCCGACGCCGGCTCCGGCAAGGTGCTGGGCGTGCACGCGGTGGCCGAGGGAGCCGGGGACCTGATCCTGGCCGGGGTCTACGCCATCAAGTTCGGCTTGACGGTAGACGACCTGGCCAACACCTGGGCTCCCTACCTCACCATAAGCGAGGGGCTGAAGCTGGTGGCCCAGTCGTTCAAGGGCGACGTGAAGAAGCTCTCGTGCTGCGCGACGTGACCGGCCGATCCGCCAACCAACCACCAAAGAGGGGTTTCGATGTCCAGCGACCGTAAGTTCGGAGAGTCCGGGCAGTGGCGGCGGTATGCCGGTGGTGCGGTCGCCGTGGTGGTGATCGTCGTCGCCTTGGTCGTCGCCAGGACCGGCAACAGCGCTGAGAAGGTTCCGACCGGGCGCGCCCCTGCCGCCGAGGCGTTCCAGACGCTTGACGGCAGCAGCGCCAGCTTCGAGAAATACCGGGGCCGGCCCCCAGTGGTGAACTTCTTCGCCTCGTGGTGTGCGCCATGCCTGGCGGAGATGCCCGGCTTCGAGCGCGTCAGCCAGGACCTCGGCGATCGGGTGGCCTTCCTGGGCATCAACCTCCAGGACAGTTCCGAGGCGGGTCGGCGGGTCGTCGAGCAGACCGGCATCACCTACGACGTCGCCCGGGATCCCTCGGGGGCACTCTTCAAGTCCTTCGGTGCCATCGCCATGCCCACCACCGTCCTCATCGACGCCAACGGCAAGGTCGTCGACCTCATCAGCGGCGAGTTGTCCGCCCGTAGCTTGCGGGATCGGATCGACAAAGCCCTCCTATCGTGATCGACGCCCCGCTGGCTCTGGCCTTCACCGCCGGGCTGGTTGCGACCGTGAACCCCTGCGGGTTCGCCATGCTGCCCGCATACCTCTCCTGGTACCTCGGGGCCGAGGGCGATCCCGCCGACCAGCCCGCCGGTCTGGCCATGCGCGTGGGCCGAGCCCTGCTGGTCGGCGCCACGGTGTCGGCCGGGTTCCTCGTCGTCTTCGGGGCCACCGGAGCGCTCGTCACCGCCGGGGTGCGCAGCTTCATCGACTATGTCCCGTGGGTGGCAATGATCATCGGCGTGGCGCTGGCCGGGCTCGGCATCGCGCTCCTTGCCGGGCGGGAGGTGACCGTGGCGCTTCCCAAGCCCCAGGCCGGCACCGGGTCGCGTCAGTTGCGCTCCATGGTCGTCTTCGGCGCGTCCTACGCGGTGGCGTCGCTGTCATGCACGCTGCCGGTCTTCCTCGCCGTGGTCGCCTCCACCTTCACCCGCAGCGATCTCGCCTCTGGCGTCGCTACCTTCGCCGCTTACGCCATCGGGATGAGCGTCGTCCTGCTGGCCGTCACCGTCGTCCTCGCCGTCGCACCGCATTCCCTGGTGACGCGCATCCGCAACCTCGGACGACATCTCAACCGGGTGTCCGGGGGGCTGCTCGTCCTTGCCGGCGCCTATATCGTCTACTACTGGGTGTTCAACCTCAGCACCGATCCCGGTGAGACCACCGGGGCCGGCCCCGCCCGCTTCGTCGAAGGCCTCTCCGCGGACGCCATCGCCTGGTTCCAGAGGCTCGGCTGGGGTAGCGCCCTTGTGCTCTTCGGGGGCGTCATCGCCGCCGCTGCCGCCGTGGCCGTCCTCGGGCGCCGCCCCGCGCCGCCCAAGTGCTGTTCTCCGGTGGATGACCCCGCATCCGAAGCGACCCTACCGTGGTCGGATCTTGACGACCCGGGGCGCTTCGGCAACTCGCCGAGGTGAACGGGCACCCAGAAACCACGCCGAAGCCGAGCGGGCTGGTGTGGTCGGGGCCATCGCCGGTCTCGCCGCCGCCGCCCCCCTAATCTTAGTGCTCGTCGCAGCGACCCGCTACGGTCGGCACGTGAACCGTGTCCTCGACACCGGATCACCGGAGCTGTTGCTGTTGTGCATCCTCGGGCTTGTCTTGCTCATCGGAGGGGCTCGCCGAGCTGATCCAAGTGTCAGCTGCCGTCGCCGCGTTCCTCGTCGGCGTCGCCCTGTCAGAACGCGTCGCGGAACTGAAGCCGCAGGACGCGGCGCCATGCGCGACACATGGATCGCCGCGCCGCCATTTCGCACTGCTCATCGCTCTGACGCGCCCATTCCGATTCCTGCCTCGCCACCGACAAGGTACGGCCCTGATGCTCATGTCCGCACTCCTGCTGGCCGTGGTAGCGCTGGCAATGACCATGCTCTGAAGTCCATCGGGACACCGAACCTTTCGTACCCAGGCGAGGGCTCGCCTTGCGCGGCTGTGACGTCGGCTGGTTCTGTACAACTGCACCAGCCGACGTCAACGTCCGATATCGCCCCCGTTCAGCGCGTGCCGGCCATCGTCCGCTCCCGGGCGGGAACGGCCAGCGACTCGATGGGGTCGACTTGCTCGAGGTGCAGCATCGCGTCGAGCGACAGGCGGCCTGCTCCGTGGGCGAACACGGCAACGAGACCGGCGAGGTAGGCGAGGTCCAGCTCGGCGCCCGGCATCGGCTCGGAGGAGATGATGCCGAGGGCGGCCTTCACGTAGAGGATGGCGCCCAGCATCACCAGTCCGAGCACGGCGGCGGCAAGGCGGGTACCGAGTCCGGCGATCAGGGCCAGCCCTCCGACGATCTCGATGACCGCGGTTGCGGGCGCGGCGACACCGGCGGCGGGCACTCCCCAGGTGCGGAACATGCCTTCGATCATCGAGATGCCGGCGTCGAACTTGTCGATGCCGTGATAGACGAACAGGCCTCCGATGAGCACCCTCACGACGAGCAGGGCGACAGGGCGGCATTGATCAAGGGTTCCGAACATTCGGCGTATGGTTCCTCCGGGGTTGGTGTGGGAATCAACTCCGGAACCCGGACGGAGGGAGTCAGATTCCGGGAATTGAGGAATCTTGCAGTTCGATCAGGTGCTCGATCGGAAGGTCCACCGTCACCGGGTCGCCGACCCGCCAGCGCCGATCGGCAGGCAGGTGGGCGATGACGGCGCCCGTCCCCTCGCCGATGGTCGCTTCGGCGAACGCCCCGACGAAACGAAGCCCGGTGACCGTGCCGGCGATCGGGTTCGCTCCGCCGCAGCCGACGCGCACTCGATCCGGCCGGATCCCCCATCGCGATCGCCGATGTCCGTTGAGCGGGCCTAGCGCATTCGACGGACATACCGTGAAGCATCGTTCGCCCACGTGCAACCGTCCGCCGTGCAGGGTGCCACTCCAAACGTTGCTCACACCGAGCAGCCGGGCGGTGCGCTCGCTGCGCGGCCGCTCGTAGAGGTCCTCGGGAGCGCCCTCGTCGCAGATCCGACCACCGTCGAGCACCGCCAGGCGATCGCCCATCGCGAACGCCTCCTCCATGTCGTGGGTGACCAATACCATCGTCATGCCCAGGTCCTGGTGCAAGCCGATGACCAGATCCCGCAGCTCGCGACGGACCGGGGCGTCCACACCGGCGAACGGTTCATCGGCCAGCAACACCGACGGCTGCACGGCCAACGCCCGGGCCAGCGCGACGCGCTGCGCCTCGCCGCCGGAGAGCTGACGCGGGTACCGCGATGCCAGCTCGCGAATGCCAACCAGCCGCAGGTGATCGAGCGCCGCAGCCCGACGCGCCGTCCGACGCACACCCCTCACCCGAAGACCGAATGCCACGTTGTCCACGACATCGAGATGGTCGAACAGGTGCGGCCGCTGCAACACCATGGTCAGCGGGCGGCGGTGCGCGGCAAGGCCGTCGAGCGGCCGCCCGTCCAGGTGCACCGTCCCGGCGTCGGCCGTCGTCAGGCCGGCGATGATGTGCAGCACCGTGCTCTTGCCCACCCCCGACGGCCCGAGCAGACAGGTCAGCGAACCGCTCGGCACGGTGAAGGAGACCCCATTGAGCACATCCTCACCGTGGCAGCTGAACCGCTTGCGCACGCCCTCGAGGCGCAGGCTCATCGCGCATCCTCCTCGCGCAGGCACCCGGAGGCGACGGCCAGCGCGCCGATGGACGGGAGGGCCGCGCACAACGCCAGGACGGCGATCGTGGTCGGGTTGCCACCGGACAACGCTGAGAACAACAACATCGTCATCGTAACGACCTCACCACCCCCGATCAGCAGCGTCAGGAGGTACTGGCTCCACGACACCAGGAACACCAGCGCGGCGGCCACCGCCAGCCCGCCCGCCGCCGCGGGCAGCGTCACCATCCGGAAGCGCTGCCACGGCGACGCCCCGAGGACGGCGGCCTGGCGCTCCTGATCGACATCGGCGCGAACCAAGACCGCTGTGAGCAACGCCACCGCATAGGGAAGCGTCGGCACCAGGTGGGCGACGACGACTCCGGCCATGCTGCTGCGCAGCGGGGTATGGAGCAGCACGATGTTGACGCCCATGGCCAGGCCGACGGCGGGCAGCAGGCTGGGCAGGAAGAGCACGCCGAACACGAGGCCGCGGGCCCGCAGCGACCGCCCGGCGAGGACCCGGGCCGCCGGCCAGCCCACGGTGAAGGCGACGACGGTGACCAACGCGCCGATGGCGAGCCCGTCGGCGAAGGCGTCGAGCGTTCGGCGACGGCCGAGCACCTCCCCGGCCGGGTCGAACGTGAGGTCCCGAGGCAGGACGTCCGGGTAGAACCAGCCCCGGGAGATAGCCTGCAGCGCCACGACGAGCAGCGGGAGCACCAGCAGCGACACCGCGCTGAGCTGCACGGCGAAGGACCCGGCCCGGGCCGGCGCCCGCATCGCCGAGCGTGCTGCGGCGGCGCTCACGACGGGCCCGCCGGTCGGACCAACCAGCGCCGCGTCAGCAACCACACCAACGCGGCGACGACCAGACAGGTCGCCAGCAGCACCGTGGAGATGGCGAACGCCTCGGCGCGCGCCGCCAGGTCCGGGTCCCGGAACCGATCGAGGGCCACCACGGCCAGCGACCGCGGGTTCTCGACCCCGAGCACGGCAGCCGGTTCGAACGCACCGAGAGAGAAGGCGAAGACGGCCAGGCCGGCGGGCACGACCGCAGGCGCCACGGCCGGTAGGTAGACGTGGCGGAACCGGTCCATCGCCGACGCACCCAGCAGCGTCGCCTGGTCCAGCTGCGCCCGCGTCGAACGGCCGCTCAGCGGGAGCAACGTCAGCACGATGAACGGGAGCTCTTTGGACGCGATGTGGGCAATGATGCCAAGACCCCAGCGGTCATTGACCAGCGCCGGGAACTGCGCTGGACGGTCGATCACACCCACGAACGTGGCGAGGCGGGCGACCCAGCCGGACGCGGAGAACGTGGCCAGCAGCGCCACGGCCCACACCAGGTGCGGCACGCTCAGGTTCAGCTGCAGAAGACCGAGCTTGGCGGCACGCATCCTGCCGGACGGTCTGCTCCAGCGGAACCCGACCAGCAGCGCGCCCGCCACCGCCACCGCCGTACCCACCGAAGCCACCAGCACCGAGAACCCGTACGACGCCGGGAACCCGGGGTGGCCCAGCACGGCGCGGTAGGCGTCGAGCGAGGGGCGACCCGACACCCCCGCCTGGATGCCGACGCTCGCCAACAGTCCCGCCGACAACGCCGCAAGGCTCAACACGCCGACGATGACCACCACCGGTGCAAGGCGCAGGAGCTGGCCCCGACGAACGTCGAGCCCGCCGCCGGAGCTCAAAGGCCACCGAGGAGCGCTCGACGCCATCCCGCCTCGACCAGGTCCTGGTACCGCGGTGCGGTGTCACCGACCAGCGCAGCGGCGAGTTGCTCCGCCGGGGTCGCCGCGTCGCCGAGCCGGGCGGCAGCATCGCGTAGAGCCGCCGCAGCGGCCTCGTCCTCGACGCGAGCGGGGTCGATGGCGTAGCCGAGCCCGAACCCGTTCTCCGGCAGGATCTGCCTCGCCTGCATCTCCGGCTCCAACACCAGGTTCGCAAGCACCAACGCGGCCGCCTTGTTCGATGCGTTCGACGGGATGGCGAGGTAGTTGAAGTCACCGATCGAGTTGGCGTCGAACACGAACGCCTTCGCGGTCGACGGCACGAGACCCTCCTCGATCAGCGCACCCGGCCCGACCGCGGCCTGGGTGATGGTGAAGTCGACCTCGTCGTTGGCGAAGAGCCGATGCAACTCGTTCTCGTCGGAGGGGTACGTCTCACCGTTGCGCCACAGGCATGGCGCCAGGTCCTCGAGGTAGGACCACAGCCGCGGGGCCGCCGCATCCCACCGGGCCTGATCGAAGCTCTGCCAGCCGTCCGATCCGGCCAACTCGTACAGAGCGCCCTTCACGAACCTCGTGCCCTGGAACCCGCCCGGACCGGGAGCGATGTAGGTGAACCGCCCCGGGTTGGCACAGGCCCAGTCCCGCAACACCGCATAGGAGCGCGGAAGCTCCGCCGCTGTCATCCGGTCACTGTCATACACCAACTGGAACTGGGCCGAGGACCACGGGCTCTCGAGGTCCCCGACGTCGACCCCGAAGTCCCGGGCCACCGCCGGGTTGTCCCAGTCCACCAAGCTCGCGTTGGGCAGCCGTCGCGCCCACCCGTCCAGCAGCAGCCCGGCGTCCGCCAACGTCGAGAAGTTCTCGCCGTTGATCCAGATCACATCGACCGCGCCCTGCTCCTGCCCCGCGGACCGCTCGGCTAGCACCTGGTTCACCGCGTCGACGGTGTCGGCCACCGGCACCCGGTTGAGCGTTATCCCGAACTGCTCCTGCAGCACGGGACTGTAGGTCTCGTCCACGAACCGGTTGATCGATTCCGACCCGCCCCACAGGTACCAGTTCACCGTCTCGCCACGAGCGTCGGCCAGTACGGCGTCCCAATCGGAGACGTCGAGCGCGCTCGCCGCCTCGCCGTCGGGCGTCGATGGCCCGCCGTCCCCGGAGGACGAACAACCGGCGGCCACCAGACCGCCGACAACAAGCGCCAACAACGCGTCCCGGAACCCACGAACCTTCACCGTTCCTCCACACTGCGGACCAACCGATCCTGCAGCGGCACCGCTGACCGACGCAGCACGCGCTGCGCCCACCGCACCCGTTGCCCGACGGTCAGCGCCACCAGCGCGGCCATCGCCCCGAACAACCACGCCAACTGACTAGGCAGGACCAGGAACAGCGCGTAGAACGCAAGGGTCTCGGCCCCTTCGACCAGGCCCGCCGGCATCCGGATGGTGGTCGGCTCGTCGGAACCGGCAACTCCTTGCCCCCGCTTCTCCAGCAGGGCCGACAGGTACGCCCACGACATCGTGTTCACGTAGAACGAGCCGAGCAGCACCGCGGTCGCCGCCCACACGGACCGCTCACCCGCGTGCACCGCCAGACCGATCGGTATGGCGGTGTAGGCGACGGTATCGGCCAGCATGTCGAGGTAGCCGCCGAGATCGGTCGCCTCCCCCCGACGGCGCGCCACCAGCCCATCGAGCCCATCGACCGTGCGGCCCGCCAACCACAGCACGAGCGACAGCCAACGGAACCCGACGGCCGCCGCCACTGCGCACCCCACGCCGCACAGCAACCCGCCCCCGGTCACCGCGCCGGCGCTGATGAAGCCGGCCACCCGGTCCGCCACCGGGGTCAGCAGCCGATCTTTCGCCGGCCGCAGCGCCAGATCAAACATGGGCCCGCCCGCGCCGTACGGGCAGGGGCAACGCCACGGCCAACGCCCGGTTCTCCGCCGGGTCCAGCAGGCAATGCTGCACGCAAGCGGGTACGACCTCGCCGAGTTCGGGATGCGCCATGGAGTACACACACGCCTCGAGTCGTTCCTGGGCGGCGAGGAGCTCCGGATCGTCGGACCGCTCGCCCCGTTGCAGCAGCTCCCACGCCGGTGCCACCACCTCCGCATCCATGAACCGGTGCATCACGAACGTCATCGGCGCGATGCCGTGGCGCAACGCCCGCAACCCGCCCGCCCGGCGGGCGAACCGCCATCCGAACGACACCGCCGTGGCGACCAAGCCAGGGCGGCGCACCAGCAACCGCCCGACGCGCACCACCTTCACCGCGGTCGACGGCTCCGACAGGTAGTTGCCGGGCAACGCCTCGAAGAACACATCACGGGCGGCGAGATCGGCCGGATCGTCCTCGTCGAGCAGCGGCACGTACCGATCGCCCACCCACGCACCCCACGTCGTCCGGTTGCAACGGACATCGCCGAACTGCAGCGCGCGGTACGGCAGCGAACGACCCACGCCGGCCTCGATCTGCGCCCACACGTGATCGTCGCTGATCGATCGGAACCCCTCCGTCCAGCGCTGCTCGTTGCCGACATAGGCGGCCGGCTGGAACGAGAACATCCGCCAACCTTGCGTGCGACCGCGCCGCACCACCTCCGCCACCTGGCCGAGGTTCGCCGGGGTCACCGTCATGTTGTGCGCCAGGTAGGCCCTCACCCCGTGCTCGCGCCGCAACCGTTCGAACATCGCGCAGAACGCCGCTCGGTGCGGGTGCAACTCCGCCTCCGATCGCGGCTTTTCAGCGCCCCGGCGACCGAACATCGTGGTGTCGATGTGCGCCGCGAACGACATCGAACGGAACCGTCGTCGACCGTTGGCGTCGAGTGCGACCTGGCGCAGGTACTCCTCGTCGAAATCGCCGTGCGTCATGCTCATCGGCACCCGGCCGTGGGCACGCATGGCCTGCAACGCAGCCGCATGATCCTCCGGCGCCAGCAACGAGACTTCGCCCCCGATCAGCTGGGCGAACGCGCCGGGACCGCGAGCGCCGACCAGGAACGCCATCTGCGCCTCGACCGCGGCGACGGTGTGCGGACCGTCGATGCGCACCCTGTTTGCATCACGGGAGTGATAGCACGGCTTGCACGCGAAGTCACACGCAGGGAATACCCCATGGGTACCCTCGCATCCCGTCGAACGACGACCGATCAACTGACCCGGCGTCCGAGCGCCGGCCGGCAACGCCGCCCAACGACGCGCTGCTGCCGCAGCCGCCGTTTCGTCCACCGGCCGAAGGCGTCGCTCCCACCGCTGCACCCATCGCACCGCCGACACCCTGCTCAACACCTGTGGGAGTCTCAACGCTCGCATCGGGCCCGAAACCCGCCCCATGGCGAGCGTATTCCCCGGCCCGCCGCGAGGCAGGGCTTCCGACGCGCCGAAGGAAAGGCATCCACCCCGAGGAGTTGGCGCAAGGGGGCCGCGGCGTCGATCTGTTCGGCGCGCATTCGGGCACCGGTCCCATCGGCCACTCTGGTCATCATCTCGAAGTTGGCGACCACCGCCGCGGCGTCGACGAGCCATTCGTCGCCCAGGGTCACCCGTACCTCGGTTCGAACTGCAGCGGCGGCCGCTTCATCGTCGGAGGTGACCGCGTGCACGAACTGGGTGAGCAACGCCGCGTGCCGGCCGCACCGACGGCGAGGTCCGCGCCCTTATCGTCGACCGGTTCGGCGACCGGCTCGGCGAACGAACCGAGCTCGTCCCGAGTCGGTCCGGCCTCGTCGGGCTGGTGTGGGTCGCACCCGTCGCAGTCGGCGTCCTTGCCGTGGCTGCGCTGCTGGTCGTGCTGTTGCGCTGGTGTCGTTCCGTCGGCGACCTGGGGCCGCGACTGGCGTCAGAAAGGGCTGCTGCCCGGCGACACCGAAGACGGCACCGGACGGCGCGCCCCCCTGGCTGCGGCGCAGGCGGGCCCGCCACGCACCCGGTGACGTCCCCTCGGCTCGGCTCCAGTGGTCGGTCACCACTCGCAACCCGAACGCCGCCGCTGCGAACGCTGCGTTTCCGCCACGAAACGGCGCCGGGAAGCCCGAGCCCACGTCGGCGCCGCCCACCGACCCACGGCGCAGCAGGAGGCGCAGCACGCCGAGCCCTCCGGCCACGCCGACCACAGCCGACATCAGCGCGGTTGCCGCTTCCAGCTGCGAGTCGCCGACGGTGAGGCCAGAAACGAGCGCCGCCACCGCCGCCATCCAGATGATCAGGACGCGTTTGTCATGCTCGCCGAACGCGACGATCCCCCGATGCACGACCACCTGCGGGAGATGATCGATGAGCCACGACGCCAGCGCTGACAACAGCAATTGCGGCGACGAGCGCGCCATCGCCGGTACTTCGCTCACCGCCAGACCGAACAGGGCGGCCAGCCCGGCAAGCATTGCCCGCCGGCCTGAGACCACGGCTTCGTCGCCGCGGCCATGGCCATGACCATGGCCTCCATCTCCGCGCCTCCGGCGAACCTCTGCGCTCATCAGGCCTCGCTTCTCGCCCCCGGAAGCATCGGGCGACCGGCGCGGACGCACCGGGAACCCGTCCGGGTCTACGTCGATTCCCAGCGCGCGCGTCGATGATCGCATCCGGGAATGCGAAGCGGTCTGCCCGGGTTTCCGCAGCGCCCGCTTCAGAATTCGGGCACGATCGGAAGGCGCACACCATGAGCGATGCACGACCACCCCTCGACATGGACGAGATGCGACGGCACAGCGCCGAGCTCATCGACGGCCTGCGCCGCAGCGGCGCGGTTCCCGGCATCAAGGTCGGGGACCTTGCGCCGGTGTTCTCGCTGCCCGACGCCCATGGTCGGGCGGTGCATCTCGCCGACCGGCTCGAATCAGGGCCCGTCGTCCTCGCCTTCTACCGCGGCGCATGGTGCCCGGTGTGCAACACCGCCTTCACCGGATTACAGGCCGCGCTGCCCCGCTTCACCGAACTCGGTGCATCGTTGGTGACCGTGAGCCCGCAACGCCCTGATGACTCCCTGGCGTTCGTGCGGAAGCTGTCGCTCGGGTTCGACGTGTTGAGCGACGCCGCCCAGGAGACCATCCGGGCGTACAACTTGCAGTTCGAGCTGTCCGACGAGCTCAAGGCGATGTACCCGCTACTCGGCATGGACCTCACGCAACAGAACGCGGACGGAAGCTGGAACCTGCCCGTACCAGCCACCTTCGTGATCGACCAGGAGCGGGTCGTGCGTGCCGCGCACGTCGACCCGGACTACCGCAATCGCATGGTTCCCGATGACATCGTGGCTGCGTTGCAGGCGCTGCGCTGATCGCAAGGGGCGCAGCATCGGTCGTGCGGCTACCGTCGGCGCCGTGCTGCGCGCCGCTGTATCACGGGCCGCCACCGGCCGAGGAGACGATCAAGATGGTTGAGAGCTGCTGCTCCGCGACCCCACGTCATGGCGAGCGGCCACGATGACCGACCAGCTGCGGGCCCAGGCGGCGTTCGAGCGTTACGTGGTACCCGAACTCCCTGTGCTGCTGCGCGTCGCACGTTCGTTGACCCGCCAGGACAGCGCCGCCGAGGACCTGGTGCAGGACACGCTGCTGCGGGCCTTCCGGGCGATCGACAGTTTCGACGGCCGCTACCCACGCGCCTGGCTGCTCACCATCATGCGCAACACCCACATCAACTCGCACCGCCGCAGGCGGCCCGAACTGCTCTACCACGCCGACGACGCGCTCGAAGTGGTCGCCGACGACGACGCACCGTTGTTCGACGACGCGTTCGATGCCGCGGTGCAGGCCGCCCTCGATCAGTTGACCAAGCCGTTTCGACTCGTGGTCGAACTGGTTGACATCCGTGGTCTCAGCTACGCCGAAGCGGCCATCGAGCTGGGCGTACCGATCGGTACGATCATGAGTCGCCTGCACCGAGCGCGCCGGCGCATGCGCGACCATCTCGAAGGAGCCGGCGTCAGCCGGAGGAGTGAACTGTGAGACTGTTTCCCCGCCGCCGAAGCCAGGTCATGAGCTGCGCTGAGGTCGGCAAGCTCCTGCAGCACTACCTCGACGACGAGCTCGACCCGGCCCGAGCCGGGAAGATCGCCGAACATCTCGAGGACTGCCGCCGCTGCGGCCTGGAGGCGGACACTTACGAGCGCATCAAGCTGTCGCTGGCGACACACAACCCGGCACCCGAACACGACCCGGTCCTCAAACGCCTGCGCGCCTTCGCCGACGGCCTCGTCGACATCGACCGGGAGACGAACGAATGAACCAATCCAGCCGTTCCGTGCCGGCCTGGTCGACCGTTGCCGACGCAGCCAAGCTGATCCTGCGTGGCGTGACGTTTCACACCGCCAGCAGGGTCGCGCTCGTCGTCGGCACGCTGCTCTCCCTCGTGAACCAAGGCAGCGTCATCGCAGCAGGCAACGCCAACGCGGTGACCGGGGCGCGCGTTGCCGTGAACTACCTGGTGCCGTTCACCGTGGCGAGCATCGGCTACCTCTCCCCGTTCCGCCAGCGACGCGCGGAGCCCTCCGACGAATAGTCGTAGACCGCTCTTCGCTCCGAAAGTTCCGGTAATGCGATAAATTCCCCGAATTCCGGGAAGTGACCCGACCCCGCACGGGTTCCCGGCGCGCGTCTGCATCGCGGATGCGCTGAGCCGGCCAGAACACGGCCCGGTTCACGATCGGGGAGGAACCCACCCACCATGGTGCGACATCGGACAAAATCATCGGACGCGTCCTGTCCTTCTGGCTGGTGGCAGCCGCCTGTGGAGGCGACGACACCGATGACGCCCCAGCCGGGGCGCCCGCCACCACCCACGCCGAGGCCGCAGCCGACGGCGCGACGACCACGATGATGGAGATGATGGAGATGATGGAGTTACCCGCCAGCGCAGCGGCGATGAAGATCAGCCTCGTTTCGCCCCGCCGACGGCACAAAAGTGACCGGCAACACCGTCGACATCAGCGTGGCCGTCGAGGGCTACGAGCTGACCAACACCGCATGCAAGGCCCTCGTCGACGGCGAGGGTCACTACCACCTGCTGCTCGACGGCGCGCTGGTCGACATGTTCATCACCCCCGACGCGAGGTTCTCCATGCAAAACGTCGCCCACGGCAAGCACGAACTCGCCGTCGTACCGGCGATCAATGACCACACAGAGGTCCTCGACAACGAACCCAAGACCACCATCGATTACCAGCCCACCGCCCCCTGCCCGAGATCAAAGACGCCGAGTTCGCCGATCCCCCCACCATCAAGATCGTGTCACTGAAGTCCGGCGACACGATCAGCGGCGACTTCGACGTCGTCGTCGAGGTGGAGAACCTCAACCTCGATCCCAACCTGTTCGGCAGGCCGTCCCTGCTCGGCTACGGCCACTGGCAC
This sequence comes from Acidimicrobiales bacterium, assembly GCA_046153015.1. Taxonomy (GTDB): domain Bacteria; phylum Actinomycetota; class Acidimicrobiia; order Acidimicrobiales; family CAIXPF01; genus JBJXGF01. The sequence goes on along the minus strand of JBJXGF010000117.1, from coordinate 26,019 downwards.
GTCAACCTCGCACCGGCCGAAGGCCCGACGATGGGCATGATGACCATGCTCGGCATGTCGGGCACCACCACCTTCAAGACATCCACCGAAGGCATGGCGCCAGGCGAGAAACACAAACTCATCGTCGCCGACAACGGCCACGCCCCCCTCAACCCCATGATCACCAGCGAGATCGACATCACCGTCGCCTGACCCGAGCGCCCTCGACCGGCCCCACGACCGCAGGATCTCTCCCGCCGCCCTCCCACCCGGGATTGCTCCTGCCCGCCCCTCCATCGCTGTTTGGTCTCGGCGATGGAGGGGCGCCCCTCGACCACAGCCGCACACCTACAGTCGCGGCCGCCGGCCTCGACCCGACCCCACCCACCAGTCACCCGAAGCGGAGCGAGACGTGGACCGAACACCAAACAGCATCGACCAGCCGGAGACGCTCGAGGCATTCAAGAACTCGTTCTTCTACGGCAGCCGCTCCAATCTCGACATGAAGTTTCTCGCTGATCTCGACGCAAGCGAAGCCGGACGGTTCTTCGCAGAAGTGCTGGTCGAGCTGGGCCGCACCATCGACGATGGCGACGCAAGCCGTCTCATCGACCTGCATCGCAGCTGGCAGCAACAGGCCTACGGTGCACATCTCGACGGCAAGGCACGATTCGTGTACGACGACGGCCCGTTCACGCCGCTGACCAAACCGCTCAGCGACAGCCGGGTCGCGTTGCTGACCTCCAGCGGCCACTTCGTGGCGGGCGACGACCCACGACCCTTCGGCGTCGAGGACATGACCCAAGCCGAAGCCGAAGCCCGTGTCAGCGAATTCCTGCGAGCAGAACCCTCCCTCTCCACCATTCCATGCGGTACGCAGCGCGAGAACCTGCGCGTACGCCACGGCGGATACCCGGTGCGCGCCGTTGCCACTGACCACAACGTCGCGCTGCCCCTAGACGCACTCCACCAGCTCGCCGTCGACGGCGTCATCGGCGACTTGGCAGCCAACGCCTACTCCTTCGTCGGAGCCACCTCGCAGCTGCGGTTGCGCGATCACGTGGCGCCGCGGTGGGCGACGCAACTGCGCGACGAAGAGGTTGACGCGGTCCTGCTCGTACCGGTTTGACCGGTCTGCCACGTGTCCGTGGGACACGTTCAGCGCGTACTCGAAGCCTCCGGGCTTCCCACCGTTGGCATCTACGTCTCCGCGTTCGGCCATGTGCCCGTGCAGATGGCGCTACCTCGAGCCGTGATCGTCGCGCACCCCATGGGCCGCCCGCTCGGCGCGCCCGGCGACAGCCAACGCCATCTCGACATCACCCGCCTCGCGCTGGCGCAACTGCCGAACACCAGCCGCAGCGTCATCGAAGCGCCCACGACCTATCGGCCCTGGTCCTCCTAAGCGACACCACGTCACGTCCCCTCGGCCGCTGAATCCCCGATGCGGGGGACGACGACGCGCTTGAGAGAGCAGCCCAGGCGCCGATGATCCGAACGGTATTGCCGCGAACTGGTTCTGGGGTGCCGCGATCAGCGGCGGAGCGTGCACGCTGCTGTCCGCCGTGCTGTATGCCGTCGGATGGCGGCGGGACAGCGCCGAAATCACAATCACCGCTACCGCGCTGGCCTGCCTCTCAGCGTTGATGACGACCCACGGGCTCAGCGCCATCCGCGACGCACGGCCGAGCATGGCCGAGCATGGCCGCCGCCGCCCTCGCTCTACCCGTGGCCTCGCTCGTGGCCGCCCCGCTGCTGTTCCCGTTTACGACCTGGTCACGGCGACTGAGCCGCCACTGGCGGTCGTACACAACGTTGTCCAGCGGCGTCGCATCCGTCGCCTGCGTCGGTCTTCTCGCCGACGCCACGCCATTACCCGCGGCGCTGCGCACCGCCATCGCCGGCCTCGGTGCCCTAGCGGGATTACGCCTCGCCCTTCGGCAAAGGCTGCTCGCCAGAGTCAGCCGGCAACAGGCCCCCGCAACCGCAAGCATCGCCATCGCGGCCATCACCGCCTCATCGGTGCTCGGCGTCGCCGCCTGACCCGGATCCCCGCTCAGCTGGGCCATCCTAGCGAGGGACAACCTCGGGGTGCTCGTCGCCTCGAGCGCCATGTGGTGGGGCTACCGCAACGGACGAGACGTCACCGACGTGCTCGCGCCCCTCCTGGCCCGGGAACCGCTCGCCGCGCTCGAAATCGGTCTGTCCCCCGAAGTCCGGGCGTTCGCAATGGTCGGCGATGGTTGATCGTCAGCCGCACCGTGCGCTCCTCAGCGGGGTCGAGCTGGTTTTTGCGCTGTGACGACCAGCTCTCCGTGCTCTGCGGCCGGTGCCTACACCGCGGGGCGCTGCTCGCCGACTGCCATGTCAACGGTGAGAACCTGGTCTGCAGCCTGCACGGCCGGGACGACCGCTACGACACCGGCGTGTCCGCCTACGACAACCTCGAACGTCTGCACCGCTTCGGGGGCTGGGCCGACGGCGACGACGTGGTCGTCGACCGCGCCGAAATCCGGGCATGGGAGTGCAAACACCCCCAGCCCTACGACCGCAGCGCCTACCAGGGCGCGTTCCAGGACCCGCACGGCACCCCCGACGAGCCCCACGTCGCGCTGATCGGTCGCCTCGCGGGAGAGGGCTTGCGCGCCTACGGTCAGCACGGCCCGGTTGTCTCGATGGGGGTTCCACGTCAGGAGTTACCCAACTGGGACGACATCCAGCTGGTCATCGCCCAACTCGCCCGCAGACCCCTGCTCGACGAGCAACCCGTGACCTCCACCGTCACGCTCGGCCCCAACGCCCAACGACCCGTCGCCCTGTCCATGCCGATCTGCGTGTTGGACATGAGCTTCGGGTCGCTCTCGGAAAAAGCGAAGACCGCGTTGGCCGCAGGCGCCGAGCTCGCCGGAACCGCGATCTGTTCCGGCGAGGGTGGCATGCTGCCCGAAGAGCAGGCCAACAACACCCGCTACCTCTACGAGCTCGCCTCGGCACAATTCGGATGGCGTTGGACGATCCCCGAAGTCGTGCAGGGCTTCCACTTCAAGTTCGGGCAAGGAGCCAAGACCGGCACCGGCGGACATCTCCCCGGCCACAAGGTCACCGGCCGCATCGCGAAGTACGCGGACTGCCCGAGCACACCAACGCCGTGTCACCGGCAACGTTCGTGGACCTCGTCGAGCTCTCAGATTTCCGACGTTTCGCCGTTGAAGTCCGCGAACGCTCGGGCGGCATCCCCATCGGGGCCAAGCTGTCCGCCCAGCACATCGAGGACGACATCCACGCTGTGCTGAACATCGGCGTTGACTACATCATCCTCGACGGCCACGGCGGTGGTACCGGCGCCGCCCCAGCGTTGTTCCGAGACCACATCTCCGTGCCGACCATCCCCGCGCTCGCCCGTGCCCGACAGCACCTCGACCGGCGCGATCGCCGCGACGTCACCCTCGTCATCACCGGAGGCCTGCGCACCCACACCGACTTCGTCAAGGCGCTCGCCCTCGGCGCGGACTGCATCGCCATCGCCAACAGCGCGCTGCAAGCAATCGGCTGTCTCGGGATGCGCGCCTGCGCATCCAACGCCTGCCCCGTGGGCATCGCCACCCAACGGCCCGACCTCCGGGCGCGCCTGATCGTGCAGGACGCCGCCCAGCGACTGGCCAACTACCTCTCCGCCAGCAAGGAGCTGATGAACGTCCCGCTCCCGCGCCTGCGGCCACGACCGCCTCGATCAGTTCAGCATCGACGACCTCACGACCTTCGACCGCGACCTGGCCCACCTCGCCGGAGTCGCCTACGGCGGCCTCACCAGGTGACGGCCGTGCAGTCAGCACACGAGCCGAACCCGAAGGGCCGCGGGCGCAACCCGACGCGTCCAGCTCAGGAAGGACCGTGCCAGCCGGAGACGCGCCGCCAAGCGAGATGCGCCTTGAGCCTCTCGATTATCTCCAGCTCGTGACGGCAGTGCCCACAGCCGTCGAGGTGCGCGACGACCCTCATACGACGTTCGGCGTCGAGTTCCTCATCGGCATACGCGTCGAGCAGCCGCCGGGTCACGATGTGATCGATATGCCGCACCGCAACGGAACCCCACGAGCCCCGGGCAACATTCCCGCCGAGCCGACGGGCGGCCCCGGCCGCCTCCGCCTCCTCAGGCGTGCTTGCCGGCGTTCCAGCCAAGCGACGCGATCGATACCTGCGCTGCTGACGCCGGCATGTCCTCGAGGGTGGTGCCCATCGTGTCATTCCAGCGATTGAGAAACCCGAACAACGCAATGACGGCGACGGCCTCGGCGATCACGACCTCGTCGTGGTGCACGGCCAACTCGGCGCGATGGCGGTCATCTATCAGATTGGGGACGTTCGCCGCGTCGCGAGCCAGCCGCAGCAACACCCGTTCCGCCTCGCTGAACGCAGGAGACGTCTCGAACTGCCACGCCGCCTGCACCCGAGCGTTGTCCCCGCCCGCCCGTGTCGCTGACGTTGACGTGTGGGCTTGGCAGTAGCGACAGCCAGCCGCGACGCTCGCCACGAGCGCTATGAGCGACTTGAGTTCGCGGTCGATGTGACCGGGACCGAGCACGACCCGAGCAAGCTGCGCGAAGGCCGCCGGGAGCCCCGGGCGTCGAGCCATGGTGCGCACGCTGTTGGGAACGTACCCGCCGGTCTGCGCCATCGATTCGAGCAGCGCTGCGAGCTCGGGGTCGTCGTTCGAAACGAGCGGTGATACGAGCGGTGCCATGGCGAGCCTTTCGAACGTGAACCCGGGGTGGCAGTCTTGCACCCTCGCAACGCCCCGGCCCCACGGCCGCCGATCTCAGTGCGACCGGCACGACAACATACCAATCGGTACGTCACGCTCACGCAGCGCCGAGCGCCCACAGGCCGGTTGCGATGAGCTCAGCGGCACGGAGGCGGGCGTCACCCCGGCCCGCCAGCGCCTCATACCGCAGCACCGCGCCGAACCGCGCGTTTCCAATACGTCGCGCCACCAGGACGATCCGCCGTCCACGGCCCTTCATACAGGCACGGCGACAGCGAGTAGCCATCACACGGCGAGCCGCCGATGTTGACCCGCACCTCCGAGGTCGCCGCGAGATCGAAATGCTCCGGCCACAGCTGCGCGACGGTGGGATTGGCCTTCGGCCGAGTCGCGGCAACGTCGTCGAGGACACCGGCAACGAACGCGAACCAGTCGCCGATCGACTCGGCCGATGCCGTATCGACCGCGCCCGACGCTGAACGAAGTGCTCAGGTTGACACCAGCGAAGCGGGCCAACTCGGACAGCGTCACCCCGTCAATCGCCGTGCCCGTCGTCGAGGCGCCGTCCGCGCCGGCGACCTCGCGCACGAGCCGCGTCCCGGAGACCCGGAGCCGTTCGACAGATGATCCGAACGTCGGAGTACCGAAACCACCCGGTGTCGAGCGCGGGCCAGCACATGAGCGGCGGTCGCCTGCAACGTGTCGAGGGTGCGGGCAAACGATTCGGGCAGCGCATCAAGCATCATCGGCATTCTCGGGTTCCCTCTCTCCAGGAGCGGGACACCCCGCTCGGTGACATGATCGCGACCGTACTCATGGGGCTGCAGCGGCCTCCGCCTGCGCAATCGCTCAGACGGCGTCGATCAAACCGATGTGGGTGAACGCCTGGGGGAAGTTCCCGAGCAGCGTCCCATCGGCCGGGTCGACCTCCTCAGAGAAGACCCCGCCGTCGTTGGCACACCCCAACGCCTTGTCGAAGGCCTCGCGGGCCCGCACCCAGCTGCCCCATCATCGCACGGCACTGGGCCAACCAATGGTGCACATGGTGAACGTGCCCTCCTCGCTGGACAGGCCGTCCTCACCGCAGTAGCGGTACACGAACCCGCGCTCGTCGGTCAGGCGCTCAGCAATGGCGTCGACGGTGGACGCCACCCGTCGATCGCTCGCCGGCAACAGCCCGACGATCGGCACCATCAGGGCGGAGGCGTCCAGTGCGTCGGACCCGAACGACTGTCCGAAGGCCCCGGCGGACTCGCTCCAGCCGTCGGTCAGGATGGCGGCCGTGATGCGACCGGCTTCCGAGCGCCACGCGGCGACCTACCCGTGGGCCAGACCGTGACGATCACCATGGCGGTCGCAGGCGCCCCGGTACCCTATCTCGACGGTGCGGCCGTCACCGAGCGGTACACCGTGGCCGTCGATGGTGCTGCGTCCCTTGGCCCCTTCGAGGCCGCAACCCCTGCCCGCTCCGACGTCGCCCCCATGACGGCCACCGGCAGGGTGTTCCGCTTCGACGTACAGACATCGAGCGGCGGGAACGTCGGCGCGATCGAGGGCCGCATCTTCGGCCCTCGTTGAGCGCCCTCGGCCGGGAATGCGGCCCCCGCCCAGCGGGTTCCAAAGCTGGCACCGAATCGCCTGCGTCCGAGCGGCGCCACTCCCGGACAGGAAGGCAACCGAATCATGAGGAACTACGACCTGGTGGTGGTGGGTGGTGGGGCCGCGGGACTCGTCGCAGCCCGGGAGGCCCGCCGGCGGGGCGCGTCGACGGTGATCGTCCAGCGCGGGCCGGTCGGCGGTGACTGCACCTTCACCGGTTGTGTCCCGTCCAAAGCGTTGTTGGCCGCCGCGGCGAGGGGCGCGTCCTTCGCTGAAGCGATGAGCGCGGTGCGTTCTGCGGTGGCCCGCATCGCCGCCACCGAAGACGCCGCCGCCCTCGCCGCCGCCGGCATTGACGTCATCGACGGTTACGCCCGCTTCACCGACCCTCACACCATCGACATCGACGGCCGCTCGGTTCGCTCCCGCCGTTTCGTCGTCGCCACCGGCGCCACCGCCGTCGTCCCGCCCATCCCCGGCCTGCGCGAACTCGGCCCGCTCACCAACGAAACCCTCTTCGAGCTGCCCGACGCTCCCCTGTCGCTCGCCATCCTCGGCGGCGGACCCATCGGCTGCGAGATGGCCCAGGCCTTCGCCCGGCTCGGCGTTACGGTCACCCTCATCGAAGCGGTCGAACGGATCCTGAACCGAGAGGAACCCGAAGCCTCCACGGTCATCACCGAAGCGCTCATCGCCGACGGCGTCACCATCCGCACCAGCAGCAAGGTCGTCAAGGTCGAGCGGCTCGCCGACGGACGGGCTACGGTCCACACCGAGACCGGCGAGCCCGTCACCGCCACCCACGTGCTCGCCGCCATCGGCCGAGCACCCTCCGGCGGGGGCTTCGGTCTGGAGGACATCGGCGTCGAGATCGATCAGCGCGGCGCCATCGTGGTGGACGACACCATGGCCACCACGATGAAGGGAATCTGGGCCGCAGGTGACGTCGTCGGCCGAGCCCAGTTCACCCACGCCGCAGCCCGCATGGGCTGGATCGCCGCCACCAACGCGCTGTGGAAACCCGCCCGCCTGCGCGGCTTCCGGTTCAAGGACCGCGTGCTGCCCTGGGCCACCTTCACCAGCCCCGAAGTCGGACGCGTCGGACTGACCGAGTCCGAGGCGGCCCAACGCCACCCTGGCAGCAAGGTCGCTCACCTCCCGCTCACCCACGTCGACCGCGCCGTGGCGGTCGGTGCCGAACGCGGCTTCATCCGCCTCATCGCGGCCCCCCGACGCGGCATCGGCCACCTCGGCGGCGGACGCCTCGTCGGCGCCACCATGGTCGCCCCCACCGGCGGCGACCTCATCCACGAAGCCGCCCTCGCCATGCAGACCAACATGCTCGTCGGACGCCTCGCCCAAACCACCCACGCCTACCCCACCTGGGCCACCGCCATCCAACAAACCGCCCTGCAATTCTTCGGCCTCTCCTTAGGCCTCGTCGCCCGGCCAGCAGTCGCGTGACGCCGCCACCGAGATGGTGACCCGTCGCACGAGGACCTCGATCCGATAGTGAACGCAAGCCCCAAACCACACGTCGGCGACCTGATCGAAGACTTCGAGTTGCTCGACGAGCACGGCCAAACTTGGCGGCTGAGCGAGCAACAGGGCCGGCCCCTGCTGCTCATCTTCCACCGCCACCTGCTTTGACTACCGTGCCAAGAACACGTGCGCACCGTGTGTGCCCACCTCGATCGCTTGAACGGCGCCGCAGTCGTCGTCATCACCTTCGCTCCCGTCGACGCCCTCGCCGCCTACCGCGCCCACCTCGACATTCACGGGCCGGTGCTCTCGGACCCGACACGCCAGCTCTACCGGCGTTTCAACCTTGGCCGCGGTTCGTTACGCGCCATCTACGGGGTGGGGACGCTGCGCATGTACGCCCGCCTTCTCAAGCAGGGACGGCGGCTGAGCAGGCCCACGCAGGACACCCGCCAACTCGGCGGCGACTTCGCCCTCGACCACCACGGCAGGCTCCTCGCCGCATTCCGACCGAGTTCCCCCGACTCCCGACCTAACCTCCACCAGCTCATCGACGCATTCCGCCATCAATGAGCGGCGGAGCGCACGGCCATCTCGAGCAGTTCCGCCAGTCGGGCCCGGTCGGGCACGACGACGACGCGGTCGACCTCGTTTCCGTGAGCGTTGAAGAGGACCAGTGTCAGTATGGACTGGATGCCGAGCATCGCTGCAGTCCGGGAATTCTGATCGACGTTGCAGCGGCCGAAGGTGAGCGCAGCGGACGAGTGGTCGCGGGCCAGGCGCTCGTAGTGGGGGTGAAACGCTCGGCACGGGCCTCGCCACGGCGCCCAGAAGTCGACCATCGTCACCTGGCCCACGCCGACAGAAAGGTCCGGTCGTCGATCTCGATCACCGGCGAGGGGCCGAGCACCGCTGCCGCCGCGTCGGTCTGAGTGCGGGCGCGCCGGCGGCCCCACCAGCCACGCCGAGGCGCAGACCCGTCGGACGACGCTTCCGCATCGGGCACGCCCGGGACTTCGGGACGGTGACGCCATGCCTGAACGCAACCCGACCGGCAATGGCGACCGATCCAGGCCGTTCCCCAGCGTCGGCAGCATCGCCGAACACTGCGACCAATCGACAACTATCCACAATACTCAACAACGACGAGCCGAGACGATGCACGACGAATCCAACACCAAACAGGTCCTCGCCCACTTGCGTCAGATGGCCGATCGAGCCGACGCCAACGCACAACGCGCCGATGAGGGCTTCAGCATCAGCCGCTCCGCCAACCACATTGTCACCGAAGGCCAAGACGAGATCGCGTCGCGGCTCGACGCGGTCGCAGCGGTGCTCGGCTCAACGAACAGATCAGCGCGGTGTGACGTTCAATCAGCGCGCTGGCCTCGCAGACCAACCTGCTCGCACTCAACGCCACGATCGAGGCAGCGCGCGTCGGGGAGGCGGGTCGTGGTTTCGCGGTCGTAGCCGCCGAAGTGAAGAGCCTGTCGCAGCAAAGGCGCCAATGCTGCGTCGACGTCTCAGACCGTTCTCGCCGATGTCATCATCCGGCTGGAGGACCTGCGCTCAACCAGCACCGCGATCCGCGAACGGCTCATCCGGCTCTCGTCCCATCTGGCGAAATCGAGGGCCACACCGAGGACATCCACCGACCGGCAACCCACCAACCGGTGACAGTACGGGAGATTGCGCAACTACTCGTCAAATGAACGCCGCAGGCGCGGCCTTTGCGCTGGCCATACCGGCCAGGATGTGGGGGCGGAGCGCCACACGGCCCGACGGGCCGGCAGGCGGCGGATCGACGACGGTGTCGTCCCTGAGCTCGTGTGACACGTTGCTTCAGGTCGTCCTCCGTTTTGTCGATCCGTGCCATGCTGCCGCCAGGACGTCGGCCAGGGCCAGGTGACGAAGATTGAATCTCCCAGTCACCTCACCTCACCACCGGTTGAGGGCTCGAAGACGAGCTCCGTGTCGGTGTCGTGATCAGCGCGTGTCCTGCTCGTTGAGAGCTGCGGTGCGAGCACCGCTTGGCTTCAACCACGAAACCCGCCGGGTGCTTCGGCAATTCCTCGTCCTCGCCGTGGCGGCCACTGCACACGGCGCTACAGTCCGACGGTGATCGTCTCTGCGCCGCAGGGCAAGCCCTTACGACCAGGTTGCGATGCTCCGCCACGAGCGCATGCCGCCAGGTTCATCGAAGGCGTGGGCGCAGGCTGCGCCAGGCGGCTGCCCCGACGCCAGCACGGCTGCGGCAGGTGAACTCCACAGCGCGGCACGCGGCACGCGGCACGCGGGATGGCCTGGATCAGGCTCGGTGTGCTCACGATAGCGATCATCGCCCTGGCGATGACGGCGGTGCTGTGGGGCACTGCCGAACTGCGGGCCACGATCGTTTCGATCCGCGACGGCGGTGTGGAGGCGGCCGGCTTGTTCGTGGTCCTGTATGCCGTGGCGACCGTTCTGATGGTGCCGGGGTCGGCCAGTACCGTCACCGCCGGTTTGGTGTTCGGCGCTTCCGTCGGCGCCGCGGTCGCAATCGCCGGAGCGACCTTCGGGGCGGTGGGGGCGTTCCTGATGGCGCGGGCCCTTGGACGCGGCCCGCTCGAACAGGTCGTGGCCCATCGTAAGGAACTGCTCGATGCTTGGATGACCGATCACCAATTCCGCTCGATCGTGGTGCTCCGGCTGCTTCCCGTCGTGCCGTTCAACCTCCTCAACTACACCGCGGGCCTTCTGCCCGTGTCCTTCGTCAACTACCTCAGCGGCACGATCGCCGGCATCACCCCCGGGACCATCGTGGTGGCCGCCGTAGGCAGCAACGCGCGCCACCCGAACGGGACGGTTTCCTCATCGCTCTCGCCGCGATGGGCGTCCTGCTGGTGGGCACGGGGCTGCTGGCCCGACGACGCGACGGCACCTGAGACGGGTTGCACCGGGGTTGGCGATGGCCTGAACCGGCGGGAACTCGGTCTGACGACCCCGACGTTCCCGCGGCGTCACCACCGCACCCGCGCGGCGGGCATCGTGCGGGAGAAATCACGTGTCCACTGCATTCGTGCTTTCCGGAGGAGCCAGCCTCGGCGCCGTTCAGGTCGGCATGCTGCAAGCGCTGGCCGAACGGCGGATCCGGCCGGATCTGGTGATCGGGGCGAGCGTCGGGGCGGTGACCGCCGCCTGGCTGGCGACCGCCGGGACCGGCGGCGACCTTGCCTGGCTGGCTCAGGCGTGGCGCAGCATGCGCCGCGGTACGGTGTTCCTGACCCGGCTCCGCTTCGGTCTCGGGGGCCTCCTCGGACGCCGGTCCTGCATGATCGAGCCATCCGCGTTCCGTCGGCGGCTCGCACGTCACCTACCGGGTTCAAGCGCATAGAACACAGCGTCATCCCGCTCCGCATCGTCGTCACCGACCTACTCGACGGGACCGATGTCGCCCTGGCGCGGGGGCCGCTCATCGACGCGGTGCTGGCCAGCGCGGTGATCCCCGGGGTGTTCCCACCCGTCGACATCGAGGGCCGGAAGATCCGCCTGCTGACAGTCCTGGATGACAGCAACGGGCCACGAAGTTCCCCCTGACAACACCGCCACCAGGGCGGGAAGAACCGGAGGCAGTCCCATGATCCAGCAAGGCGCCGTCAAACGAGGCGCGGTCCTCAGTATGGTCGGCGGAATGATCATGGCCATGTGGGCCATGATCGCACTCGCAGCCAGCGGCGACGGGTTCTGGGCCCCACTCGATCTGATCGCCCACACCATCTGGTCCGGCGCTCCGCTCGACGGTTCCTTCCACGCACGCGCCACGCTCATCGGCATTGTGGCGCACCTGAGGACGTCGGTGACGGTCGGCATCACGATCACTGCGCTCACAGGCCGCTCCGCCAGCCGCATCGTCGCAGCCGCCATGACCGTGTCCCTCGGCGCCTGGCTCGAGGCAGCCAACGTCTGGCCGGCGCTGGACACGGTGGCTGCGGCGTTGTTCCCCACCTGGACGCTGGCCATCGGCCACCTGATGTTCGGCGCCGCAGTGACACTCGGGGTAGCTCCGTCCCGTCGACACCCCCAGCACGCACTGGCGGGTTGAACGACCACCGACGGACCCCGTCGACGCGATCACCCGGGGGCAATGACGCCCTCGGGCGTTGCACCGCGCCCGAGCGCTGGCCGATCGGAACGAGCGGCGGCGAACGATCCTCGGAAGTACGTCCTGAGGACTACGGTCATTCCCGTGCACGTCACCCTGGCCTACGTAGACGACTGCCCAAACTGGCGGTCCCTCGAAGACGATCTGCGAGCCATCGCGACCGAGCTCGACGGCGTGACCGTCGATCGCTGTCGCGTGACGACTATCGAGCGGGCCGAGCGACTGCGCTTCCGGGGATCGCCCGGCATCCTGATCGACGGGGTCGACCTCTTTCCCGACGAGAACGCGCCGGTCGGCCTGACCTGCCGGCTGTACGAAACCGAAGGCGCCCGACCCGGACGACCGACCGCCGCGCAGCTCCGACTCGCCCTGCTCCGCCCGTTGCCGCCGCCTACGAGGTGAACCTCCCGCTACGCTTCGCACGCGGCTGCCACCGCGGTACTCCGGCCATCAGCAGCGGTGAAGGATCGGGAACTTCAATGACCACACATCCATGGCGCCGGTGACAACATCCTCCAGCCGCTTCGAGAGTTCCAGATGCACGAACCAGACCACACCCAGCCGCCCACAACGCCTGCCACCGGAGCAGCGTCGACGCTGCAGATCCGCTCCGATCTCGCCGCCGTCCACCACACCATCCTCCAACGCTGGGCTACAACGGGATCGTTCTGGACAGCCGCGCAACGTCTCGCGATCGTCGAAGCGGTCCGCCGAGCCCGCGACAGCGAGCCGTTGGCGCCATGGGTCACGCCGTCGAGCGTGGAAGGGCTGATCGAGGACACGGCAGACCTTCCCGTTGCCGCCGTCGACGCGGTGTGGCGGCTCACCAACCACCCCGGCACCCTCACCCTCGACTGGTACCAGCAGCTGCTCTTCCGCGGGCTCGCTGCCGGGCCCTACGTGGAACTCGTCGCCGTGGTGGCCCAAGCCAACTGCCTCGACCGCTTCACCGATGCGCTCGGCGTCGACCGCTATCCGCTGGCTCCCCCGACTCCGGGCGAGCCCACGCCCGAGCTCGCCGCGGACTGCGAGGTCCGCAACCACTGGGTACCCACCGCGCCAATCAAAGGCGCCAACGTCATCAAGGCACTCAGCCTGTTACCCTTCGAGAACGAATCGCGTCGCATCCTGTCCGACGCGCACTACGTCCCGGAATCGGCGCTGCTCGGCGGGCTCGGCGTCGGCCGCGGCTCCCTCTCGCGTCCGCAGATCGAGTTGATCGCGGCCCGCACCTCCACCCTGAACGAGTGCTTCTATTGAGCGAGCAGCCACTCGCTCCTGCTCGGTCTGAGCGGGCAAGAACTCGATGTGCAGATCAGCTTCGATACCGTGCGCGGCTCCGAGCACGGCGATGGCGGCGTCGCACACGGGGCGCTGCTCGCCCGTCTCGCCGAGGTGATGTGGCGCAACGATCCAGAGGAGCTCGCCGGTTTGCGGGACCAGGCGACGACCGTGCTTGGGGGCGTCGCGCTGGTGGACGCCGTCGCGGTCAGCGCCAATTTCCACATGATGACCCGCATCGCGGATGGCACCGGCACCCCGCTCGACCACGGAAGCGTCGCACCCACTGAGATCATCCGCCAAACCATCGAGGTCAACGACTACCTAAGCCGCCGCCACACCCCGCCGCGCCCATCCTGATCCGGCCCCGGGGTCGGCCCTGGAGCGATGCGGGAACGATCTGACGGCCGGCGGATTTCCGGTTCATGGCACGAACGCACATCGCTGCCGGCGCGGGGTTGCGCTGCTGGTCAGCGTCGCCGCCCTGTCCGCTCGAACGACGGCGAGCCGACGCCGCCAAGCACCGCCACGGCACCGGCCGCCGAGGCCGCAACACGGCCCGCCACGACGACCGTCTCCCTGCCCAGACCCGGGTCGTCGCCATCCGCGGCGAGAGCGAGACCATCGCCGTGGTCCTCGACCACCTCAGCGAACAAGGCGTGCTCGAAACGACCCTCGACCGCGAGCCGATCGTGGTGCTGCACCAACCCGGCATTGCGTCAGCCCTTGACACCGCCGCCGTCGCCGATGGCCGCGACGTGGGCGCCACCGGCGTGTTCACGCCACCCATCGAGGGGCGTCGCCTCGACCTCGAACGCGGCGACGACGGACACTTCATCGACCGGGCCACCGGCACGACCTTCGACATCCTCGGCCGCGCCCTACAGGGCGAGCTGGCCGGCAGCGCGTTGACCCCGCTCGAACACCTCGACACCTTCTGGTTCGCCATCGCGGCGTTCAAACCGGCAATCCGCGTCATCGCTCGCTAACAGACAGCCGAGACCCGGTGCCGGGAATTCGGTCACAACACAACGGGTTCCCAGGCCATTCATCGGAACCGAACCCAGCTCGATCGGGACCCGATCTCGACAGGACGGAGACACCATGCGGGACAGCATCGATCGCCGGGATGCCATCACCGTGTACTGGCGGCCCGGTTGCGGGTTCTGCGCTGCGCTGCGGGCGCGGTTGCGTGGCTCCGGGGTCGTCTTCGACGAGATCAACATCTGGGATGACCCCGAGGCGGCGGCGTTCGTGCGGTCGGTTGCCGGCGGCAACGAGACGGTCCCGACCGTGCGGATCGGCACCACCAGTGGTCAACCCGTCGCTCCGAGCCGTCATCGAAGCCGCCTCCGACCATGCCCCCATCGCCGTGGCCGAAGTGGTCGAACCTCATTCACCCTTCCCTGCGCTGCGGTCGATGATCCAGCGACGAAAGCTGGTCGAGCAATGAGCCGCCGCATCGCTATCCTCATGATCCTCGCGGTGATCGCCACTGCCTGCGTGAACGATGACCCCACGTTCACCGGCTCACCGAACGCCACAGCCGGTGCGGGCTCGGCGAGCTCGGCAGGCACGACCGCCTCGTCGGGCGGCCCCCGGGCCACGACCGCGACTGCGGCGTTGCGGTCTTTTGAGCTGCTACGGGTCGAGGCGTCGCCGCGGGAGTTCGGGCCGGAGGCGTTGATCCCCTCCGACATCCCTGACGTTCTGACCGAAATCCGGTTCAGCGACCCGGGGTTCGGGCCCACCCAGATCCAGTCCGGCGACTTGAAACGGGGCGGTCCCGCACCCGACGGCATCCCCTCGATCGACAAACCCCGCTTCGAACGCGTCGAACAGGTGGACTGGCTCACCGACAACGAACCGGTCTTCGTGTTCGAACTCGGCGGTGAAGCCCGCGCCTACCCGCTGCAGATCCTGATGTTCCACGAGATCGTCAACGACACCATCGCCGGGGTCCCCGTCGCCATCACCTACTGCCCACTCTGCAACTCCGCCTTCGCCCACGACCGCCGCCACGAAGGCCGCGTCCTGTCCTTCGGTGTGTCCGGCGCGTTGTACAACAGCTCCCTGGTCATGTTCGACCGCCAAACCTTCTCCCTCTGGTCACACTTCAGCGGCCAAGGCCTCGTCGGCGTGTTCGGCGGCGACAAGCTCACCAGCTACCCCGTCACCCTCGCCTCCTGGAACGAGTTCCAAGCCGCCCACCCCGACGGCATCGTGTTGTCCCGCGACACCGGGTTCACCAAGGACTACGGCCGCAACCTCTACCCCGGCTACGACGACGTCAACACCCCGCCGTTCTTCTTCGACGAAGGCGCCGTCGACGGCCGTTACGCCGCCAAAACCCGCATCGTCGGCCTCGACCTCCCCAGCGGCGCACAGGCGGTAACCAACCAACGCCTCGAAACGGACCGCGATGTCGCCCTCCTCGACGGCGACCGGCCCCTCGTCGTGTGGTGGCAACCCGGCACCCGCTCCGCCCTCGACAGCAAAGCGATCGCCGACGGCCGCGACGTCGGCACCACCGGAGCGTTCGAAGCCACCCTCGACGGCCAGGTGCTGACCTTCCGACCGGTCGACGGCGGCTTCGAAGACACACAGACGAACAGCCGCTGGAACGTTCTCGGCGACGCCATCGGCGGCCCCCTCGCCGGCCGCGAACTCACCCGCATCACCCACGTCGACACGTTCTGGTTCGCCTGGGCCGCCTTCCAACCCGACACCGTCATCACCGGCTGATGCACGACATCCTGCTGCCCCGCACCGACGCTGGGGTGCTCGCCCAGTTCACCGGCGTAGCCGTCCTCACCATCGCGGCTGCGGTGGCGCTACGCCGCCACGCCGAGCTGCGCACCTTCACTACCGGCATCGGCGTGTTCGTCATCGCCCTCATGGCCATCCGGACTCTGCACTGACCGGCCCCCTGCACTGACCGGCCCCCTGCACTGGCCGGCCCCCTGCACTGACCGCCCCCGACCCGATCGGAGCAACCCATGGCCCTGCTCGACGCCCCTGTCGGCTTCGCCCTCGCCGCCGGCACCGTCGCCGCCTTCAACCCCTGCGGGTTCGCCATGCTGCCCGCCTACCTCTCCTTCTTCATCAGCGGCGGCTCCACCGATGGGCACCAGCAGCGCGGCAATCCGATCGCCCGCGCACTGCTGATCACCGCAGCCATGACCGTCGGCTTCGTCGCGGTGTTCGGCCTCGCCGGGCTCGCCATCGAAGGAGCCTCCGTCGCGGTAGGGGACTGGACCCCGTGGATCACCCTGGCCATCGGCATCATCATGATGCCGCTCGGCATCGCCATGGTCGCGGGCAAGGCCGTCAAGGTGAACCTGCCCCGCCTGCAGCGCGGCGGCAAAGACGGCAGCCTCTCCAGCATGGGCCTCTTCGGTGCCTCCTACGCCACCGTGTCGCTTTCCTGCACCCTGCCCGTGTTCCTCACCGCCGTCAGCGGCTCCTTCCGCAACGGCAACATACTGGGTGGCATGGCAACCTACCTCGCCTATGCCGTGGGCATGGGCCTCGTCATAGGCGTACTGACCGTCGCCCTCGCGCTCGCCCAAGACAGCGCCGTACGCAAACTGCGCGCCGTGCTCCCCCACCTCAACCGCATCGCCGGCGGACTGCTCGTCATAGCCGGCGCCTACGTCGCCTGGTACGGCTACTTCGAAATCCGCACCTTGCGCGGTGACCGCATCGCCGCCGGACCCGTCACTTGGGTCACCGACTGGTCCGCCCAGCTCAGCACCCGCCTCGACGCCATCGGCACCACCGCCGTCGCCGCCACCCTCGCCATACTCACCGGTATCGGACTATTGGCCCGCCGCCACCACAACCACCGCCCGGCCACCCCGCCGTCGCCGGCGACAAACCACGGCAACGACCACGTCTCTGTCGGAAAGGACTGACCATGCACCGACCAACACGAACCGCCGCACTCGTCGCAGCGACCGCCATCACCATCGCCGCCTGCGGCGGCACCAACACCAGCACCAGCACAGACTCTGGGCCAACGGCGGAGGAGGCCGGCCCCACCGTCGCTGGACCCTCGACAGCCACCAGCCCGCTCCCCGCCGTCGACGTGCTCGACGTCGTGAGCGGCGAGACCGTACAACTGGCCGGCTTCCTCCCAGCCGCCAAACCCACACTCGTGTGGATGTGGGCACCCAATTGACCCGTCTGCCGGGCCGAATCGCCCGCCGTCGAGCAGTTCGCTCGCGACCACGCAGACAAACTCACCATCATCGGCCTCGGCACCCAAGACAACCTCGACGACGCCAAAGACTTCGTCGACAAAGGCGGCATCACCTTCACCATGCTCTGGGATGAAAGCTTCGAATCCTGGATCGAGCTCGGCGTGCGGGCCCAACCCGCCGCCATCCTCTACACCGCCGACGGCACCCCGCTGCAACGCTGGATCGGACCATTCGACGAAACGGAAGTACTCCACCTCATCGAGGCCTGAACGCTCGCCCTCCAGGCACCGGGACCTTGCTTGCTTCCCGCTCGATCGGCGCGGCCGTGTTCCGAAGGACTACTGACGCTGTACACATCGGCGACGGAATGCAGCGGCGCGGCATCGGGTTTCACGTCCGATGGTACGGGACCGCGGTGACGCGCAGCACGCGACCCATCCGTCTTTGACCGGAGGATGGGCATGAGGCCAAATCGACCTGTGCGGCTGCGATGTCGTCCCCGCGTTGGCCTACGGGTGGGCTGCGTGATGGCGCGCGGAAACGTGGCGAACGACGAGCTCGCGGTGCGGTTGGGCGGCGTCGCCGCCGCGGTCGGCAAGGGTCTGGCCGCAGGTCTCGTGGGGACCGCGGCGATGACGATTTCGAGCAGCGTCGAGGCGAAGCTCCGCCACCGCCCACCGAGTTCGACTCCGGCGCAGGCGGCGAGCGTCGCGCTCGGGGTGGCGCCAGTCGACGAGCGAGGTGAACGGCGTTTCAATCGCGTCGTTCACTGGGGCTATGGGACCGGTTGGGGCGCGGTCCGGGGGCTCCTTGGGGCTGTCGGGCTCAAGGGCCCGCCCGCAGCAATCGCTCACCTCGGCGCGGTGTGGGGTGGGGAGCAGGCGATGCTCCCGGCGACCGGTGCGTCACCTCCGGCGACGAAGTGGGCCGGCACCGAGATCGCCATCAACCTTTGGCATCACGTCGTGTACGTGACCGCAACGGATCTGGCGTATCGCTGGCTCGACCGTCGATGAGCGACTTTCGAGCGCCGCCGATTGGCGACTATGCACTGATCTCGGACAGTCAGGGCGCCGCGTTGGTGAGCCGGTCGGGTTCGATTCGATTGGGCGTGCCTCCCCCGCTTCGATTCGCCGTCGACGTTCGCCCGGGTGCTCGGCGAAAGCGCGGGGCATTGGCGACTCGCACCGATAGGTCAAGTAGAGGTCGAGCGTGCCTACGTGGCGTCGACGATGGTCCTGCGCACCGTCTTTCGCACCGGTTCGGGCACGGTCTCGGTCACCGACGCGCTGCCGTTCATGCCGACCGATCGCCGGCACGGCATCGGCCAGCGGGCGCCCCACGCGATCGTACGGCTCGTCGAAGGACTCGACGGCGAAGTCGAGCTGGAGTCCGAGGTCGCGCCCCGCCCCGAATACGGGTTGACCATTCCACGCTGGCAGCTCGTCGACGGAGGAGCGGGGCCGCGGCGGCCCATCCGCCTACGTACTGAGCAGCGAACTGGCGCTCGATGTCGACGGGGGCACGGCGCGCTCGCGATTCACGATGCGAAACGGTGAACGACTCGGGTTCGCGCTGCGAGTCGTCGACCCGGGCCAGACCGCCCCGGCGCCGTGGTCCACCGACCAGGTACGCGCATGGCTCTACGGCACCATACGCGGCTGGCAATCCTGGTCAGCGCTACACCAGGGATACCAAGGGCCCTATGCCGATCTGGTCCACCACAGCGGACGGGTGCTCAAAGCGCTGACCTACGCGCCCACCGGTGCCATCGTCGCCGCGCCCACCACCTCGCTCCCCGAGGAGTTGGGAGGTGAGCGGAACTGGGACTACCGCTACACATGGGTGCGCGACGCCAGCTTCACCCTCAGCGCGTTGTGGATCGCGGCGTGCCCGGATGAGGTCGCAGACTTCTTCGAGTTCTTCGCCCATGCCGCCGGCGGAACCGCCGAAGGAGGCGAACCCATTCAGATCCTCTACGGCGTCCGCGGCGAGCGCCGCGTCGAAGAACAAGAGCTCGACCACCTGCCCGGCTATCGCGACAGCCGCCCGGTCCGGATCGGCAACGCCGCCTGGCGCCAATCGCAACTCGACGTCTATGGCGAACTGCTCGATGCGGCCGGTCTCTATGCCGATCGCGTCGGGTCGCTCGATGACATCACCGTGTCGTTCCTGGCCGACATGGCCGATCGCGCCGCAAATCGCTGGGAGGAGCCCGACCATGGCATCTGGGAAATGCGCGGCGAACGCCGCCACTTCCTCTACTCGAAGCTCATGTGCTGGGTCGCGCTCGATCGAGCGTGCGCTCTCACCGGCATGCTGCGCGCCGGTAACCGGTCGTCGCGCTGGAGCCGCGAGCGCGCCCGGATCCGCGAGGCAATCCTCGAGCAGGGCTGGAGCGACAGCGCGAACGCCTTCACCCAGTCCTTCGGCCACGATGACCTCGACGCCTCCGCGCTCATGATCCCCATCGTCGGTTTCCTCCCCGGCGGCACAACTGGGCCACCACCGGCCGGCTGGTGGTCATAAGTTCGAAGGCGGAGTTCACTGGAAGGCCACCCCGTCACCGACAACTCATGCTGCGCCGCCCCAGCCGCGGCGACCGCGTCAGAAGCGCGGCTGAACGCCACCGCGAACGAATCCCCCGCCGTCGTGAACACGTACCCGCCCCGAGACTCGAACGCATCCCGCAACACCCGGTCATGGACCTCAAGACTCGCAGCCATCGCCACCCTGTCCCCAGCCCACGCTTTCCTGTGGGCCGGGCGAAGTCGTGCACCGCTGATGGATCTCCTCGTCGGCGACGCAACCGTAGATATACTTCAGCACACGGATATATACTGGGGTGGTGAGCAAGCACCTGATCGACGTCGACGAGCATGCACTCAGCGCTGCCCGAGCCGAGCTCGGCACTACCACGATTAAAGACACCGTCAACGAAGCGCTCCGGCGAGCAACGAGTGAGCGTTCCCAACGCATCCACCAGGCCCTCGACGTGCTCGCCGGCGCAGATTTCGAAGACCGAGCGCACGCGTGGCGCTGAGCCATTTGGTCGACACCAGCGTTCTCACCCGGCTGGCTCGACCGAGCGTCCGTGACGTCGTGGAACCCATGGCCCGGGCCGGGCAACTCGCCCGACCAGGGATCTGCGACCTCGAAATCGGATACACCGCCCGCAACGCTGAGGAATGGGACCGCCTCGTTCGCGCGTTGGACGCCTTCGAAGCTGTCGAGACCAGCGCCGCGCATGTCGCCCGCGCGCTCCAGGTGCAGCGACTGCTGGCGGCGCGAAGCCAACGCGGACGCAAGCTCCCCGATCTGCTGGTGGCCGCTGCGGCCGAAGCGCTCAACTTGACGGTGCTCCACTACGACGCCGACTTCGAGCACATCAGCGCGGTCACCGGTCAAGACCACGAATGGGTCGTACCGGCGGGCACAATCGACTGACCTTCATCAGGGCCAAGCCCCGGCCCCCTCGCCGCGCTCGCGTGCCTCGCGCCGCACCCATGCGCCCGCCGCGCTGCAGTTCGGCTGTTGTCGGGCGTTCGATTGGCTGTCCAGTGCGGCGCGAAGTGTGCGACGCCGTGCCCGCATCGAGGTCACCTCGGTGCTGCGACGCCAACCGCAAGCCGCTGAGCCCCGCACAAGCGGATGCGGCCATCAGCGACCTTCCCGAATTTCCGATCACGGTCTTTCCCACCTCACCCCTGCTGCGGCGAGTCTGGGAGCTACGCCCGAACCTCACCGCTTCCGACGGGTACTACGTCGCGCTGGCCGAAGCGGTCAATCACCACTTAGGGCCTGTAACGAAATAACGTTGCCGTAATTACGTGGCTGTGGTTCTGGGGTGGGGGCGGATGTCGTAGTTCCATTCGCCGTGGAAGCGGTGGCGGCGGATGCGGACGGCGGCGAGTTCGGTGTCGGAGACTTTGATGCCTCGGGGGTAGGAGTTGCGGTCGAGTTCGGCTTTGACGGTGAGCCCGGCGCGGGTGGTGGTGGCGGCGATGAGTTCCACGACGGCTTCGTGGCTGGTGAGGGGACGCCCCCGCCAGTTCTGCGTGATGTTCGAGAACAGTCGGTGTTCGATTTTGTTCCACTTTGAGGTGCCGGGCGGGAAGTGGCACACGGTGATGGTGAGCCCGGTTTCTGTCGCTAGGTGGGACAGTTCGGTCTTCCAGAGCCTGGTGCGGTAGCTGTTCGAGCCGCCGGCGTCCGCGCAGATCAACAGTTTGTCCGCGTTGGGGTACGCCTCCAATCCCATTGATTGCCACCACCGGCGTAACGCTTGCACAGCGAAAGCTGCGGTGTCTCCGTCGGCGCCGACGAGTACCCACCCGGCGTTGGCGCCGATGTCACACACCCCATAGGGGACGGCCTTGCCGACGGCGGGGTTGGGGAAGTCGTGCACACCGACCTTGACCGGTGTTGCCTTCGGTTGCCATTCCTTCCCGCCGTTCTTGTAGCCGGGGTCCTCCCCGACGAGTTCTTTCTTCTTGGTATCAACGGAGATCACCGGCAGTCCCCGCCGCAGCCGGGACTTGGCTTGGGTGTTGATGTGGCGGAACTGGGCGTCGCGGTCCGGGTGCTGGGCGCCTTCGGTGGTCTTGGCGTTGCCCTGCAGGCTGTAATGCAACGAATGCAAGATCTCCGCCACCCGTACGTGGCTGACAGGGTGGCCTGAGGCGGTCAACTCGTCCGCCAACACCCGGGTCGATTTCGTGGTCCAACGCAACGGACTCTCAGGATCGCCTCTGGTATCAGGATCGACAAGCGCTTCAAGAGCGTCGACCAAACCAGGATCGAGATCAGTCGCCCGTTTCCGGCCGCCGCCGGGACGACGGGAACGGGCCGGCGCAATCGCTTCAGGGGGTTCGGACAACTCCGCTATGGCCCGCTGCACCGTGGGACGAGAGATCCCCGCAGCCCGAGCCACGGCCGTGACCCCGCCACGACCCAACGCCTTGGCCTCAGCACCCACCACCAAACAGCGTTGCCGTTCGTTCAGATGAGGCCACAACTCGCCGAACTTCTGCACCAACAACTCGTCCCCAGGTCCCATCACCCCACACTACGAGACCACCCCAACCGCCAAGGTTATTTCGTTACGGACCCTTACCTACTTGCCCCGGAAATAGGCTGTGACCTGGGGATTTGGGGTCCGCTGTGGGGGTGGGTGTGTTGGGTACGATGGCCTCCGACCCTTCTTGTACAAGGGTGGAGGCCATCGTGTTGGTGACTGTAGGCCCGTCGGGCTCGTTGTTCGAGTTGTTGTTGCCTGCGGGAATGCGGGTGTTGTCAGGCGAACTCGCTGAGATCGACGCGGTGTTGGACGATCCTCGGTTCTTCGGGCCGTTCCGCCCGTTTTTCTCCCCGTTGGCCGGTCGCCCGTCGATCCCGATGGAGACCTATCTGCGGATGATGGTCCTCAAACAACGCACCGGCCTCGGCTACGCCAGGTTGTGCGTGGAGATCGCTGATTCGTTGTCGTGGCGGCGGTTCTGCCGTATCGGGCTCGAACGCCCGGTGCCTGATGAGTCCACCATCCGCAAGATCACCAGCCGCTGCGGGCCCGAACTCATTGAGCACCTGAACCGCGAGCTGCTGGGCAAAGCAAACGATGTGAGGCTGGTAAATCTGCACCGGGTGCGAGTGGATACCACCGTGGTCGAGGCTGACATCAAGTTCCCCACTGACTCGGGATTGTTAACCGCGGCGATCTCCCGGATTGAGGTCCGACTGCGGCGCCTACGAGCGAGACGTGTGCCAGTTACTTTCACCTGCCGCACTGCGGAAGCGAGATCCCTCCAGCATTCCATTGGGGTGTTCTTACGGCGCCGCAACGACGAAGCCAAAGCAGAAGTGCTGGTCATCACCGGGAAACTCGCGGATCTCGCCGAACGCACCGTGAACGAAGCCGCCGTGCTGGTTGGGTACAACTCCCGCCGGCGCCCGGTGCGCCGCATGGTTGAGGCGCTCACCGTGCTCGTTGAACGAACCCGTACGGTGATCGACCAAGCCCGTTCCCGAGTCGCGGGAACCCAACCCGATGGCGCCACCAGACTTGTCTCTTTGCACGAGCCCGACGCCCGCCCAATCCGTAAAGGCCGGTTGGGACGGCCCGTGGAGTTCGGGTACAAAGCCCAAGTCCTGGACAACGCTGACGGTTTGATACTCGATCACAGTGTCCACATCGGCAACCCCTCTGACACCACCCTCGTGCGTCCCGCGCTGCAACGGGTCATCGACCAGTTCGGGCGGGCACCGGACCTGCTCACCGCAGATCGCGGCTACTGGGAATCCATCATCGAACCAGACCTGAAAGACCTCGGCGTCACCACCGTGGTCATCCCCCGCACCGGGAAACCATCCCAAGCCCGTCAAACAATCGAACAAGCGCAACCGTTCGTTGACGCCGTGAAATGGCGCACCGGCAGCGAAGGCCGCATCTCCCACCTCAAACGAGACTGGGCTTGGCGCCGCACCCGGCTCCGCAGCCACAACGGCGCCCGCACCTGGTGCGCTCACGGCGTGTTCGCACACAACATCGTCAAAATCGTTCAACTCCAAACATGACCCCACCCCAACACCGCCACAACGACCGAACCCACCACTACCCAAACCCGGCGCGCCCCCACATGGCCCCCAACCACCACCCCGCCACCACATCGCACCCAAACAACGAGAAAAGCACCACCCACCACCACAGCAAATCAAACTGCCCGACTTCTTCCGGGGCAAGTACCTAACCAATCGAGGACCTGAGCGCCGTCTTCGCCACGATGCCATCGGCATCCCGCCCTGGGTCGGATCGACGCCGAACCCAGTCGGCGTCAAAGGCCGGTACCGCCCCACCTCGTGAACCGCGGTGCCGAGCTTGCGCTTCGCCACGCCGAAGCAGCGCTCGCCGTCGCGACCGCATCGCCAACCGCCAGCCGACGGCGTCGCCCTGGACAGCGCGTGCCGCTGCGCCGCGCAGGGCCACTGCCGCCTGCTGACCACCACGCGCAGTGACTGGCTCCAGCACCTCCTCCCAGCAAGGAAAACTCCGAGACACAACTGGAGGTCCTGCGGACCTCCCCGAGCAGTAGCTGCTTTCAGCCACGCACAGCGGTCGCTTCCGCCCCGTCGCTCATGGCCCCTAACCCCAGGGCGCGCGCAGCTTGCTGGCGCCGACGGGATGCTCACTGCGCCGGCGGGTCGACGTCACGACCGGGGCGAAGTACACGTTCTGCGTTGGGCTGGCGTGGCTGGCGCACCTGCGCCTCACGTTGCATCGACCCGCCCGGCTGGTGCGCTGTGTCAGCGTCGTAGCCGTCAAAGAACTGGGGCGCTGACCCTCAAAGAGGTCATCTACTACTCGCCGGGCAGCCACCTACCGCTGGCCTGGCCTCCACCTACTGCAGGTTCGGCCGGCCTGCGAGCGACGGCACCTGCTGGTACGCCAGGGCCAGACGTACAGTGCGAGGGTGAGCAACCGCTCCGAGGCAGACACCGACGAGGTGCGACGGCTGACCCTCACCGCGTTCATGGGCGGCGAACTAAACGAACTTGCCGAGCGGATGGCGATGATGCGTCTCGCCGCTGTGGACCCGGCCCGCGCCCTGCTCGAGCTAGCCGCGGACCTGTTCTTGTTGATCGGCGCCAACCGCGCTCGCCCGCTGGACCTGGTCGACCTCATGGACCGGCACCTGGCCGATGTCCCCGTACGCGGCAACACTGCGCGCCAGAAGCGCCGTTACGCCCTCACCGCCGCCGTGCTCATCGCAGCCGGCGTCGAACCAGAAGACATCAGCTGGTGGCGAGTCGACGACCTGTGGACCCACGCCCTCGACGCCAGCCTCGCGTACCTCCGCTCTGCCGCCGAGGCCGGCGGCGTTACGCCTCAAGCGCTCGCCACCCAGCTGCTCAACCAGCAAAGGCAAGGTATGGTCGAATGATCAACAGCGCACGGTGAGCAGCGTCAACCAACTCCCAGCTACGGTCCGTCCCGGCAGTGGTCGTTCGAATGGCGATCTATCGGAGGTACGCTCACGACAATGGCGACTGTTGAGACTCGACGCCAGGTCCGCGCCGACGGCGGTGACGGGGCCTTGCGTTACCGGGTCATTTGGCGGGACCCTTCGCACAAGCAGCGGTCGAAGACCTTCGCCCGCAAGCTCGACGCTGATCGCTTTGCCCGAAGTATCGAAGTCGACAAGGACCGCGGGCAATACATCGATCCCCACACCGCGGCCAAGACGACATTCGCGAACTATCTCGACCAGTACCGGGCCACTCGCATTCATCGGCCCTCCACCTCGGCGGCCAGCGCATCGAGGCTTGGAAGGCTTCGCGATTTCCGGACAGGTTGGTCAGGCTGCGGAACGTGTTTCGTGTGCGGTGAGTGCTTCCAGCGGGGTGCGGTACCCCAACCCGGAATGCAGTCGCTGCCGATTATAGAAGATCTCAATGTACTCCGCAATAGCATCGTACGCTTTCTTTCGAGTGGAGAACACGGTACGATAAACAAGTTCTTTCTTCAACGACGCGAAGAACGATTCAGCCAGCGCGTTATCCCAACACACACCGGT
>JBJXGF010000111.1:0-7556 GCA_046153015.1 Acidimicrobiales bacterium | reverse complement strand
CCAGGCGGCCAGCGCGCCGAGCAGCGCCGTGGGCGCGCCCAGCCCGCCGAGCGCGGCGCGCAGCCGCCGCGTCCGCAGACGGGTCCGCCGACGGCCGCGCCAGCTCATCGCAGCCCCCCGGTCAGCTTGCGGGGCTTGCCCCAATCGCCGCCGAACAGGCTCGGCGGCAGGGTGATGCCCACGTCGGCCAGCCGGTCGACGAAGGTGGGGCGCAGCCCGGTGGGGAGCAGCTTGCCCACGAAGTTGCCCTGCGCGTCCTGCCCGGCGCTGTAGTCGAAGCGGAACAGGTCGTTGAGCGTGATCACGTCGCCCTCCATGCCCACGACCTCGGAGAGCGAGGTGAGCCGGCGGGTGCCGTCGCGCATGCGGTCGATGTGCACGATGAGGTCGACGGCCGAGGCGATCTGCTCGCGGATGGCCCGCAGCGGCAGGTCCATGCCCGCCATCAGCACCATCGTCTCGCAGCGGGCGAGCGCGTCGCGGGGGCTGTTGGCGTGCAGAGTGGACAGCGAGCCGTCGTGGCCGGTGTTCATGGCCTGGAGCATGTCGAGCGTCTCCCCCGAGCGGCACTCGCCGACCACGATCCGGTCGGGACGCATCCGCAGCGAGTTGCGGACGAGGTCGCGGATCGCCACCGCGCCCCGGCCCTCCACGTTGGGGGGGCGGCTCTCGAGGCGCACCACGTGCCGCTGGCGCAGCTTGAGCTCGACCGAGTCCTCGATCGTCACGATGCGTTCGGTGTCGGGGATGAACGACGACAGCACGTTGAGCAGCGTCGTCTTGCCCGAGCCGGTGCCGCCGGAGACGAGGATGTTGAGCCGACCCTTCACGCAGGCCTCGAGCAGCGCGGCGGTCTCCCCGGTCATCGAACCGAGCCGCACGAGGTCGGCCGCGGTGAACCCGTCGGCGGTGAACTTGCGGATGGTGAGGGCGGGCCCGTCCACCGCCAGCGGCGGGATGATCGCGTTCACGCGGGAGCCGTCGGGCAGGCGGGCGTCGACCATCGGCGAGGACTCGTCGATGCGCCGCCCCACCCGGGCCACGATCCGCTCGATGACCCGGCGGAGCTGGCCCTCGTCCACGAAGTGGGCGTTGGTCAAGAGCAGCCGGCCGGCCCGTTCGATGTAGATCCTGTTGGGCCCGTTGACCATCACCTCGGAGATCGACGCGTCCTGCAGGAACGGCTCGATCGGGCCGTGGCGCAGGATGTCGTCGGTCATCTCCTTGGTCAGCTTGCGCCGCTCGTCGGGGGTGAGGTCGACGTCCTGGGTCTGGAACCAGTCGACGAGGAAGCTCACGACCATCTCGTTGAGCTCGTCGTCGGTCATCGCCCGGTCGTAGAGCCGGCTGCCCAGCTCCCCGAAGAGGGCCTCCTGCGCGTGGCGCTTGATCTCCTCCACCCCAGCCGAGGGCGGCTCGCTGAACTGCTCCTCGGGCAGCGCCGCCACGGGGGCGTCGGGCGTCGGGCCGGGCTCGGGGAGATAGCGGCGCAGGCTGGGCAGCTCGATGCGGCCCTCGGCCACCGCCCGGGCCAGATCGCTGGCCACGAGGGACTGGACCGGGCCTCCACCGGGCTGCGGCGGCGGGGGCGGGGCGGGCGGCGCGGGGGCCGCCCGCTTGGGGGCCTGGGGCGCCCCGAGCGTGGCGTTGGGCCCGGCGGCGAAGGGGTCGTCGTCGTGGTTGAGCACGCCGGCGATGGCCTCGACCCAGTCGCTCTCGGGGCCCGGGCCGTGCTCCTCGGGCAGCGGGCCGCTCACTTGCGGTACCCCGCGCCCTGCGAGGCCGGCGCCGGGCTCACCAGGAAGATCTGGGAGGTGAGCGGGTCGAGGCCGAGCGGGTGGCTGCGCACGCCGGTGCCGTCCTCGACGGCCTCGTCGGGCTCGGCGGCCAGCCAGATCTTGCCGAACTCGAGCGCGTAGGCGAGCTCCTCGGCCTGCTTGGCGTTCACCGCCACGGTGACCGTGAACGGCGCCGTCGGAGCCTGGCTCACGTCCTGCGGGTTGGTCTTCACGTCGGTCTTCACGACCTGCTCGGCGGCCACGTTGGCCACCAGCACCTTGTGCAGCAGCACGCCGCTCATGCTGACCGTGATCGACTCGGCGCCCTCGGGGCTCGGTCGGCCGAACAGCTTGTCCAGCGTCTTCAGCTGCATGTCGGTGAACGTGGCGAAGATCGCCACCTTGTCCCCGGCGCGCAGTTGGCCGCCGAGCGCCCGCTGGGGCTCCACGCTGAACGACATGGTCAGCAGGTCCTTGGGCACCTCCACCGGCGTGGCCACGCGGGAGAACGACTCGGCCGCCACGAAATGGGCGGTGGTGAGCACCGCCCCCTTGTCCAGCGCGGCGGCGGTCATCTTGCCGGCCACGTCGGCCAGGCTCGGCAACCGGTCCGCGGGGACCTCGTCGACCGGGCGCTGCTCGGTGCGGGCGGCGAGGCCCTGCGCCAGCGAGCCCTTCGTGGCCGCCTCGTCGAGCACGAGCACGGGCACGGTCGCCTTCTCGTCCTTCTTGCCGCCGCTGCCGCCAACGAGGTAGCCGCCGAGCAGCACGAGGCCGAAGAAGCCGAGCAGCCCCGCTCCGATCAGACCCAATACCTTGCGATTCATCCTCAGGGATCCTTCAATGGCTGGTGAGTCGCTGCCGCCGGCTCACTCGGGTGGTTGCTCGCATCTTCGGTAGGAGTGAGCCGGCAACTGAGCAGGAAAACGGCGGACGGCCGGCCCCTCCTTCGAGGAGGCCGGCCGCCCGTTCCGACCGCGACGCCGATCAGATGCTGGCCGCGGTGCCGTTGGAGGCGGCGTTGGAGACCTTGTTGCCCACCAGGTTGAAGGCCTCCGAGATGTTGTTCTTCAGCAGCACCATCGCCGCGATGAGCAGCGCGCCGATGAGAGCGATGAGCAGGGCGTACTCCACAGCCGTGGCGCCGTCCTGCTTGTCCTGCACGTAGCCCTTCACCGCGAAGAACGCCCGAGTGCCCAGATCCGCCATTGTCCAGTCTCCCTGTTGTCTCACTGTTCGCACGGCGCTCCCCGTGTTCCGCTGCGGCGGAGCGCCTTGCCGATGGGCCCATCGTGGCCTTCCCCGCCTCCGCTGTAACCCTCCGGATGAGCGAAACCACGAACTATCGGCGCCCGAGGCGATGACCTTGACCAGATTCGCGGAGGAATCTCCGGCGAGAAGGCCGAGAAGGGCGGGAAAACAGAGGTAGGCCCCGGCGCTGGGGCCGGGGCCTACCTCAGAGGATCACAGTGATGCCGATGTGCCGTTGCTTGCGTAGTTGCTGATCTTGGGGCCGAGATCCTCGAAGGTCGTCGACAGGTTGTCCGAGAAGGCGAACAACGTGGCGAACAGCCCCGCCGCGATCAGCGCGATGAGCAACGCATACTCGACGGCCGTGGCGCCGTCCTCTCGGCGACGCACGGCAGCCGCCAGCCGGCCTGCCATGTTTCGCTCCTTTCGCCTCTCCGCCCGGCCCGCCCCTCGTCGAGGCGGGCCCGGGCGGCGACGGGCGTCAGCCGGATTAGATGCCGACCGAAGTGCCGTTGGAGGCGGCGTTGGAGACCTTGTTGCCGACCAGGTTGAAGGCGTTCGAGATGTTGTTCTTCAGCAGCACCATCGCCGCGATGAGCAGGGCGCCGATGAGGGCGATCAGAAGGGCGTACTCCACGGCCGTGGCGCCATCCTGCTTGTCCTGCACGTACTCCTTGACCGCAGCGAAGCCGCCCTGCGCAGCCACGAACGCCCGAGTGGTGAGATCCGCCATTGTTCCGTCTCCTGTCTGTGTTGTTGCTTACCTGCGCTCCGCCGTATTCCGCTGCGGTGGAGCGCCCCGCTGATGGATGCATCGTGCCGATCGCCGCCCTCCGTGTAACCCTCCGGATGAGCGAAATCGTGGGTGATCGGCGCCGCCGCGCCCGGTCTTGACCGCATTCCCCGGAATGGGGCGCCCCGAGGTGCGCGACCGGCCGAAACGCAGACGCGCGAAAACGGCCGCAGCCGGCCCCACGGAGGGGCCGGCTGCGACTGGGGAGCAGCTCAGACCAGGATCAGATGCCGACCGAGGTGCCGTTGGAGGCGGCGTTGGAGACCTTGTTGCCGACCAGGTTGAAGGCGTTCGAGATGTTGTTCTTCAGCAGCACCATCGCCGCGATGAGCAGGGCGCCGATGAGGGCGATCAGGAGGGCGTACTCCACGGCCGTGGCCCCTTCCTGCTTGTCCTGCATGTACTCCTTGACCGAAGCGAGGCCGCCCTGCGCAGCCACGAACGCCCGAGTGGTGAGATCCGCCATTGTGTGTCTCCTTGTTGTCTGCACTGTTGTGCACTGAGTGCTGGTGCACTTGCGCTTCGCCCCGCTGCCGGCGGCGAGCGCCCCGCTGATGGGCTCATGGTGCAGTCAACGAACGCCGATGTAATCCACCGAACGGGCGAATCACGGCGGAAAGGGCAGACACCCTCGCATCAGTGTTATCGGCGGCGGGCTCAAATCCTTGAGAGAAACTTCAGGTGCTCGGCCGAGCGTGCCGTAATCGGTCGTGATGAACCCAACACGCTCCAACCAGGCCGCCGTGCAGGTCCAAGTTCCCGAGGTTCGGGACGCTCGCTCCTTCGGGGGTCGGGTGGTCATCGTGGACCGGCGCGCGTTGGTGGCCCAATCGATCGCCTTCACCCTCGAGAACGCCGGGGTGAGCTGCTTGGTCTCCACCGAGCCCCGCCAGGACGCCGTCGAGCGGGAGCTGGCGGCCTACGACCCCGACGTGGTGCTGATCGACGCCAACGACGTCGACGCCGCCGAGCTCGTGCGGGCCGCCTGCGGCCGCAACAGCCAGGCGCTGGTGATGTCCGACGGCGCCGACCGGCTCCGCATCGCCGCCTGCATCGAGGCCGGCGCCTCGGGCGCCGTCAGCACCCTCGACGGGGTCGAGGCCCTGCTCGACGCCGTGCAGCAGGTCGTGTCGGGCCGCCGGCTCCTCGCCCAGAGCGTCGTCAGCGAGATGCTGCGCGAGCTCCAGCACCATCGGGTGGACTCCGAGCGCCGCCTGCGGCCCTTCGCCACGCTGTCGGTGCGGGAGTCTTTCGTGCTGAACGCGATGATGGAGGGCCTCTCGGCCGCCCAGATCGCCGAGGCGTCGTATGTGTCGGTGGCCACGATCCGCAGCCAGATCAAGTCGATCCTGCGCAAGCTCCGGGTGAACTCCCAGCTCGCGGCGGTGTCGCTGGCCTACCAAGCGGGCTGGACGATGCCTCAGAAGACCCAGTCGCGCAGCAAGTCGACCCTGCGCTCCTCCCACTCCTCGTAGGTGAGCGCGTAGCGGATGTGATCCTCCCAGGCGTCGGCGATGCGCAGGTAGCGCACGGCCACGCCTTCGTCCCTCACCCCGAGCTTGTCGACCACCCGGCGGCTGGCGGCGTTGCGGGGGATGATCGAGATCTGGATCCGGTGCAGGAGCAGCTCGTCGAACGCGAAGCGGGCCAGCACCACGACCGCCTCGGGGCAGTAGCCCCTGCCGGCCTGCGCCTTGTCCACCCAGTAGCCCACGTGGCCGCTCTGGAACGGGCCCCGCTGCACCGAGGAGAGGTTGATCTCGCCGCCGAAGACCAGGCCGCCGGCGCTGCGGACGAAGATGCCGAACCCGTAGCCGGTGCCGAGCTGGCGCTCGCGTTGGCGGGCGCTGCAGCGGGCGGCGAAGGCGTCCCGGCTCTCCACCGGGTCGGGCTGACCGGCGGGGCGGGCCGGCTCCCACTTGAGCAGCCAGTCGACGTTGCGCCGGCGCACCTCCCGGTAGGCCGGCCAGTCCTTCAGCTCGAGCGGACGCAGCGTGATGCGCCGGCCGGCGAGCTCGAGGCTCATGAGCGGGCCAGCAGCTCGCGCAACGCGCTGTCGAGCAGGGCGACGTTGCGCAGGCGGGCGGTGTGGCCCATGAGCCCGATCCGCCAGACCTGCCCGGCGTAGGCGCCGAGGCCGCCGCCGATCTCGATGCCGTAGTCGTCGAGCAGCGCTCGGCGCAGCTTGGCCTCCACGGGCCGCAGCGCCTCGGGCACCCACACCGTGGTGAGCTCGGGGAGCCGGCTCCCCTCCTGGGCGAAGAGCTCGAAGCCCAGCTCCGGGAGGCGGCGCTGCAGCTCGTCGCCGCAGGCCTGATGGCGCCGCCACGAGCTCTCGAGCCCCTCGTCGAGCACCGCGCCGAGCCCGGCGTGGATGGCGAAGATCATGCTGATCGGCGCCGTGTGGTGATAGGCGCGGGCGCCCTCGCCGGTGACGTACTTGGCGATCATGTTGAGATCGAGGTACCACGACTGGGGCTTGGGCAGCAGCCGCTCGAGGGCGCGCTCGCCCACCGTGAGCGGCGCCAGGCCGGGCGGCACGCCGAGGCACTTCTGGGTGCCGCTGTAGGCGATGTCGACCCCCCACTCGTCGATCTCGACCGGGATGCCGCCGAGCGAGGTCACGCAGTCGACGAGGAGCAGCGCGTCGCCCTTGCCGGCGCCGAGCGGCGCCACCTCGTTGCGCACGCCGGTGGAGGTCTCGGCGTGGACCACGGCGATGATCGCCGGGCTGGGGTGGGCGTCGAGCAGGGCCTGAGGGTCGAGGGGCTGGCCCCACGGCGCCTCGACCCGCACGACCTCGGCGCCGCAGCGGCCGGCCACGTCGCACATCCGCTCGCCGAACACGCCGTTCACGCCGATCACCACGTGGTCGCCGGGGCGGACGAAGTTGACGAAGCTCGCCTCCATCCCCGCGGAGCCGGTGGCCGAGAGCGGGAACGTGAGCCGATTGGCCGTGCGGAACACCTGGCGCAGGCGGTCGCTCGTCTCGTCGAGCAGGGCGATCAGCTCGGGGTCGAGGTGGCCCAGCATCGGCCGGGTGAGGGCCGCGGTGACTTCGGGGTAGGGGTTGCACGGCCCGGGGCCCATGAGCACGCGGTCAGAGATCGGCACGGGCCGCATGCTAGTGACGCCCGCGGCGCGATGCGGGCGGGCGCGCCCTCACGCGGGCGCGGGCCCCTAGCGCGCGCTCACCTTCGGCATGATCTCCTCCTGCAGGCGCTTCAGGTCGTCGAGCGTCTTGGCCACCGGCACGTCCTGGAACGGCGGCCAGATCAGCGGCATCGTGAGGCCGGCCTCGGCGAAGCGCTTCAGGTTCTCGGTGATCTGCGAGGCGGTCCCCACCATCAGGTTGCTGAGCTTGCCCTGCGGCGCCTGATCGGTCTCCGCGTCGGTGATCACGAACCAGAGCATGCTGCAGATCTCGAGATCGTCGACCGAGCGGGAGCTGCCCAGCGCGTCGAGCTCGCGCTGGATCTCGCCCCGCCAACGCTCGAGCTCGTCGGGCGTGTCCTGGATCCCGATCCAGCCGGACAGGCCGTACTTGGCGATCCGGCTGGCCGAGCGCTTCGGGTCCTTCAGGCCGCTGAAGAAGATCGGCGGGTGCGGCTTCTGCACGGGCTTCGCGCCGAACCCGCAGCGCTCGAAGTCGGCGAACTCGCCGTGGTACTCGAAGAGCTCGTTGGTCCAGATGCCCTGCATGATCTCGATGGTCTCGCGCACGTGCTTGTGCC
>JBJXGF010000109.1:0-8864 GCA_046153015.1 Acidimicrobiales bacterium | reverse complement strand
GACCCGGCGGCCCGGTTGGGCCTGCCCCGCGACGCCCCCGCCGCCGGGGTGGCGGCCGCCGCGGCCGCCGCCCTCGAACGGTGGCGGACCTGGGTCAACACCGGCCGGGCCCCCTTCGCCGCCCGCGGCGCGGCCGGGGTGGTGATCCGTTCGCTCGAGCGGCTCTGCGCCGAAGCGGGCTGAGCGCCGGCGTGGCCGAGGTGCGGGTCAGCGTCCGGATCGACGCGCCCGCTGCGCGCGTGTGGCGGGCACTGTGCGACCCGGCCGAGGTGTGGGCCTGGGACG
Source organism: Acidimicrobiales bacterium (assembly GCA_046153015.1). Classification (GTDB taxonomy): domain Bacteria; phylum Actinomycetota; class Acidimicrobiia; order Acidimicrobiales; family CAIXPF01; genus JBJXGF01. The sequence goes on along the minus strand of JBJXGF010000109.1, from coordinate 8,579 downwards.
GCGCCCGGCCTTACGGCGTGCCGGTGGACTACCCCCGCCCCGGACAGCACGCCCGCTGGCGGGTGCGGCTCGGCCGGCGGGAGCGCACCCTGCACGACCGGGTGCGGGCCGTCGAGCCGCACCGCCGGCTCGCGGCCCGCATCACCTACGGTCCGGTCGATCTCGACGAGGAGTACAGGCTCGTGCCGCTCGGACCGCAGGCGGTGGAGCTCACGAGCGCCAACGTCGTGCGGGCCCGCTGGCCGCTGGGGCGGACGGGCCGGGTCGAGGCGCTCACCCGCGAGGCGGTCGAGGCGGCGCTCGGCCGCCTCAAGGCCTGGTGCGAGAACGACCCGTGAGCAGCCGGGTCACGCGCAGTCAGGCCTGGCTCGACTGGCCGGACTGGCCGGACTGGCTCTGGGCGCCGCCGTTCGTCCCCGCCGCGGAGTCCGCCATGGCGTCCCGGCCGCTGTCCCGGCCCGGCTCGGTGCTCGACGCGTCGATGGCGGAGCGGCCGCCCGCCGACTGGATCTGCACCTTGCGCGCCTTGGAGCTCTCGTCCACCGGGATGGTCACGACCAGCACGCCGTCCTCCAGGTGCGCTTCCAGCCGACCGGTGTCGAACGCGTCGTTGAGCATGAGCTGACGCACGAACGTGCCCTGCGGACGCTCGTTCACCAGCACCTGGCGGCCCGAGTCGCTCCAGCGGCGCTCGGCTCGGATCGTCAGCTCGTTGCGCTCGATGCTGAGGTCGAGGTACTCGGCGCGGACCCCGGGCACGTCGAAGTACAGGATGATCTGGTGCTCGTCCCGCACCGCGTCAACTCCCATCACCGAACGCGTTCGGTGGCTCCACGGGTCGGTCAGACGGTCGAGCTCGCGAAATGGATCGAACCGAAGCATGGGACGGTCTCCTTCCGAGGTGGTGACGACACCACTGACCTTCCCGTCTGCGCCGCGTCTCAGCCCCGCCGGGCGGCCCCGCCGGCGCGCGTCAGTAGGCCAGCGGGCTCCACGGCGGGGGGGCGTCGGGCGCGATGCCGTAGTGGGCGATGGCGTCGGCCACCACCTCGGGCTTGAGATCGCCGCTGGCCGCCAACGCCGCCAGCACCGCCACCACCACGTTCGGGGCGTCGATCTCGAAGAAGCGCCGCAGCGCCTCCCGGGTGTCGGAGCGGCCGAACCCGTCGGTGCCGAGCACGGTGAACTCGGCCGGAACCCACGGGGCCACCTGGTCGGGCACGGCCCGCATGAAGTCCGACACGGCCACGATCGGGCCGGGCACGTTGGCCAGCCGCTCGGTCACGAAGGGCGTGCGGCGCGGCTCGGTCGGGTGCAGACGGTTCCAGCGTTCGCACTCCAGCGCGTCTTCCCGCAGCGCCTTGTACGAGGTGGCCGACCACAGCTCGCAGCCGACGCCGAAGCGGGTCTCGAGCTCCGCCGCCGCCTCCCGGGCGATGCCCTGGGTCGAGCCGGAGAACAGCACCGCAGCCCGGTGCTTCACGTGCTCGCCCGTCGGCGCCGCCTGCCACTGGTACAGGCCCCGCAGCAGCCCCTCGGTGTCGAGCCCGTCCGGCGCGGGCGGCTGCACGTAGTTCTCGTTGTAGACGGTGAGGTAGTAGAAGACGTCCTCGTCCTCCACGTACATCCGGCGGACGCCGTCCTCGACGATCGCCGCCAGCTCGTAAGCGAAGGCCGGGTCGTAGACCCGGCAGGCGGGCACGGTGGAGGCGAGCAGCGGCGAATGCCCGTCCTGGTGCTGCAGCCCCTCGCCGAGCAGCGTGGTCCGCCCGGCCGTGGCGCCGATGAGGAAGCCGCGGCCTCGAGCGTCGGCCAGGGCCCAGATGAGGTCGCCCACCCGCTGGAAGCCGAACATCGAGTAGAAGATGTAGAACGGCACCATCGGCACGCCGCGGGTGGCGTAGGACGTGGCGGCGGCGGTGAAGCTGGCCAGCGAGCCGGCCTCGGTGATGCCCTCTTCGAGCAGCTGGCCGTCCTTGGCCTCGCTGTAGGAGAGCAGCAGGTCGTGGTCGACCGGCTCGTAGCGCTGGCCCTGGCTGGCGTAGATCTTGATCTCACGGAACAGGGCGTCGAGGCCGAACGTGCGGGCCTCGTCCGGGATGATCGGCACCACCCGCTGGCCGAAGCCGTCCTGGCGGACGAGCGCCCGCAGCAGACGGGCGAAGGCCATGGTGGTGGACACGGCCTGCGCGCCCGAGCCGGCGGCCAGCTCCTGGAAGACGCGGCCCTCGGCCGGGGGCAGGGGTCGTCGGGTGCGCACCACCCGGCTGGGCAGGGGGCCGTCGAGCGCGCGGCGACGGTCCATCAGGTACTCGTACTCGGCCGAGGACGGCGCCGGGCGCACGTAGGGCGGGTCGTCCGGGTCGAAGTCGGCGGGGATCACGTCGTCGAGGCGCAGCCGCTCACGCAGCGCGCTGAGCTGGTCCTTCGACAGCTTCTTGATCTGATGGGTGGCGTTGCGGCCCTCCACCTGCGGCCCGAGCGTCCAGCCCTTGACCGTCTTCGCCAGGATCACCGTCGGCGAGCCGCGGTGCTCCATCGCCCGCTTGTACGCGGCGTACAGCTTGCGGTAGTCGTGGCCGCCCCGGGGCAGGGTTCGCAGCTCGTCGTCGGTGAGGTCGACCACCAGCTCCCGCAGGCGGGGGTCGGGCCCGAAGAAGTGCTCACGGATGTACGCCCCGCTCTCCACCGTGTACCGCTGGTACTCGCCGTCGAGCGTGGTGTTCATCTTGTCGACGAGCACCCCGTCGGTGTCCTTGGCCAGCAGCTCGTCCCACTTCGAGCCCCAGATCACCTTGATCACGTTCCAGCCGGCCCCCCGGAAGATGCCCTCGAGCTCCTGGACGATCTTGCCGTTGCCCCGCACCGGACCGTCGAGACGCTGCAGGTTGCAGTTGACCACGAAGATCAGGTTGTCGAGCTTCTCCCGCGAGGCGAGGTGCAGCGCGCCGAGCGACTCGGGCTCGTCGGTCTCGCCGTCGCCCACGAAGCACCAGACCTTCGACAGCGACGTGTCGTCGATCCGCCGGTCGTGCAGGTACCGGTTGAAGCGGGCCAGGTAGATCGCGTTGAGGGGCCCGAGCCCCATCGAGACGGTCGGGAACTCCCAGAACTCCGGCATCAGCCGCGGGTGCGGGTAGCTCGACAGCCCGCCGAGGCCCGTCCCGCCCGGTTCGAGCCGGCCGATCTCCCGGCGGAAGTGGTCGAGGTCGTGCTCCTCGAGGCGGTGCTCGAGGAACGCCCGGGCGTAGATGCCCGGCGCGGCGTGGCCCTGGATGAAGATGTGGTCGCCGGGCGCGCCGTCTTCCTTGCCCCGCCAGAAGTGGTTGAAGCCGACGTCGTAGAGCGCGGCCGAGGACGCGAACGTGGAGAGGTGTCCGCCGATCCCGTCGGCGTGCTTGTTCGCGTTCGACACCATCACCGCCGCGTTCCAACGGATATACGCCCGCAGCCGCCGCTCCACCGCCTCGTCGCCCGGGAACCACGGCTCATCGCTCGGCGCGATGGTGTTGATGTAGTCGGTCTGCACGGCAGAGGGCAGCCCGATGTCGCGGGCGGCGGCGTGCTTGAGGAGCTTGTGGACGAGGAAGCGGGCGCGTCTCGCACCGTTGAGGTCGACCACCGCATCGAGTGACTCGATCCACTCCTGCGTCTCGGCCGGGTCGGAGTCAGGAATGAGGTCGTGGGGCTCGTCGTAGCTGCGGCTCACCTCATCGATGCTACGGGTCCACGCCGGGGTTCTGCGGCATGACCCGAACGGGGGATTTTCCCCCATGGCCGTCGCCTCTCCCTACATCCGCTGCGCCGCCGCGCCGTCCACGAGGAAGCGACGGCGCTGACGCCGTACCTTCGAACACTTCCACTTGGGGCGATCCATGAAGCACTACGACACTTCGTACAACATGCTGCTCGTCGTACTGTCCTATGTCGTGTCGGTGATGGGCAGCTTCGCCGCGCTGCTCTCCAGCCGGCGGATGATCCGCTCCATCGGCACGGCCCGTCTCGGCTGGCTGGCCGCGGCGGCCCTCTGCATCGGCGGCGGCGGCGTGTGGTCGATGCACTTCATCGGGATGAGCGCCTTCCAGATCGACGGCGCCATGTACTTCGATCCGCTGCTCACCGCGGCCTCGTTCCTGGCCGCCGTGGTGGTGGCCGGCACCGGGATCTACGTGGCCAATTCGGGCGACGGCGGAAAGCTGCGCTTGGCCGTGGCCGGCGTGTTCACCGGCTGCGGCGTGGCCATCATGCACTACAGCGGCATGCTGGCCATGAAGACGCGCGGCCACAACCAGTGGAACGTGGGCATCATCGTGCTCTCGTTCGGCATCGCCATCGCGGTGGCCACGGTGGCGCTGTGGCTCACGATCAACGTGAAGCGCCTCTCCCACATGCTCGGCGCGGCGGCGGTGATGGGCATGGCCGTGTCCGGGATGCACTACACCGGCATGACCGCCCTGCGCATCGTCGAGGATCCGAAGGTGCACATCCCGGGCACGACCGAGCCGGTGTTCACGGCCATGATCACGTTCCTCGTGGCGGTCATCATCCTGCTGCCGGTCGGCTACTTCCTGGCCACCGACGATTCGGCCATGGCCGCCCCCGCCGCCAAGAAGCCGGTCGGCAAGGGCGACCCCCAGGCCGCCTGAGGCTGAGCCGCCGGCCGGCTCAGCGCGGTGCGAGCAGCAGGCTCTGCGCGGCGCGGCCGATCGGACCGGTCTCGTCGAAGAGCGCCGACTCGGCCAGGCCCACCCCGCTCGGTTCGGGCCGGGTGACGGCGTCGACGCCGACCCACTCGCCGATCGGCGGCCGGTGCAGGTAGACGGTGAGGTCGGGGTTCACGAACGTGTGCGAGGTCCACGGCAGCGCCGAGGCCACGCCGTTGCCGAAATCGGCGGCCGCCGCGGTGCGCTGCAGCGGGCTCGGGGTCTCGCCGGCCACGAGCGGGGCGGCGAGACGCATCCAGGCGAACGCGGCGCCCTGCTCGGCGTAGGCGCCTCGGGCCCAGCGGATCTCCATGCCGCGGTCGTGGAAGCCGTGATGGTGGACGCCGGGGGGCGACGCCCCCGGCCTCGCCTCGAACGGGCCGGCCGGCGGGGCCGTGTCCCCGGGGCGGGCCGCCGCCGCCCGGTCGAAGGCCGACAGGTCGAGCGGGCGCACGCGCAACGCCAGCGCCACGAGGCGCAGCACGACCGTGCCGTCATCCAGCGAGAGCGAGGCGCCCACCCGCTGCACCTGGCGCCCGGCCTGCACCAGCTCGGCCGCCGGCGTGAGCGGCGCCAGCGGAACCGGGCGCAGCAGCTCCACCGTGAGCCGGGCCACGTGCCAGGCGCCGCCGCCGAGCACGCCCTCCGCCGCCCGCGCCGCCAGCGCGGTGGGGGGCCCGCCGTGGCAGGCGCCCACATCCCAGGGGCCGCGAGCGAGCTCGGTCGGCGCGAACCGCCCGTCGCCGAGAGTTGCGAATATCGCTGTCTCGGAGATGGCGGTCACGCCGTGCGGCGGGCGACCTCGGCCGCCACGGCGCCGTACCGCTCCAGCACGCCAGGGTCCCGCTTGGCGTGCTGGGCGGCGAAGTACAGCACCACCCGGTGCGCGGCGCCCGTGTACCGCTCGACCAGCTTGTCGGCCAGCTGATCCCACGTGGCGGTCACCGCGAAGTGGTCGAGGATGTCGTCGGTGACCTGCGCAGCCATGCCGGCGAGGTCGCCGGCCTTCTGCTTCTCCCGGATGCGGGCGGTGGTCCCCTCGAAGCCGAGCTGGTCGAAGATGAACGCGTAGTTGGGCGTGGAGCCGTAGAAGGCCACCTGGCTGCGGGCCGCCTCCCGCCACTGCGCCTGCTCGGCGTCGGTGTCGCCCACCGCGGTGAAGCTCGGCACGAGGAGCTCCACCCGGGCGGCGTCCCGGCCGGCCTTCGCCGCGCCGGCGGCCACCTCGGGGAGCACCGTGTCGGTCAGGTAGGCCCGGTTGTTGAGCGGGTGCACGTGCACGCCGTCGGCCACCTCGCCGGCCATGCGCAGCATCCAGGGGCCGACCGCCGCCACGTCGATGGCGAGGTCGGGATGCTCGATGCGACCCGGCGACCACTGGCTGTTCAGCAGCGTGAGCGTGTAGAAGGGCCCGTGGTAGTCGAGCTTGGCGCCCTCGAACGCGGCGAAGATGGCCCGCAGCGCCAGCACGTAGTCCTTGAGCCGGGGCCCGGGATGGTCGTACGCCACGCCGTAACGGCGTTCGATGTGGGCCTTGACCTGCGTGCCGAGGCCCAGGCGGAAGCGCCCCTTCGACACGTCGGCCAGCTCGTACGCGGTGCCGGCGGTGACCATCGGGCTGCGGGGGAACGCCACCGCGATCCCGGTCGAGAGCTCGAGGCGCTCGGTGGCCAGCGCGGCGGCCGCCACCGAGAGGTAGGCGGTGCGCCCGGTCTCGGTGAACACCAGGCCCGCGATGCCGGCCGCCTCGGCCCGGCGGGCGAGCTCCTGGATCTCGTCCAGCCGGCCTCCGCCCACCATCAGGTCGACCTTCACGGCATCGCCCCCTCGTCTCTCGTGTTCGGTGTGACCGCCGCCTGGCCCTCACGAGCGGCGGCGGGCGACCAACCTAGCCAGGCGCCGGCCGCCCGGTCACGGCGCGAGGGCGGCGGCCAGCGCCGCGCCCGCCTCGTCGAGCGCCCGCACCGAGGCGTCGAAGAGCGGGGCGAGGCTGAAGAAGCCGTGGACCATGCCCGGATAGCGGCTGAGCGCCACCGCCACCCCGTCGGCCGCCAGCTTCGCGGCGTACGCCTCGCCCTCGTCCCGCAACGGGTCGCACTCGGCGGTGATCACGAGCGCAGGGGCCACGCCCGCGTGCGAGGCGGCCCGGATCGGGGCGAGCCGGAAGTCCTCCGCCAGCAGCGGGTCGTCGAGCGCCTCGCCCACGTACTGGGCGGTGAACCAGTCGATCATCTCGGTGGTCAGCACCAGGCCGTCGGCGTGCTCCTGGCGGGAGGGGTAGTCGCCGGGGCCGTCGACCGCCGGGTAGACGAGGAGCTGGTGGCGCAGCGCCAGCCCGTGGTCGCGGGCCAGCACGGCGAGCACGGCGGCCAGGTTCGCCCCGGCCGAGTCGCCGCCCACCGCCAGCCGGGCCGGGTCGATTGCGCCGTCGCCGCCGGCGGCAGCCCAGCCGAGCGCGGCCCACGCATCGTCGAGGGCGGCCGGGAACGGGTGCTCGGGGGCGAGGCGGTAGTCGACCGAGGCCACGAGCGCCCCCGACCGGTTGGCCAGGGCCCGGCACTCGCGATCGTGGGTGTCGAGATCCCCCATCACGAACCCGCCGCCGTGGCAGTAGACCACGGCGGGCAGCGGCCGCCCGGCGGGGGGCTCGGTCGCCGGGCGGTACAGCCGCACCCGCACCGGGGGGCCGCCCGGCGGGCCGGGCGCCACCAGGTCGCGCACCTCGGCCACCGGCTCGCCCGGGCCGAGCAGCGCGGCCACCAGCCGCAGGTTCTCCCGAGCCTGCGCGAGAGGGATCTCCCAGATCGGCGGGCCGGCGCCGCGCAGCTGCTCGGCGAGCGCCTGCACCTGGGGGTCGAGCGCCATCGGCGCAGCGTAGGGCGGGGTCCGGCTCCAGTTCACGCGCCGCGGCGCGCCTTCGGTAGCGTTTCCCAGAATGCGCCGCCTGCTGCTGGTCCCGGTCGTGGCGGCCGCGCTCGCCGGCGCGGTCGGCTGCGGCGGTGATTCCTCCTCCGCCGCCGGCGACGGCCAGAAGCTGTACCTGTCGAAGTGCGCGGTGTGCCACGGGCGCACCGGCGGCGGCGGAACCGGCCCGGCCTTCGACGGCGGCAGGCTCGTGGAGAAGTACCCGGACATCGCCGACCAGATCGCGGTGATCGCCAACGGCCGCAAGGCGATGCCGGCCTTCAAGAGCCAGCTCAGCCCGGAGGAGATCCGGGCGATCGCCGAGTACGAGCGCACCCTGTAGCTCCGCTCGAGCTGGTCGCCCCCTTCGGTTGTGGCGGGTTGTTCGCGGGGGCCCGAGTATTGACCGCGCGTCCAACGTTCTGAGCTGCGGTTTTGCCGGCCGCGCGGCGGGGTCTAGTCGACCGGCCGCGAACAACCCGCCACAAGCTCGCCGCGCCCGCTCGGCGGAGGGCAGTTTGCCGCTCAGCGCGGTTGCAGGATGACTTGGCGCATCGTCCAGGTGATCCGGCCGTGTGTCGGATCGCCGAGCAGAGACTCGAGCCCGGCGGACAGCCGCTCCAGCTCCGCCGGCGTCGCGTTGGCCAGCGTCCAGGGATCACGGCGCCAGTGGGTGAAGTTCAGGGCGAACATGGCGGCGGCCTCGCCGGCGGCGGGGCTCACCGAGACGGCGCGGCTCTGGCGCACCGACGGGCCGGAGAGCGCCCGCAGGCGGGCGCCGAGGTAGAGGTCGTGGCCGCGGGCGGCGAGCAGGCGGGCTTGCAGGGCGAGGTAGTCGGCGAAGATCGGCTCGCTCGCCCGGATCGCCTCCACCTCCTCGAGGGCCAGCACGCCGCCGGGCGCGAGCTGCGCCGCCCAGCCCTCCACGGCCCGCAGCGGCTCGGCGAGATGAGCGAGCAGGAGGCGGGCCAG
>JBJXGF010000103.1:0-2653 GCA_046153015.1 Acidimicrobiales bacterium | reverse complement strand
GGGCGACTCGGCCGTCGGGGGTGGTGAGGGTGACGAGGTGGAGGCGTTCGAGCTCGTCGCGGATGTTGCGCCACGTGTCGCCCACGGTGGTCTCCGCGACGCGGAGCAGCAGGAGGGCGAGCCACTGCAGTTGGACGTGGGCGCGGATGCGGTCTTCGCGGTGGTGGTAGACGGGGCGCAGGTCGATGGTGGACTTGAGGTCCCGCCAGCCGCGTTCGGCTTGGTAGAGGCCCTTGTAGCCCTGGGCGATGTCGGCGGCGGTGAGGCTCTCGTCGCTGGTGCGCAGCAGGAACTTGCCGTCGAAGTGGGCGTCGCGGCGTACGGCGGCGCGGTCGACGCGCAGCAGCCCGCCGGGGGTGGCGCGCAGGAACCGGGCGAACGCCGCCTTGGTGCGGAGCCGGCCGGCGAGCTCGGCCCGCTTGGAAGCGGGCAGCGTGTCGGAGCCGGCGATGCGAGCCTCGAGACGGGCGATGATCTGGTCGCGCACCGCCGCGTCGCGGGTGGCGGCGTCGGGGTTGTGGCAGATGACGAACCGGTCCCGGCCGGCGCCGTCGTCGACGCGGACCTCTTTGACCCGCAGGTTGTCGGCGACGGTGTGGTAGCGGCCCTGGCGTGACAGCGCCTCGGCCGCCTCTTTGGAGTCGCCGCGGAGCTTCTCGCCGACGATGTAGTGCCCGCCGCCGCGTTGCAGGTAGCGGCGGTTCTCCGCCGAGGTGAACCCGCGGTCGAGCGCCCAGATGACCCGGTTGAGCCGCCAGTCGGCCAGGTCGTCGCGGACGGTGCGGATCAGGACCTGGTCGCTGGTGTCGCCGGGGAAGGTCCACACCCGCACCGGGATCCCCCCTCGGGTGACGGCCATACCGATCACGATCTGGGGCAGGTCGGGCCGGTGGTCTTTGGAGTGCCCGTAGGTGCGCCACGCCCCCTCTGTCGCCCGGGCGGCGTCGTCGCCCTCCTCCTCGCCGTCGTCGAGGAGGGCGTCGTCGGCGCCGTCGGTCTCCCAGTAGGTCGACGACGTGTCGAAGAACAAGATGTCGACCTCGAGGTTCAACAGGTTCGCGACCGAGAAGAACACCGCTTCTTGCAGCTCGGCAAGCGCGGTCAAGAAGAAGTCCATGGCCCGGTAGCAGGCGTCGTCGCTCACCGCGGCGAGCCCGTCGATGAACACCCGCTCCGCCACCCACGAACAGCCCGCCAGCTTCGACAACGGTGTGGGCGACAGCCGGTTGGCGACCATGGCGAAGACGACCCGTTCCACTACCGCAGGGTCGACACGGCGGCCCGGTCCCCGGCGGCGCTCGGCGACGGCGATGATCTGGCGTCCGATCCCGAGTCGTTCCCACAGGCGGTCCGCCACCCAGGCGGTGCCCATCGGGCGGGAGTCGAGGATCTGCACCTCGCCGGCGCCGGCCGTGGCCGCCACCGCGTCGGCGGGGTCGAGGAACCGGCTGATCGACTTGACCAGACGGGCGAGTCCGTCACGGTCGACCAGGTCGGCGCGACCGAAATTGTGGATGATGCGAGCCTTCGGCATCTGCGTGTCGGGGTCGCGTTCGTTGTGGGCCAACGCCAGGTAGGCGACCTCGCTGCCGTCCCGGTTCCGGCGGGCGCGTCTCCCGCAGGTACATGTCTACGACACTACGACATCCGCCAACTCACATCGAGCACCCTAGCCGACGTCGTGTGTCTACAGGTTTCGGGCGCTCCGGCCTTCCTGCAACCCCCTGACCAGCACAGACACGCCCGCTGACAGCAGAATCTGCCTACATAGTGCGGAAGTCAGGCAAAGGCGAGAAGACCAACCGAAAGCGCATGGCCGAGGTCGGCGCCCTCTACACCATCACCCCCGTGCCCCGCAGCGCCCCCGACGTGATGGCGCACCGCGGCGCCGGGCCACCAAAGCAGGCGCCCACCGCCACCGACAAATGGGTGACCGCCTCTGTCGTCTGCGACGCCGCGAGCGTGATCGCACAGGTCTTCGACGAGGCCGAGCGACGCGACCCCGACCACCGCCACGACTGGGTCGCCCTCGTCGACGGGAACCGCCATCAGATCGACCGCATCAACGTCGAGGCCACCACACGCCGGGCCCAGGTGACCGTGCTCGTCGACTGGGTGCACGTCTTGGAATACATCTGGTCCGCCGCATGGAGCTTCTTCGCCGAGGGCGACCCCGCCGCCGAGGACTGGGTGCACAAGAAGGCCATCGACGTGCTCTCCGGCCGGGCGTCCATCGTCGCCGCCGCCATCCGCCGCAAAGCCACCACCCGCAGGCTGGACAAGTCAGCACGCAAGAACGCCGACACCTGCGCCGACTACCTCCTGGCCAAGGCCGCCTACCTCGACTACCCCACCGCCCTATCGAAGGGATGGCCGATCAGATACCTCCACGGCGCCCTGCCCAGCGCAGCTTGATGTCCCTTCAGCGGAGCCGCACCCAAACCATTTGCAAACCGACACACGCCCCGGCGCGGATCGGCCTCTGCCCGGGTGTCACTCGCCGGCCTGCCGACGCCGCAGCGTTGCGATGGCTCGGGAAAGCCCGACACGAGCGAGGGTGTCTGGGTTGCGTCTGACTTCGCGCGACGGGATCCGCGTTCTTTCAGACCACAGTTGAGAGGCTGTCGGGCCCTTCGAGGGAGGTCCTTGACCA
>JBJXGF010000089.1:0-3778 GCA_046153015.1 Acidimicrobiales bacterium | reverse complement strand
CTTCGGCATGACGGAGCTCGTACAGGCGCAGCTCTTCTTCGAGACCGGCCCGCGCCCGCTCCACGGCCTCGATTGCGCCCGGCCGCTCCATCATCTTGTCTCGCAGATCCGACCACTTGCGGTGTCCACTCATTCGATCAAACCCTCCTCACGGAGCTCGTTCAGGTACTCGTCGTAGAGATCGTCAGCCGCGGGAATCGCCCACTGGTACCACTCGGCCCACTGGCCGGACTTGTCGCCACCGAGCAACAGGATCGCCTGCCGTCGCGGGTCGAACGCAAACAACACGCGCAGCGCCCCACCCTCGCTGGCTCGCAGTTCCTTCATGTTGTGATGCCGCGACCCGCTGATCCGATCGACTGCGGGCCGACCCAGGTCGGGTCCCCGGCTCTCGAGCAGATCGATCCGCAACCCGAGCGCGGCCTGCTGATCGACATCGAGCCCGTCCCACCAGTCCGCGAACTCGTCGGTGAACTCGACGACCCACACCCCTCTAGTATGAGTGATCCCTACTAAGTCGTCAACACTCATGCACGGGTGCGATCGATGGGGGCGGACGGTCAGTCGTCGAGGGCTGCCGCTACCCGGTGCTGGAGGGCGCCCAGCGGCGTCGAGCCGTCATTTGTGCTGACGGGTCCGACGATCGTGTTCGCGAGCCACACCGACAGCCCGACCAGATCGGCCGGGTCCGAGCGGCCGGTGCTGATCGTGTGCTCGGCCATGAACGCGAACTCGTTCATCACGCCCAGCACCTGGCGACTCGCCGTCTTAGCCAGCGCCACGGACTGCATCTCCGTCGTCTCCACCGCCACGAATCGGGGGTCGACCCCGAGCGCCGCGAGCACCTCGCCCATCGCAACCGGGAACCGGCCAACCACATCCGCCGCCGGGGCCAGCGGCAGCAACACCGGCGCGAAAGTCGACGCGTTGACGAACAACGCGACCTGCGGCCGCCAGAACAACACGTTCGCGTACCAATCACCGAGCACCGTCGAGCCCGCCGGCGGATCCGGGACCGGTCGACCGACACGATCCAAGAACTTCTTCGTCCCCCGAACCGTGAACACCCCTACACCTCCTCCAGCGCTGCTTCGAGCAGGACGCACACCTCGTCTGCCAGCCGCGCCCGGCGCCGGTTGGTCGCAGCGTTCGCCTCCGACGCCACGTAGCCGACCAGCTCCTCGAACGCCCTGATGCGCCCGCCAACACCACGCCCGCCGCACAACCCTCCGCCCGCGCCACCAGCAACTCCGAGGCAGCCTCCACCAGCAGCACCTCACGGACCCTGTCGAACAACTCGCGAGGCATCACCAGTTCGATCGGTTCGCCGCCGACGTAGCTGTCATCGAGCTCGGACAGGTCACTCGGCGAACCCTCCCAACCGGTGATCACACTCGTCCCCGCAGACGTCGCATGCCCAGGAGATCTCGCCGTTCGCGTGACGGAACACCATCACGAAGCCATCGCACGGTCGTCGACCCGGGCGCCTCGTGCAGCCGACAGCAGATGTTGCGCTGCTCCCGACCGGCCGCGCGCTGCCCGCGCGCACGATCGCCCCGAGTTGCACGGCGAGCCGCTTCGCCGGGCCCGGAGCCTCATCCGCCATGTCTAAGAAGTGGCGGAGAACGCACACCAACACGGCGTTCAACGTAGCCGCCGTGTCGACACACGAACCCGCGCCAACCTCCGATGCTCGGGAAGGCCGCGATCTTCGGGCTGGCTTCGAAGTGGTCGATACGACGGGCATGGCCTACATCGTCGCTCGCCGTGATCGCTTCTACGTCGTCGACTACGACGGCACCGACCCTGTCACGGGCCGAGAACGGCGCCGCTGGCATCCCGCCGGATCGTCACTGGCCGATGCCGAGGCGATCGCCTTGAGCCTCGTCGTGTCCGGGGACGTGGCCCCTCGAGCGGCTCGCGGCAAGACGACGCTTGGGAGCTTCCTGCTCGAGCAGTGGTTGCCGAAGCGGCAACGCCGGGTCCGCGCCACGACCGGCTACCGGTACCGGTGGATGATCGAGCGGTACATCATCCCGACCCTCGGGTCGTTCGCGCTGCGGTCCATCCGCACCGACCACGTCGACGACCTCTACGCCGCGTTGCTCGCCACGGGCGGTCAGCACGGCGCCGGTCTGGCCCCCAAGACCGTGCACGAGGTGCACGTCATCATGCGCGGCGCCCTGGCCGACGCGACCACCCAAGGCCTCGTCCGCGTCAACGTCGCGCTCACCGCCACACCCCCCAAGGCCCACGCCCGACCGCGAGTCGGTCCCGAGACCTGGAACGCTGACCAGCTCGCTACGTTCCTCGACCAAGCAGCCGCGCAGAGACTCGCCCCGGCCCTGCGGCTCGCCGCCACCACCGGGATGAGACGCGGTGAGATCGTCGGACTCCGCTGGAGCGACTGGGACACCCAAGAGCATCGGCTCTCGATCAGCCGGACCCGCCAAGCGCTCGCCGGACGACCCACCGAGTTCGGCGTCAAGACCCGATCCAGCCGCCGATGCATCGACCTCGACCCCGTGACCGAGACACATCTCCGACGCTGGCGCCGCCGCCAGCAGACCGACGGGCATCGAACCGGACCCACCGATCCCATGTTCACCAACACCAACGGTCGAGCCCTCCACCCCGAATCGATCAGCCAGCTCTTCGACCGGCTCGTCGCCCGCACCGACCTCCCACGGATCCGCTTCCACGACCTGAGACACAGCCACGCGAGCCTCCTGGTCGCCGCCGGCGTCCCGATCAAGGTCGTGTCCGAGCGGCTCGGACACGCCCATCCCGGCTTCACCATGGCCACCTACCAACACGTGCTGCCGGGCATGAGCGCCGACGCCGCACACCGCTTCGCGGCTCTCATCGACCGGTAGACACCCACGCCCCCGTGCGACACGTAAACGACCTGGTCAGCAGCCACGCCGCCCTCCCGAGCGACCTTCCGCGTCTACCGACTCGGTAGACACAGCCGGTAGACGCGAATCAGGGCCCACCCCGACGGATAGGCCCTGACCTGCGTTTTCCTGAGTGGCGGGGGCAGGATTTGAACCTGCGACCTTCGGGTTATGAGAGTGAGCAGCCGACGGTTTGGTGCTATCCCGTGTGCTGCAGTCCGGCTGACCAGCTCATTCGTCGGCGGTCCATGCAGCTAAGTGTACTCCTGTGATCCTGAATTCGCCAGAGTTGCAACGATCATCGCCGGCAGTCACGGAACGTGGCTGAGGCGGCGTCGTCCTTGCCGAGATGCACCACGGGGACACGGCAGTCCTCGTCGTGGAACTGCGGAGGCTTCAGCCAGAGAGAGGGGCGCCGTCGTTGACGCCGGTGCGTTGAGCTCGCCTCGCTGCTCGACCCGTACGGCCGAGCGCGTCGGCGGTGTCGCCCGCAACAAGTTCCGCGCCCGAGCGCCGACGGAACCACGTAACCTGGTACCCATGTCAGTCGTCGAGCAGCCCGAACCGCCGGCTGTGGCCGTGGTCTCCCCTGCTGACGCGCTCCGACTGGCCCGTCCCCTCCCGAGCCGCGAAGAGCTTGCCATCGAGGGCCTGACGATCGAGGAGTGGCAGGCGTTGATGGACGCCCTGGCCGACGCGTAGCCACATGGCCACCCACGTCGCCATTGTCGACACGATGGTGCTCGGCGCGCTGTCCGATCGTGGTTGACACTGCGTTGTCCTTTCATTCGGTTGTCGCGAACAGTCCAGGGGCGTCGGGTTTGACCTGGATACGCAGGCCTTTCCGTTTCCCGGTGGTGACGTGCACGGCGGCGAGTTCA
>JBJXGF010000082.1:0-12622 GCA_046153015.1 Acidimicrobiales bacterium | reverse complement strand
GCGCCGCCGGTGAGCGGGCCCGCCTGAGCGTGGAGCGGGCGACCCGCCAAGCCGAGCTCGCCCGGCTGGCCCGGACCGCCCAGGTTGTCACCGTGGGCGCGCCTGCCGTGGTGGTCGACGCGCTGTGGCGGGCGCAGCAGCGGATGGCGGCCGAGCGCCCCGGCTGCGGGGTGCGGTGGAGCCTGCTGGCGGCGATCTCGCAGGTGGAGAGCGGCCACGGCGGCGGGCGGGTCGACGCGTCGGGCCAGGCGAGCCCGGTGATCCTCGGCCCGGTGCTCGACGGCACGGTCTTCTCGCTCATCCTCGACACCGACGGCGGCGCCCTCGACGCCGACACCGTCCACGACCGCGCCGTCGGCCCGATGCAGTTCATCCCGACGTCGTGGGCCATCTACGCCCGTGACGGCAACGGCGACGGCCGCCGCGACCCGTCCAATTACTACGACGCCGCGCTGGCCGCCGCCGAGCACCTGTGCCGCGCCGGCCACGACCACCGCGACCCTGGCGGGGTGAGCCGTGCCGTGTTCGGCTACAACCGCTCGCCCGCCTACAACGCGAAGGTCCTGGCGCTGGCCGACGAGTACGGCGCCGTGCGCCTGCGCTGAACGGCCGCGCAGCTCACGTGAGCTGCGGCATCAGATCGGCGGCGAAGGCCCGCATGGCGTCGAGCCGGGCCTCGAGGCCGCCCCTCGCCGCCACCGACAGCGCCATGTGGGAGACCCCGGCGTCGCGATAGGCGCCGAGCTGGTCGAGCATCTGCTCGTTCGAGCCGCAGATCACGCCGTCCTTGTCGCTCACCGCGCCGGGCAGCAGCGTGCACAGCACGGTCAGCTCCACCGTGGCCGGGTCCCGCCCGATCTGCTCGCAGGCCTCGCGCACGCCCGCCCACTCGGCCGCCAGCCGGTCGAGCGAGGAGAACGCGGCGTGGAAGGCCTCCCCGTAGCGGGCGGTGCGCCGGAACGCCGCCTTCGTGTGCCCGCCCACCCACACCGGGATGTGGCCGTTGGGCGGCTTGGGCGAGAACCCGACCGGGCCGAACTGGGTGAACGGACCGTCGAAGCTGGCCTGCTCGTCCTTCCAGAGCCGCTCGAAGATCTCGAGCATCTCGTCGGCCCGCTCGCCCCGGCGGTCCCACGGGCGATCGATGATGTCGAACTCCTCCTTCATCCACCCGACCCCGACCCCGAGGATGGCCCGGCCCCCGGAGAGGTGGTCGAGCGTCGCCCACGCCTTGGCCTGCTGGAGCACGGGCCGGTAGCCGAGGATCAGCACGGTGGTGCCGAGCCGCACCCGCTCGGTCACCGCGGCGGCGAACTGCAGCGAGCCGATGCAGTCGAGCCACGCCGAGCCCGCCGCCGGGAACCCCGAGTTGTCGTCCGCGTAGGGGTACTTCGAGGCCAACGTGTTCGGATCGGGCCAGGCGATGTGGTCGCTCGACCAGAGCGAGGCGTAGCCGAGCTGGTCGGCGGTGGTGGCGTAGGCCAGCATCGCCTCGCGGGTCGCGAAGCGGCCGGCGTCGGGCAGGTGCACTCCGAACTCCATCGAACGGGCCCCCTTGTTGGTGCGCGCCGGTTGGGACCGGCGCGGGTCGCCGGGGGACAATACGGCGCGAGGGGGTGGCCATGACGACGCAGGCGACGAGCGGGGCCCCGGCCGCGCGCCAGGCCCCGCCTCTCGGGGCGCGGGTGCTGCTCACCTTGGGGCTGGTGCTGCTGTCCTCGATGGTGGCCCAGTCCTTCGGCCGCTTCACCTGGCCGGTGCTGCAGCCGGCGGTGGTGGAAGACCTGCTCGGCTCGCTCACCCGGGCCGGCTCCCTGGCCTCGATCAGCCTCACCGCCTACTTCCTCGGCGCCGCCCTCGTGTCGTGGCTCTCCACCCGGGTCGATCCCACGGTGCTGGTCAAGTTCGGCCTGGTCGGCTCGTTCGCCGGGCTCGTGCTGCTCACCACGGCCAACGGCTTCGCGCAGCTCGGCGTGGGGCTGTTCGTGGCGGGGCTCGGCTCGGCCGGGGTGTGGGTGCCGGCGCCGGGCATCGCCGCCGCCATGGTGGGCCCCGAGCGAGGAGGCTTCGCCATCGGCCTCGTCGGCTCGGGCATCGGGCTCGGCATCTTCGTGGTCGGCCCGCTCACCAACCTCGTGCGCCGCTCCGCCGGGGAGGGGGCCTGGCGGCCCGTCTACCTCATCGAGGCGGCGGTGGCGGCGGTGGTGCTCGCGCTGGTGCTGGCGGCGGTGCGCCGCCCGGCCGCGGCGGCGGGCGCGCCGATCGAGCGGGTGAAGGTGTCCGTGCTGCGCGAGGTGCCCGGCTGGGGGTACCTGCTCGCCGCGTTCGCCGCGTTCGGCGCCGGCTATTCGCTGTTCTTCTACTTCTTCGTGACCCAGCTCCAGGACGCCGGGTGGCGGCCCTCGAGCACGAACCTGGTGTCGTCGCTCCTCGGTGCGTCGAGCGTGTTCGGCGGGATCGTGTTCGGCCGCGTGTCGGACCGCTACGGGCGGCCCTACACCATGCTCACCGGCTTCGTGATCATGGCCGCCGCTCCGCTGCTGGCGCTCACCGCGGCGCTCGGCCCGGTGCTGGTCGCCGCCGTGGGCTACGGGCTCTGCGTGGCCGGCACGCCGACCGCCATCGGCGCCGTGGTCGCCGACCATCTGCGGGGCCGGGCCTTCGGCGCCGCGTTCGGGTCGCTCACGTTGGTCTTCTCCGCCGCGCAGCTCGCCGGCCCCCAGCTCGCCGGGATCATCGCCGACCGCACCGGCTCGTTCGTGCCGGCGTTCGCCGCGTCGTCGCTGCTCGCGCTTGTCGGCGCGGCCTGCGCGTTCGCGCTGGCCCGGCGGGGCCCGCGGCCGGCGTAGCCAGCGCCCCGGGCGCCGGCGGTGGGGCCGCCCGGCGCCGCCGGGAGTACACTCCGGTGTCGCACGAGCAGGGGGAGAAGGGGGCGCGAACATGGCGCAGGACTACGCAATCGGGGTCAGCACGGTCGGCTTCGGCCTGCACTTCACCTACAACAAGGGTGAGAAGTGGCGGCACATCTTCAAGCCGATCTGGCCGGAGAACAACGTCCGCACCATCCGGGTCAGCCCGTCCGAGCCGCAGACGATCTGGGCGGGGGTCGACCGCGACGGCATCTACCGCAGCTTCGACAACGGGTACCGGTGGGAGAAGGTCCCGTCGCCGATCGAGGACTGCGAGATCTGGTCGCTGGCCATCGACCCGGTCGACCCGAACCGGGTCTACGTGGGCGCCCGGCCCGACGGGTGGCGCACCGCGGACGGCGGCGCCACGTGGGAGAAGATGGACATGGGGGTCAACCCCAAGTGTCCGATCGGCGTGCCCCGCATCACGAACATGCTCGTCGACCCGCGTGATCGCGACGTCCTCTGGGCCGGCGTCGAGGTCGACGGCATGTACCGCTCGGCCGACGGGGGCGACACGTGGAGCGCCATCAACAACATGGGGCCCGACGCGTTCTACGGCGACGTGCACGGCCTCGCCGTCGCCCCCGGCAGCGACGGCGCCGCCACCGTGTACTGCGCCAGCCCGTTCGGCCTCGCCATCTCCACCGACGAGGGCGCGAGCTGGACCAACCAGGAGTTCCCCGGCTTCGACGAGGGGAGCAAGAACCCGTACGCCTACTGCCGGGGCGTGTTCGTGAAGCCCGGCGACCCGCAGACCGTGCTGGTGGGCACCGGCGATTTCATCCCCGGTCAGGTCGGGCGGATCCAGCTCTCCCGCGACGGCGGCAAGACGTGGGACGCGCCGGAGCTGCCGGTCAAGGCGAACTCGACCGTCTACTGGATGGCGATGAGCCCCGAGGTTCCCGACGTGATCGTGGCCGCCACGATTTACGGCCAGGTGTTCCTCAGCGAGAACAGCGGGGAGAGCTGGGACAAGCTGGCGAGGGAGTTCGGCGAGATCCGCTGCGTGTCGCTCAGCCCCGCCTGAGCGGTTCCGGCCCCGGCGTCGGAGCGCGCCGGGGCCGTCAGGTCCCAACGAAGGGGAGGTTTTCCGGATGCGGTACTACTCCTGCGACAGCCACGTGGTGGAGGCGCCGGAGGTCTTTCTCGGGCTCGACGAACGCTTCGGCGAGCGCGCCCCGCGCATCGTGAACGGCCTGGACGGCAAACGGGGCGAGTTCGTGCTGCTGCCCGGCTCCCCGCCGATCCCGGTCGGCCGGCTCGGCATCGCCGGCAACCGCCTCGACGACCCGAGGACCCAGGAGCGGATCTCGCAGGGTTACGCCGGGCTGAACCCGGGCGTGATGGACCCGCACCGCCGGCTCGACGAGCAGAAGCTCGACGGCATCGTCGGCGAGGTCATGTATCCGAGCATCAACCTGTTCACGTTCGCGCTGCCCGAGCGTGACCTGGTCGACGCCCTGTTCAAGCGGCACAACGACTGGGTGCTCGACTACTGCTCGGCGGCGCCCGAGCGCCTCGTCGGCGTGGGCTGCCTGCCCCTGCCCGACGTCGAGGCGGCCCTGGCCGAGATGCAGCGCGCCGCGGCCCGAGGGGTGCGGGGCTTCGCCATCCCGGCGCACGTGCCGGTCGACCGGCCCTTCCGCCATCCCGACTACGACCGGTTCTGGGCGGTGGCGGAGGATCTCGGCGTGCCGCTCACCATGCACGTGTTCACCGGGGCCACCTTTGACGCGGGGCTCGCCCCCCACTGGGGCCTGCCGGCCTGGTCGATCAAGGGCTACACGTTCGTGCACACCGGGGCGGCGAACAGCGTGATCGACCTCATCTGCGGCGGCGTCTGCGAACGCTTCCCGCGTCTCAAGTTCGTGCTGTCCGAGTTCGAGACGGGCTGGGTGGCGCACTTCCTCCAGCGTCTCGACCACGCCACCTACCGGACGCCGTCCGAAGCGGTGGACTACCTGACGATGAAGCCGTCGGACTACTTCCGGCGGAACTTCCACATCACCTTCGAGGATGACGAGGCCGGCATCCGCACCCGGGACCTGATCGGCCTCGAAACGCTGCTGTGGGGCAACGACTACCCGCATCACGACGCGATCTGGCCCCACTCGATGCAGACGCTCGACCGGGTGCTCGCCGGCGTGCCCGACGACGAACGCGAGCAGATGGTGTTCACCAACACGATCGAGCTGTACTCGATCGACGCCGCGGCCCTGCCCGGCTGAGCTGAGAAGGAGGCGCGGTGCACGGCAAGGCCGTCGTCGTCGGGGTCGGGGAGTCCGTCTATTACAAACGCGGCGGCGCCGCCGAGTCGGAGTTCCAGCTCGCCTGCATCGCGATCCGCAACGCAGTGGCCGACGCCGGCCTCGCGCTGTCCGACGTGGACGGGTTCGTCTCCTACATGGACCGCAACGAACCGGTCCGCCTGTCCGCCGCGCTCGGGGTGGGCGCCCTGAACTTCACCGGGCAGACCTTCGGCGGCGGGGGCAACGGCGCGGCGGCGGCGGTCACGATCGCCGACGCGGCGATCACCGCAGGCTACGCCGAGTGCGTGGTGGTGTTCCGGGC
This sequence comes from Acidimicrobiales bacterium, assembly GCA_046153015.1. Lineage (GTDB taxonomy): Bacteria > Actinomycetota > Acidimicrobiia > Acidimicrobiales > CAIXPF01 > JBJXGF01. Next base: position 7,139 of record JBJXGF010000082.1, on the reverse strand, counting down.
GCTGGCCCAGGGCCAGTTCCACCGGTACGGGCAGGCCGGCAAGTCGCGCCGGGCCCGGGGCCGGTCGGCGTTCACCAGCCCGTACGGCATGCTGTCCGCCGCGCAGATCTGCGCGATGCAGACCATGCGCTACATGCACGACCACGGCGTGGAGCAGGACGCCCTGGCCGACGTGGTGCTCGCCTGCTTCGAGCACGCCCAGCGCAACCCGCGGGCCATCCGCTACGGCACGCCGCTCACCCGCGAGGAGTACCACGACTCGCGGATGATCGCCTCGCCGTTCCACCTCTACGACTGCTGCCCGGAGAACGACGGCGCGGCGGCGATCGTGCTCAGCACCCCCGAACGGGCGCGGGACTGCGCGAAGGCGCCGGTGGCGATCGTCGCCGCGGCGCACGGGCTCGAGCACCGAGACGGGGTCGGCGCGTTCAACGAGGTGAACTTCCCGACCGCGCACCACCGCCACGTGGGCAAGAAGCTGTGGGAGCGCGCCGGGGTCGGCCCCGAGAGCGTGCACGTGGCGCAGTTCTACGAGAACTTCACCGGTCCGGTGCTGATGGCCATCGCCGAGATGGGGTTCTGCGAGCCGGGCGAGCTCAACGACTTCGTGGCCGACGGGAACATCTGCTGGCCCGACGGCCGCCTGCCGATCAACACCAGCGGCGGCAACCTGGGCGAGGCCTACATCCACGGGTTCGGCAACGTGGTCGAGGCGGTCCGCCAGGTCCGGGGCGAGTCCACCTGTCAGGTGGCCGACGCCGAGCTGTCGCTGTCGGTGTCCGGCCCGGGCTTCGCGCCGGGCAGTGCGATCCTGTTCGGAAGGGGATGACGATGGGCGTGCTGCCCGACGACTGGACGCTGCCCGCCCTCGACCCGCTCAACGAGGCGTGGTTCACCTCGGGCAAGCTGCTGGTGCAGCAGTGCCCGGACTGCGGGGAGCTGACCCATCCGCCCGAGGAGATCTGCGCCGCGTGCGGGTCCCTCAAGCGGACCCACCGGGAGCTTTCGCCCACCGGCACGATCCACAGCTACACAGTGGCCCACTACGCGGTGAACCGGGCGCTGGCCGATGCAATCCCGTACGCGGTGATCCTGGTCAGCCTCGACGACGCCCCGCAGGTGCGGGTGATCGGCAACCTGCTCGGCGCTCCGCCGGAGGCCATCGAGATCGGCATGCGGGTGGTGGCCGAGTGGGAGGAGCGCGTGGTCGACGGCGAGACGATCCGCCTGCCCCAGTGGCGCCTCGCCTAACCGGCGCCGTCTGAGCGGCGCGCCGCCGCCTCGGCGCGCAGCTCCTCGCCGTGCTGGTCGAGCAGCGGCGGGCTGCGGTGCACCCCGGCCGGGGTCTCGGTGAACTTGATCGGGCAGGCGAGCTGCGTGGTCGGCGGGTGGTGCTCGTGCTCCACCGCCACCAGCATCTGGCGGGCGGCCACGTGCGGCTCGTCGGCCCACGCCGACGCCTTGTGCACCGGGCCCACCGGCACGACGCCCCCGAGGCGTTCGAGCACCTCCGCCTGCGTGCACGAGGCGATCCACTCCGCCACCGCGGCGTCGACCCGCTCCATCTGCGCGGCCCGGCCCGCGATGCTGGTGAGGGCCGGGTCCTCGCCGAGGTCGGGGCGGCCCATCGCCGCGCACAGCGCCCGCCACTGGCCCGGCATCGGCGCGGCGATCGCCAACCGGCCGCCGTCTTTGGTCACGTACACGTTGAACGGGGCCACGTCTTCCACGGCGTTGCCGCTCGGCTCGTAGTCCTTGCCGCGGTAGGCCCACAGGATCTGCGGGGTCTCGCACATGGTCATCAGACCGTCGACCATCGCGACGTCGAGGAACTGCCCTTGGCCGCTGCGCAGCGCGTGGTGCAGCGCCGACACCAAGCCCAGCGCGGCCTGCAGCCCGGGGATCAGGTCTCCGACGATCGGCCCGACCCGCATGGGGTGCTCCGAGTCGGGCCCCGTGGTGGCCACCAGCCCGCCCATGGCCTGGGCGATCGCGTCGTACGCGGGCCAGTCGACGTAGGGGCTGGCCCCCGTGCGGGGGTCGCCGAAGCCGCGGATCGCGGCGTACACGAGGCGGGGATTTCGGGCGCGGCAGGCGTCCCAGCCCACCCCCAGACGGTCGAGCACCCCCGCCCGCATGTTCTCGATCAGCCCGTCGGCGGTGTCGACCAACTCGAGGAAGACCTCCCGATCCGCCTCGGTGGTGAGGTCGAGCACGATGCTGCGCTTGTTCCGGTTGCGGTAGGCGTACCGCCCGCCGTAGGCGTGCACCTGGTCGGCCGGGTGGAACGGCCCCACCCCGCGGGCCATCTCCCCGCCGGGCGGTTCGACCTTGATCACGTCGGCCCCCATGTCGGCCAGCATCAAGGCGGCGAACGGCCCCGCCGCGGCGTGGGTCACCTCGATGATCCGCACGCCCACGAGCGGACCGCTGGGCCGCTCGACCATGCTGGCCGCGGTGGGGGGCGGGATCAGGTGGTTGCTCATCGGCGGGCATTATCGCAGCCAGAGGCCGTGGAGATAGGCGTCGACCTCGTCGGCCAGGCCGACCGTCTCGATCGGCGCGGGAGGGTCCTCGGCGCCGGGGACCCGCTCGCCCTCGTCGAACAGGCCGGTGAGCGGGGCGAGGAACCGGCTGAGCTGGGTGTAGTGGTGGCGGTCGCCGCGCCGGGCGGTGTGGCGGCGCAGCGGGAACGTGATCGAGAGCACGTCGATCGCCCGCGTGAGGGCCACGTAGAGGAGGCGGCGCTCCTCGGCGAGGCCGTCGCGGTCCGAGAGCGCCATGTCGGAGGGCAGGTCGCCGTCGGCGGCGTGGATCAGGTGCACCGCCCGCCACTCGCCGCCCTTCGCGGAGTGGATGGTGGAGAGCACCAGGTAGTCGTCGTCGAGGTGGGGGGGCCCGGCCAGCTCGCTTGTGCGGTCGGGCGGGTCGAGGGTGAGCTCGGCGAGGAAGCGGCTCCGGCTCGGGTACTGCCGCGCCGCGGCCGCGAGCTGGTCGAGGTCGGCGAGACGGGCCTGGGCGTTGTCGTAACGCGCTGGGAACACCAGCTCGCAGAACGGCCGCAGCCGCTCCACCTGGGCGGCGGGTGAGAGGCCGCCGGCCCGGCAGGCCGACCATGCGGCGGCCAGCTCGCTCGCCGCGCCGGCCGCGGCGGGCGGGGAGCGGGGCGGCGACTCGACGAAACGCTCGAGCGCCTGCTCCGCCGAGTCGTCCAGCCCGAGCTCGGCCGAGATGCGCCGCAGCGCCGCCGGGCCGACCCCTTCCAGCAGCCCGAGCGTGCGCCGCCACGCCAACCGATCGGCGGGGTTCTCCAGCACCCGGAGCATGGCGAGGAGGTCCTTCACGTGCGCCGCCTCCAGGTACCGGAGGCCGCCGTGCTTCACGAATGGGATGTCTCGCCTTGCCAGCTCGAGCTCCAGCGCGTCGCTGTGGCGGCCGGCGCGGAACAGCACCGCCTGCTCGCGCAGCGCGAGGCCCTCCTCCCGCAACTCGAGCACCAGCTCGCACACCGCGCTCGACTGGTCCGCCTCGTCGTAACAGGCGGTGAGACGGGGCCGGCGGCGGTCTTCCCGCTGCGAGCGGAGCTCCTTGCGCAGCTGACCCGGGGCGTTCTCGAGCAAGGCGTTGGCCACCGCCAGGATCGACGGCGTGGAGCGGTAGTTCTGCTCGAGGGTGATCGTGCGCGCGCCTGGCCAACGCTCGGTGAAGCCGCGCATGTTCTCCACGGTGGCCGCCCGGAACCCGTAGATCGCCTGCGCGTCGTCGCCTACCACGGTGAGCTGGCCGCCCTGCGGGGCCAGGGCGGCCAGGATGTCGGCCTGCACCACGTTCGTGTCCTGGTACTCGTCGACCAGCACGTGGTCGAACAAGTCGCCGGCGCCGCCGCCCGGCGCCGCCGCCAAGCCCCGCCAGAACAGGAGGAGGTCGTCGTAGTCGAGCACCCGTTCGGCCCGCTTGCGCAGCGAGTACGCCGTGAAGAGGGAACGGAGCGGCTCCTCGTGCTCCCGACACCAGGGGAAGTGCCGGTCGAGCGCCTCCGTGAGGGGCAGGCCGGTGTTGACCATGCGGGAGTACAGCGCGGCGATCGTCTCCTTGCGGGGGAAGCGGCGCACCCCCTCGCCGCAGCGCAGCTCGGCCCGCACCATGCCGAACAGGTCGACCGAATCGGCCTGGTCGAGCACGGTGAAGCCGGCGGGCAGGCCCGCCGTGTGGTGCAGCCGGCGCAGCAGCCGGTTGGCGACCGAGTGGAAGGTGCCGCCCCACACCTGGCGGGCGAGCCGCTCGCCGGCGGTGGCGGCCACCCGGTTGAGCAGCTCCGCAGCCGCCCGCCGGCTGAAGGTGAGCAGCAGGATGCGCTCGGGCGCCGCCCCGTCCTCGAGCAGGCTCGCCACCCGGGCGGCGAGCGTGCGGGTCTTTCCCGTGCCCGCACCCGCCACGATCAGGAGCGCGCCGCCCCGATGCGACGCCGCCTCGAGCTGCGCCTCGTTGAGGCCCCTCGCCCACGTCCCCGATGGCGCCTTGTCGACCTGAGAGAACATACGTTCTGGAGGCTAGCAGGGGGGTGTGACAGAGTGGGGGAGCGGTGCGAGCGCCCCCGGCAGGATTCGAACCTGCGGCCCGCTGATTAGAAGTCAGCCGCTCTTTCCGCTGAGCTACGGGGGCAGGCGCCGCTGCCGCGAAGAGCCTGGCACGGGCGCTGACCGCGGCGCTAATGCATCGTCGTGCACCGTCGATGCTCGTGGATGCGTCGGCGCGGCGCCCGCCGATCCCGCTTGGGGTTCGGCTCTCCGGGATCTAAGATAGGCCGTCCCGTGGTGGCCGTAGCTCAGTCCGGTTAGAGCGCCAGGTTGTGGCCCTGGAGGTCGGGGGTTCAAGTCCCCTCGGTCACCCAACGCGAACGGCGGCCGTGCTAGGGTCGCCGGTCGCTTCACGCGCCTCTAGCTCAATGGCAGAGCAACGGACTCTTAATCCGCAGGTTCTGGGTTCGAATCCCAGGGGGCGTACCACAAAAGCGCAGGCCAGGGACCATTTCAGGCAGGCCGAGCGGAAACGAGCGCACGGGTCCAAGGACCTCGAACTGCGCGCGTCGGAAACGCCAGCATCCTGGACCCCATTCCGAACGCTGACACACCCCACAGCCCCATCCAACCGCTCACGGTTGGAGAATTCTCAGTGATCAACTTTGGGGAGTTCGCCGCAGCCCGGGCGCCCTGCTTCGGCCAGAGTGGACGGACCGAGCGCGCGCGACGCTTCCTTGGATGCGTGGTAGGCCCGCACTGGCTGCTGCCGACGGAACCGCCGAGTGGCGCCGCCGGCGCCGGCTCTTCGTACGAACGGCGAGCGCGGCCTCGTCGGCGCGAGTCGCCGACCGCAGTACTACCTTGCGCGTGTAGACGTATGCTCCTCGTATGATCAGGAAGCGGCGGTTGACGGTCACGGTCGATCCAGAGTTGATCGACGCCGGCCAGAAGGCGGTCGAGGCTGGCCTAGCCGACTCGGTGAGCGCTTGGGTGAGCGAGGCCATCGAGGAGAAGCTCCGCCGCGACCGCAAGCTTGCACTGCTCGCCGCCGCGGTAGCCGACTACGAGCGCGAGTTCGGCGAGATCACCACCGAGGAGATCGCCGGCCAGCGCCGGGAGGACCACGAAACAGCGACCGTCGTTCGCGGCCGACGTCGGTCCGCACGGAAACCAGCGAAGTCCGCATGAGCCTCGTGTTCGACAGCGGTGCGCTTGTCGCCCTCGAACGAAACGAGCGGCCGATGTGGGTCCGTCTCAAGGCCGCCCAACTCGAAGCCGACCTGCCGCGCTGCCACGCCGGTGTCCTCGGCCAGGTCTGGCGCGGCGGCCCTCGTCAGGCACGCTTGGCACGAGCGCTCGACGCTATCGACGTCGAACCGCTCGACGAGCACCTCGGACGCGCAGCGGGCCGACTCCTCGGCGCCGCTGGGACGAGCGATGTCATCGACGCTGCGGTCGTCCTGCTCGCCGCTGATGGCGACGACATCGTGACCTGCGACCTCGAAGACCTTCGGGTCCTCGCCGAGGCAGCGGGCCGCCACGTCGAGTTGATCCATCCCTGAGCGGATGTCACGGCGAAGTCCTCCACCCCCGAGCTGGGCGAAAGAGACCGTTGCAGGCGAATGGTAAGGACCTCGCCGCGCCGGCTGTGACCGGGATGCCTCGCCTATGTTCACTGACCTCTTGGAGCCAATCATCTGGCGATGGCCCTCCAGCTCAGCACGCCCACCCGCCTCGTGAGGTGGTCGGGCGGGGAGCCGCGTTGCTGGACGACGCGTTGCTCTTGAGCCTGACGATTGACTGCGCCCAGCCTGTCCCGGAGGCCCCAACCAGCCGAGCTGGCAAGAATGGCCTGCCTCTTGAGGGCGGCATGTCATCCTAGAGACCTGCAAGCGCGTGGGTCAGAATCGATTCTGGTTGTTCGGCGAGGAAGGCGCTCGGATCGACACGTGCGACCAGGAGGTCGGCGGTGTCGTCCAGGTAGCGGTAGGCGCCTCCCCGGCGACGGTGAAGCGTGCGCATCAGCTCGCTCTTGCCTGCCTGGCGAGGCCCGCTGATCACCAGCGCACGGGCCTCGCCCAGCATGACGTCGATCTTGGGCCCGAGCCGTCGCGGCAGGAGTTCGTCGGCCTCCATGCCCTGAGGTTAGTGCGCCGTCTGCGCAGATCGCAGCACGGCTCTGCGTAAAACGCCTCACATGTCTGCGTAAAGAGGAATCGTCAAGACTTGTGGATCGGTCGGGCTGGTGGTGGTTACGCGGCGGCTTCCTGGGGGTTGGTGGGTCGTTCGGTGAGGATGCCCTTCTCGAAGGTGGCGCCGGCTCGGACGAGTGCGACGAGGTGTTGTGCGTTGACGGCCCGCCAGCGGTCGTGGGCGGCGTCCAAGAGCTTGTAGGCCATGGCGAGTCCTGCGGCTTTCGAGCCGGGGCCTTTGGTGACTTTGGTCCGTAGCCGGACGGTGGAGAATGTCGACTCGATCGGGTTCGTCGATCGGGTTCGTATCAGGTATGAAATCTGCGGGCGCTTCCGGGGCTGGTGCGCCGGGGTCGGGGTAGGGTCCCGGTTGTCGGGCTTGGGGCGCTTCGGAGGAACATCCAGGGCAGGCCGGTGTAGACGTTGA
>JBJXGF010000077.1:0-38119 GCA_046153015.1 Acidimicrobiales bacterium | reverse complement strand
GCGATCGTGGCGCCGGCCGCCGCGGCGCCGGCCACGCTGCCGTAGCGCGCCGCGCCGTACAGCTCGGCCAGCAGCGTGGCCCGCAGGAGGGTGCCGACCCCCTGGCCCACGCCCAGCAGCGCGACGGCCAGCCACACGGCGGGGCCCCGGCCCGCGGCCACCAGGGCGAGCGCGCCCATGCCGGGCAGGGCCAGGAGGCCAGGGGCGAGACGGGCCCGATCGAGCCGGGAGGCGGCGGCGCCGAACGCCACCCGGCCGGGCACCTGCATGGCGCCGAGCGTGCCCCCGGCCAACGCCGCCCGCTCGGCGCTCCAACCCTGGCGCACGAGGTAGCTGATCAGGTGCACGCCGAGCCCGGCGGAGGTGACGGTGTTGGCCACGAACGCGGCGAGCAGCCAGCGGAACCGGGCCTCGGCCAGCTCGGGCAGCCGACGCCCCGCCTCCCGGGCGCCCCGCCGTGACGGGCCTGCCGCCGCCGTCGGGTCGCGCCCGTCGGCCGGTTCGCGCAGCACCACCCAGTGGATGGGCACGGTGACCGCGGCGACCAGCCCGGCCATCACCACCAGCGCGGTCCGCCAGCCGTAGCGGCTCTCCAGCGCGCCCACCAGCGGTTGGCACACGAAGCTGGCGAACCCGGCGATGAGCGTGAGGGCGGTGATCGAGCGGGTGGCCCGCGTCCCGCTGCGCTTGGCCAGCACCACGAACGCCGGCTCGTAGAGCACCGCCGCCATGATCAGCCCGATCGCCGCCCAGACCGCGAAGTAGGCGGCCGGGGCGCCGACCTGGGACCACGCCAGGGTCGCGGCGGCGGCGGTCACCGAACCGGCGGCCATGAGCGGGCGGGGCGCCCGCCGATCGAGCAGGCGCCCCACCGGGAACGCAGCGACGCCCGACACCACCACCGCCAGCGAATGGCCCGCCACCAAGGATGCGCTGGACCAGCCGAGATCCTGCTGCATCGGCGTCAGCAGCACCGGGAAGGCGTAGTACAGCGCCCCCCACGACACGATCTGCGCCGCCCCCAGCCCGCTGATCAGGCGCCAGTCGAGCCGCTCGACCCCCGTCGCCGGCCCGCGTGGCATCGGCGAGACGCTACCCCCACAGCTCCTCGCTCGTCTCGGAGCCCCACACCTCGACGATGAGGCCGTCGACCACCCGGAACACGTCGACGCCCGAGAGGGTCTGGGTGAGCCCGTCGCGTCCGGTGAGCCAGGCGTTGTACACGGCGGTCACATACTCGCCGTCCACCAACGTGAGCAGGTTGTGGAACTTCACGCCGGCGAAGCGGGCGTGCACGGCCTCGATCCGGCGCCGGTTGTCCTCGCGGAACAGCACCACCAGCCCGCCGGGATCGCGCCGCAGGAGCGGCTCCGACACGAGCGCGTCGAGCGCCTCGAGACGGCCCTCGTGATACAGGAGGTGGGTGTAGAGCTCGACGGTTTCGCGCGGCCGGCGGGACGGGTCGTGTTCCACGAGAGCAGTGTGGATCCCCTGGTCGAACCGCTCGATGAGGACCTCGACTGCACCATCGGGGGGATGCCGATCGGCGCGGCCGGCGCGGCGGACATCGGGACCTTCGACCCTGCCGGCGCGAGGCCGCAGTCGGTTTCGTATGCGCTGACGTTCGCGACCGAGGAGCCCGCGATGCAGACCACCACGCCCGACACCCACGCCCACCCCCACGTTGCGTCCGACGGCGACAACGGCGTCACCACCGCAGACGAGCGGAGCTTCGTGCGCGCCGCGCTGACCGGCATCGTGCTCGGCGTGGTGGGCATGGCCGCGGTGATGCTGGTCGGCACGCGGCTCGGCGCCGCCGCCTTCGGGTGGGAGTTCTCCTGGGGCGTGGCCCTGTACGTGGCCGTGTGGACCGGCGGGTTCTTCGGCGGGGTCATCGCCTCGTCGCTGCACCTGATCCGCGAGGAGGCGGCCCACGCCGCGCCGGCCGAGGCCGCCCCCGCCGTCGCCACGCGGCGCCTCGCCGCCTAACCGAGCGCGCCCGGTCCCGGCCCCGGCGGTCGGGTGCGTGCCCGATGGCACAGCGACCCGATCGCGGGCTCGGGCGCTCGCCTCGGTACCCTCCGAGCGGCGCCCGAGCGAGGAGAACCGGTGGCGACACGAAATTCGGCCGCCCGGGCGGCGCCGCAGCCGGGTTCGCTCGAGCGGGTTTCGCCGCAGGCCTGGCTGGTGCTGTTCCTGTCGGCTGGCTCGATGGTGATCGTCAGCTTCAACCTCACCGGCACCAACTTGGCGTTCGCCGCCATCCAGGAGACCTTCGACGGCGTGAGCCGGGCGACCTTGTCGTGGGCCTTGTCGGGCTACAGCATCGCCCTGGCCACGTTCATGCTGATCGCCGGCCGGCTGGCCGACCGCCTCGGCCGCCGGCGGGTGTTTCTCACCGGCACCGCGGTGCTCGCCGCCGCCTCGGCGGCCACTGCCGCCTCTCCCACGGCGTTGGTGTTCGTGCTCGGGCGGCTCGGTCAGGGCGTGGGCGCCGCCATGATCACCCCGTCGTCGCTGGCCCTGGCCCTGCCGATGTTCCCCGCCGGGCGCAAGGCGCTGGTGGTGTCGGCCTGGACGGCCTGCAACTCGGTCGGCGCCGCCTCCGCCCCGTCGATCTCGGCCTTCGTGGTCAACTACTGGCACTGGCGGGCCGTGTACCTGCTCGGCATGCCGATCGCGCTGGCGGTGCTGGTAGCCGGGCCCCGGCTGCTGCGCGAGGCGAAGGGCGCCCCCGGTCAGGGCGCGCTCGACTACGTGGGCGTGCCGATGGGCACGGCCGCGGTCGGGCTGCTGGCGTTGGCCATCGTGCAGGGCCGCTCGTGGGGCTGGACGAGCCCCGGCATCCTCACCGCGTTCGCCGGCGCCGCCGTGCTGGCCCCGGTGTTCGTACGCCGCTCGCTGCGCCATCCGCAGCCGCTGCTGGATCTGCGCCTGTTCGCGCTGCGGCCGGTGTGGGCGGCCAACCTCGGCAACGTGTTCCTCTCGATGGTGGGCCTGTCCACCTGGCTCGTGTGGCCGCTGTTCCTGCAGCAGATCTGGGGCTATTCGATCGTGCAGGCGGGCCTGGCCATCACCCCGGCCCCGATCAACTCGGCGTTCTGGTCCCTCTACTCGGGCCGGGTCACCGACCGGAAGGGCCCGAAGGGGCCGGTCACGGTGGGCTGCCTGCTCCCGGCGGCGGCCACGGCGTGGGCCGTGTGGCGCGTGGGCGCCGAACCCAACTACCTCACCGATCTGCTGCCCAGCCTGCTGTTGTTCTCGGCCGGGTTCGGGCTCACCTTCTCACCGCTCAACGCGGCGGCGCTGCGGGGCGTGCCCGCCGACACCTTCGGCCAGGTGAACGCCGCGTTCCAGACGATCCGCGCCCTCGCCGGGGGCCTCGGCACCGCCCTGGCGGTGATGCTGCTCGGCGAGCGCACGGCGATCCCGCTGGCCAATTTCACCCGCGTGTTCCTCGTGTTCGCAGTGGTGGCGCTGCTGGGCGCGGCCATGGTGCAGGTGTTCTACCCCCGCAACGCCGACCAGCCGCCCGCCGCCGCCTGAGCGCGTCCGGCGCGGCTACGTTGGCCGCCATGCCCGACACCGTCGCGTCGAACACCGCCCCAGCCGATACGGTGCTGCCCGTCGAGCACCTGTTCACCCTGCGCATCACGGCCGACACCACCGACGCCTACCAGGTGCGGGGCGGCCCGGCCGGGCGCCGGTTCATCGCCGCGGTGAGCGGCGGCGAGTTCGAAGGGCTCCAGCTGCGCGGCACGATCGCGCCGGTCACCGGCGGCGACTGGGTGACGATCCGGGACGACAAGACCTTCCGCCTCGACGTGCGGCTCGTGCTGCTCACCGACGACGGCGAGACGATCTACATGTACTACGGCGGCATCGTGAAAGACGGCGCCGCCCGCACGGCGCCCTACTTCGAGGCCGGCCCCGGCAAGTACGCCTGGCTCAACAACGTCCAAGCCGTCGGCGTGGGCACGATCGGCGCCGGCGGCCCCACCTACGAGGTGTACGCGCTCAAGTAGGCGCGGCCGCAGCCCGCGGCAGGGCCGCCGCTACCGTGGCGGCGTGAACGACCTCGAAGAAAGCCTCGCGCTCCAGCTCGACTTCGACAAGCTCGCCAAGATCGGCCGGGCCGGTCAGCAGGTGGTGCCGGTCGTGCTCCAGGAGATCGACACCGGCGAGGTCCTCTTCGTCGGCTACGCCAACGAGCTCGCGGTGCGCGAGAGCCTGGCGCGACGCAGCGCCGTGCTGTGGTCCACCTCGCGCGACGAGCTCTGGCACAAGGGCGCCACCTCGGGCGACACGCTGGCGCTGGTGGAGATGCGGGTGAACTGCGAGCAGAACTCGCTGCTGTACCGGGTCCGCCGGCAAGGCGCCGGCGCCTGCCACACCAAGGGCGCCGACGGCGTGGCGCGGGCCGGCTGCTACTACCGCCGGGTGGTCGACGAGCACACGCTCAGCGCAGTGTGAACGCGCCGGCGCCCCGGCCGGATCGGCCAGGGCGCCAGCAGGCGGGGGAGTTGCGGTCGGGCTCAGGCGTCGAGCACGTCCAGGTTGTTGTCGTCGCTGTCGTCGAGGTCCACCCGGCTGTTGATGTCGGTCTGGGTCAGGCGGGCCTCGAAGGAGTCGTTGTCCTCGAACACGCTGTTGTCCTCGAGCCGGCTGTTGTCCTCGAAGGAGCGCACCGAGTTGTCGGAGGCGTCGAGGTCGAAGCGGGAGTCGATGTCCACGCTGTTGTCGCTCTCGTCGGTGAACACCGAGCGGTTCGAGGCGTCGACGTTGAGCTCGCGGACGCTGTTGTCCTCCTGCGAGAGGTCGATCAGCGAGAAGTTGTGCTGGTCGGCCAGCTGGGCGTTGCCGTCGCCGACGGCCAGGTTGAAGTTGCCCGACACGTCGTGGGCATGCACGTCCACGTCGCCGGTGGTCTCGTTGCCGTCGCCGACCACGGTCTGGCCGCCGCCGTAGGACTCGACGTTGGTGAGGTCGCCCGAGCCGAGGTTGGCGTTGTAGGCGTCGACGTTGAGGGCGTTGCCGCCGAGGGCCACGGCGCCCGAGCCGTTGGCGTCCAGGCGGACGTTGTCGTCGCCGATGATGGCGTCGCGGGCGTCCACGTGGCCGGAGCCGTTCTGGATCCCGGCGAAGTTGCCGGTGTTGACCGCGCTGTCCTCGATGTCTTCGCCGGCGGCGACGCCGCGGTCGGCCGCCAGGACCGAGTCGGTGTCGAGGTCGATGCGGATGTCGTCGTGGGCCTTGAGGTTGGAGATGAAGTCTTCGCCGAACTGCTTCGCCATGATGCTCGTGCTCCTGTGTGCTCGCTGCGTTCGTTGCTGCGTTCCCTTTGGTGAGGAGCACGGTACGACGAGCCCTGATGCGCTCAATCGGGGACACCCCCCTGCCTGTCGGGGGTTGGTAGGGGGCGCGGGTGGTGCGGGGCCGCTGCGCGCCTGAGCGCCGCTGACCTTCGTCGGGCCGGGTCGGCGGCGCCATGCTGGCGGTCCACCGGCGAAGGGGGCAACCAGTGAGCTTGGTCGAGGTCGAACGCCGCGACGGCGGCGTGGTGCTGTTGACGATGAACCGGCCGGATGCGCTCAACGCGCTCTCGGTCGCCCTGCGCAGCGAAGCGGTCGACGCCCTCGAGGCGCTCGCCGCCGACGACGCGGTGGGCGCGGTCGTGCTCACCGGGGCCGGCCGGGCCTTCTCGGCGGGCGTCGACCTGAAGGAGATCGCCGCCGGCCGCGACGCGCCGCGGCCGGCCCGCAAAGGCGGCGACGACCTGGTCGGGGCGCTGCGCCGCTGCCCGGCGCCGGTGATCGCCGCGGTCAACGGCGTGTGCGTGACCGGCGGGTTCGAGGTGGCGCTGGCCTGCGACCTGATGATCGCGTCGAGCGAGGCCCGCTTCGCCGACACCCACACCCGGCTCGGCCTCGTGCCGGCGTGGGGCATGAGCCAGCGGCTGCCCCGCCTGGTCGGGCCGGCTCGGGCCAAGGAGATCTCGCTCACCGGCAACTTCGTCACCGCCGACCAGGCCGAGCGGTGGGGGATCGTGAACCGCGTCGTGGCGCCGGCCGAGCTGCTGCCCACCGCCCTGGCGCTCGCCGCCGACATGGCCGGCGGTGAGCGGCGCGCCGTGCGGGCGGCCAAGGCGATGATCGACCAGGGCTTCGAGCTCGCCCTCGGCGAGGGGTTGGAGCTGGAGCGCCAGCTCGCCCGGGAGTACGGCAAGGGCATGCGCCGCGGCGAGGTGGCCGAGCGCACCCAGGGCGCCCAGGAGCGGGCCCGTCAGCAGTCGCGCTGAGCGCTGAGCAGCGCGGCGTACGCCGCCGCGTTGCCCGGCGCCCGGCGCAGCCGTTCCGCTACGCCGGGACCCGGCGCTGCGGCGACGGCCTGGAGATGCTCGCCGGTCAGGCAGCGCCCGAGCGCGAGGCGGACCCGGCTCAGCCGATCCCGGTCGCTGACCACGGCCAGGTCGTTCCAGCCGCGCTCGGCGGCGAGCAGGCCGACGAGCCGAGCCTGACCGCGCAGCGTGTCGTTGCCGGCCGCCGGGCAGAGCACGGTCAGCCCGGGCCGGCGCAGCGCGCACAGCCGGTTCGCCTCCGGCCAGGACGGGTGGGCGCCGTTGGGGATCACCAGCACCGGCGCCGCCCGCCGCTCCACGAGCGCCGCCGCCGGGTCGAGGCCCACCGGCGCCGCGTCGCCGAGCACCACCACCGCGTCGGCGAGGGAGGGCTCGTCCACCGGCGGCCACACGAACAGCCGCCCGGCCACCGCGCCGGCCACCAGCGCGAGCGCCAGCACCGCTCGACGCGCCCGGAGGCGGCGGCCGCGGCGGCCCAGCACGCGTCGGAGCAGCGAGCGGCGGCGGGTGCGCGGTGGGGCCATGCCCGCCAGTCTGGCGGCGCCGGCCGAGCCGGACGGTGATCCGCCTTTTCGCCTCGCTTTACCCCCGTCAAGGCAACCTGTGGCCCATGCGCCGACCGACCGCCCCTCAGCTTGCAGCGGCCGCCGCCGCGTCGGTCGGCCTGCTCGGATTGGTCGGCCTCGGCGCCGCCGCCGCCGGCGGCATCGGCCGGGACGGCGGCAGTGAGCTCGTGTCCCCCGCCGCCACTGCCGTCCCCCGCGCCGTCCCGCCCGCCGCCGGCTCGCAGGCGCAGGACGACCCCGAGCCCCGCTCGGCGCCGTCGACCCGAGTCGCCCCGCCCGGGTCGACGACGCCGAGCACCTCCTCCACCGAGCCCGGCCGCTCGGGCTCGATGAGCTCGGTCAACGACTACCTCGCCTGCCTGAAGGCCAACGGCGTCGATGCGCCCGACGTGGGCGGGAACCTCTCGTTCTCCCTGCAGAACACCAACGGCAAGGTCACGATCGTGGTCAACGGCGTCACGCTCGACCCCGACCAGCTCGCCCGGGCCCAGGGGGCCTGCGATCACCTGATGCCCGGCGCCGGCGTGTGGCGCTTCGGCCAGAGCCTGCCGTCGGCGCCGGCCCTCCTCGAGGAGTACCGCCGCTGCTTGGAGGAGCAGGCCAACGGCTCGGAAGACGACCGAGGCCGGGGCGACGCGCGCGCCGCCTGCGCGGCGAAGCTCCCCGGCGGCTTCGACAGCGACCGGTTCGGCGCCGAGCTCGACGACCTCCTCGACCGCTTCTTCGGCCCCGGCGGCTGAGCCGGCTCTCCTCCCGAGTCTCCCTCCCACCCAACCCCCACAGCCGCCCTCGGACCACGCTTCGCCGGTCCGGGGGCGGCTGAGGTTTTCACCCGCGGCGGGGGAACCGTCAGGAGTACGCGGGGGCCAACAGCCGGAGCAGGTCGTATTCCAGCTCGGCGGCGCGCCGGCCGCTCGTGGCCATCACGATCGAGCGGGTCGTGCCCGCCAGGTGCTGCGCCGCCTGGCGCGAGAGCCCGACGCCCCAGCGCAGCGTGCCGAACACCTTCCACCAATGAAACGCCGCCGGGTCGAACACGCCGCCCGCCGCCCGGTAGGCCTCCACCAGCGGACCGAGGGCGCTGAAGCCGCCGGCCTCGAGCCCGTCGTTGCCGAAGCGCCAGGTGCGCACGCACAGCCAGGCCAGATCCTCGTGGGGGTCGCCGGTGTGGGCGCCCTCCCAGTCGAGCACGCCGACGAGGCCGTCGGCGCTCACCACCAGGTTCCCGGTGCGGAAATCCCCGTGGACCAGCCGGTGCCCCGCCGGCGGCGCCGGCTGGTGGTCTTCGAGCCAACGCCGCGCCAGCTGCCAGGTGGGCGCCGGCGCGAGCAGCTCCTCGAGGTGGCCCGCCAGCACCTCGAGCGCCGCCTCGCACGGCGCCTGGTCGAGGGGGCGGCGGATGGCGGCCGGCGCGTCCTGCGCCGGGGCCGAGTGGAGACGGGCAAGCGCGGCGGCGGCCTGCGCCGCCAGCCGCGGCCCCAGCCCCTCCACCGCGTCGACCAGGCGCAGCACCCGGCGGGGCACGGTCTCGCCCTCGAGCCGGGACGACACGAAGAACGGCGCCCCGAACAGAGCCGGGTCCGGGCACACCTCGTGCACGTGGGGCACGGGCGCGCCGACCGCCTCGGCCAGGCGCAGCGCGTCGGCCTCGGCCTCCACGCCGAAGATCACGGTGTCGGCCGGCGGGGGGATCGTGAGCACCAGCCCGAGCCGGCGGCCGTCGGGGTGCACGGCGTCGAAGAGGATGTTGCCCCGCCGGGCGCCCGCCGAGGTCTCGGCCAGCCCGACGAGCTCGACCGGGCCGCCCCAGCGTTCACCGAGGAACCGGGCGAGCGCCACGCCGACCGCGGTGAGGTCACGTCCGCGCATGGGTGCTCCAGCGGGCTGGCGATTCCGTGGCCGAGTCGTAGCGTTCGTAACCGGGTCGGGCCACCGCCAGCTTGTCGAGCGCGCCGGCGTGCAGCGCCGCCCAGGCCCGGCGCTGGAAGGCGGGGTCGGCGTCGGCGGTGAGGCGTTCGGCGAGGCGGCGGTTGAGCTCGGCCAGATCCGCCGTCGC
The DNA here is from genome assembly GCA_046153015.1 of Acidimicrobiales bacterium. GTDB lineage: Bacteria > Actinomycetota > Acidimicrobiia > Acidimicrobiales > CAIXPF01 > JBJXGF01. The sequence goes on along the minus strand of JBJXGF010000077.1, from coordinate 29,139 downwards.
GTCCGGCGCCGGGCCGAGCAGCTCGGTGAGCCGAGCCCGCTCCGCGGCGTCGGCGGCGGGCCCGAGCGTCCACTCCCGGGCCAGCATCCCCACCAGGTTGAGCGCCACGCGGGTGTGGTAGCGGACGGGGTCCGCCGCGGCCGGCAGCACCTCCTCTTCGAGGTACTCGGCGATGGCGTCGAGCAGCTCCACGGCGGTGGGGCGATCCTGCATGGCGCCCGAGCATAGGCGCCCTACCCTCGCGCTCATGGCGAGCGGGCCGGGCCTGACCGTGGACGACATCGAGGCCGCGGCGGCTCGCCTCGCCGGCCGGGCCCGCGTGACCCCGGTGCTCACCTCGCGCCAGCTCGACGAGGCGGTGGCGCCGGGCGCGAAGGTCTTCGTCAAAGCGGAGTCGTTCCAGCGCACCGGCTCGTTCAAGTTCCGAGGCGCGTACAACGCGGTGGCGTGCCTGTCTCCCGCGGAGCGGGCCGGCGGGGTCGTGACCGGCTCCTCGGGCAACCACGCCGCCGCCCTGGCCTGCGCCGCCGCCATTTTCGGTGTGCCGGCGGTGATCGTGATGCCCGAGGACGCCCCGGCCGGCAAGCTGGCCGCCACCCGCGGCTACGGCGCCGAGGTGGTGCCCTACGACCGCTACCGGGAGGACCGCGAGACGCTGGTGGCCGAGCTCGCCGCGGCGCGGGGCCTCACCGTCGTGCCGCCGTACGACCATTGGCCGGTCATGGCCGGCCAGGGCACCGTCGCCCTCGAGCTCTTCGCCGAGGTCGGCGAGCTCGACGTGCTGCTCGTGTGCTGCGGCGGCGGCGGGCTCCTGGCCGGCTGCGCCGCCGTCGCCCGCAGCCGCCAGCCCGACGTGCGCATCTACGGGGTGGAGCCGGCGGCGGGGGACGACACGAAGCGCTCGCTCGACGCCGGCCGGCGCGTCGAGATCGAGGTGCCCCGCACGATCGCCGACGGGCAGCAGCTGACCGCGCCGGGGGCGCTGACCTTCGAGGTGAACCGTCGCCTGGTGGACGACGTGCTGCTGGTGGACGACGCCGAGATCGTGGCGGCTATGCGCTTCTTGTTCGAGCGGATGAAGGTGGTGGCCGAGCCCTCGGGGGCCAGCGCGCTGGCCGCGGCGCTGACCCGCAAGGCGGACCTCGCCGGCGCCCGGGTGGGGGTCACGTTCTCGGGAGGCAACATCGACGCCGCCCGCTTCGCCGCGCTCATGGCGCCGTAGCCGCCGCAGACGGCGCCGGTCGAGCGGTTCCCCCTACCCCGAGCCCCCAGGTGAGGGGAAGTCCCCCATGGCGCAGTACGTGCCCGGTCGTATCTTCATCTGCACAGAGACGAGACCGGGGATCACGGGAGCCACAATGTCCTTCAGCATCGATGACCTCACCCAATACCTGATGCGCCTGTTCGCCGACGACGCCGAAGCGGCGTCGTTCGCCGAGGCGCCCTCCGAGCACCTCGAGGTCAACGGCTTCGGCGCCGTGACCCAGTCGGACCTCGACCGGGCCCTCGAGCAGGTGCTCACCCGCTCGAGCGCGAACACCGCCGTTGCGGTCAAGCAGAGCCTGGCCGAGATGTCCCGCCAGGGCGGCGGCGGCCTCGCCGTCGGCGGCGGCGGCGTGTCCCGCCAGGTGGTGCGCGAGGTCGAGCAGCCGATCGTGAAGCAGATCCACGAGCACGTGACCAACGTGCACCAGAACTTCCAGACCGACAACCACAACGAGACCTTCGTCGACAATCGGGTCCTGAACAACATCACCGCCGACGGCGACGTGCGCCTCGACGTGAACCAGAACGCGGTCACCGCAACGGGCGGCGGCGTGGCCGCCGGCGGCAACATCGACGGTTCGGCCGTGAACACCGGCAACCTGCAGGGCGTGCAGAACGCGGCCGGTCAGGTCGACGCCAAGGGCGCGATCGTGGGCGACGACAACGTGAAGGTCGACGCCAACGGCGCCAAGGCCGTCTCGGTGGGCGGCAACGCCACCAACGTGGAGGCGGAGAACGCCAACCTCGGCTCGGGGGACCTGACCAACGTCGAGTCCGGCAAGCGCGGCGACGACGATGACGACGACGACGAGGGCCAGACCGTGGTCGGGCGGGGCAACGAGACGACCGGCAAGGTCGACGTCGACGCCCGCAACGTCGAGGGCAACGCCAACGCGGCGATCGGCGACAAGAACGCCCAGCGCGCCGACCAGGGCAACACCGACGTCGAGGACCGCTCGGTCGAGGACAACTCGAAGGAGACCACCACGGTCGACGCCTCGAACCGCAGCCGCACGACCGACGAGTCGGACAACTCGGTCACGGCCCGCCAGAACACCGACATCGACAAGTCGGACAACAGCGAGCAGCGCGCCGAGGACAACCGGCGGGTCGAGGACAACAGCCGGACTGAGGACAACGACGAGGCGGACGTCCGCCTGACCGACACCCGCCTCGACAGCGACGTGCGCCTCGACGACAGCGACGGCAACAACGTCGACTCGCTGAGCGAGCTCGACCTGAACAACGACGGGTTCCTGAACGAGCTCGACGGGCTCACCGACGCCAACAACGACGGGTTCATCAACGAGCTCGACGCCGAGGGATTCGATGGGCAGGACTTCGGCGGACAGGGCCTCGACGACGCCGACCTGGATCTGCAGAGCTGAGGCTCGGCGCCGCGAGGCGCAAGGCCGAACACCCCCCGGACTCGCAGCTGCCCCGCCTCGGCGGGGCAGTCTGCGTTGCGGCGCCGGGCCTAGCTGGCCTAGCTGGACTTGTTCTGGGGGCTGCACCCCCAGACCCCATCCCCGACCGGCTCGCTGGCGCTCGCGCGGTCGTCCGGCTTCGCTTCGCTCAGCCGGCGCTCGCGCGGTCGTCCGGCTTCGCTTCGCTCAGCCGGCGCTGAGCATGGCCACGGCCTCTGCGGCCATCGCCTCGACCCGGCGGGCGTACAGGTCGAGGTCGATCGTGTCCTCGCCCATCACGCCCTCGAGGTAACGGCGGCGGACGCCTTCGACGATCACGGCCAGCCGCCAGTTCTGGAACGCCCGGTAGTAGGCCACGTCGTCGTCGCCGAGGTCTCGGCCCGAGCGGGCGCAGTAGGCCCGCACCAGCTCCTCCCGGGTCGGGAACCCGCCGGCGCCGCTGGCGCTCGGCTCCCGGCCCCCGGGGATCTCCTCGCCCGGCTGGTGCCAGTCGTTGAGCAGGTAGCCGAGGTCGGCGAGCGTGTCGCCGAGGGCGCAGAGCTCCCAGTCGAGCACCGCGGTGACCCGCCCGGCGGCCGGGTCCGACATGAAGTTGCCGATGCGGAAATCCCCGTGGACGATCCCGGTGAAGCGCTGCTCGGGCTGCGCGGCGAGGAGCAGGCGGTGGGCCTCCTCCATGGCCGGCGCCTCGCGGGTCTTCGACGCCTCCCACTGCTTGGCCCAGCGGCTGAGCTGGCGGTCGAGGTAGCCCTCCCGCCGACCGAGGTCGCCGAGGCCCACCTGGTCGGGGTCGACGAGGTGAAGGTCGGCCAGCACCTCCGCGGCGTGCAGGCCGAGTCGCCGGCGGGCGGCGTGGTCGGGCATCAACGCGTCGGCCTTCTCGGCGAAGTCGATCACCTCGCCGGGCGCGAACCCCATGACGTAGAACGGGGCGTCGTTCACCTCGACGTCCTCGCAGCAGCCGAGCGCCGCCGGCACGGGCACACCGGTGCGGCCGACGCCGGCGATGATCTTGTGCTCGCGGGCCATGTCGTGCGCGGTGGCCAGCACGTGGCCGAGCGGCGGGCGGCGCAGCACGAAGTCGCGGCCGGCGGCGTCGGTCACCCGGTAGGTGAGGTTCGAGCGCCCGCCCACGATCTGCTCGAACCGCAGCGGCGGCGTCACCTCCTCGAGGTGGTCGGCGAACCAGCTGGTCACGTTGGGGACGTTCACGCCCCGGACGGCGTCGCTCATCGCCGCCGATCGTAGTCAGCAGGCGGCCGAGCATGACCTACGCTTGCGCCCATGGCGCCCAGCGCGGCGTTCGGGCGCCCCCTGCTGCGCAGCGAGGACGACGCGCTGCTCCGCGGGGGCGGGCGCTTCGTGGCCGGCATCGCTCCGCCCGCCGCCCTGGGCCCCGCTGCGCACGTTGCCTTCGTGCGCGCTGCACTCGCACACGCCCGGCTGGTGGCGGTCGACCTGGCTGCGGCGCGCGCCGCGCCGGGCGTGTTGGACGCAGCAGACGCCGAGGCGGCGCGCCTCGCCGGGCTCCCGCCGTACCCGGCGCCCGGCGGGCCGGCGGCGTGGCCTCCTCGACCGCTGCTCGCGTACGGGCGGGTCCGTTTCGTGGGTGAGCCGATCGCGGTGGTCGTGGCCGAGACGGCGGCGCAGGCGCTCGACGCCGCCGAGGCGGTGGTGGTCGAGCTCGAGCCGCTCCTCCCGGTGGTCGACCCACTCGCGGCGTTGGTCGCCGAGCCGCTCTGGCCCGAGCTCGGCGGCGCAGGGTTGGGCGACACCGCAGTCGAGGGCAACGTGGTGGCTCGCATCGAGAGCCAAGCGTTCCTCGATTGGCGCCGCTGCGAGGTGGTGGTCGACGCCGACTTGATGAATCAGCGGCTGGCCCCGTGTCCGCTCGAGCCTCGCGCCGCGCTCGCGTACTGGGAGCAGGCTCGGCTGGTGCACTGGACGGGCTGCCAGGGCGCGTCCGCCGCTCGCGACCTGTTGGCGCAGGTGTACGGGCTCAGCCCGGGCGAGGTGCGGGTGATCGTGCCCGATGTGGGCGGGTCCTTCGGAGGCAAGGCGAGGCTGGCGCCGGAGGAGGTGCTGCTCGGCTGGCTGGCGCGGCGCACGGGCCGACCGGTGCGTTGGTGCGAGACCCGCACCGAGAGCATGACCGCGCTCGGCCACGGTCGGGCCCAGCGCCAACGCGTGCGGATCGGGGGCGGGCGGGACGGCCGGATCCGCGGCTACGCGCTGGGCGTGGTCGCCGACGCCGGTGCGTATCCGCACCTGGGAGCGGGGCTGCCGGCGGTGACCCGCCTGGTGGCCAGCGGCCCCTACGACATCGCGGAGGCCGAGTTCGTCTCGTCCGCGGTGACCACGAGCACCACCTCCGTCGGGGCCTACCGCGGGGCCGGCCGCCCCGAGGCGGCCGCCGCCCTCGAACGGGCCGTCGACCTCTTCGCCCGGGCCGCCGGGCTCGATCCGGTCGAGGTGCGGCGGGCCAACCTCATCCCGGCCGCCGCCCTGCCCTATGCCAACGCGTTCGGGGCGGTGTACGACTCGGGGGAGTACCGGGGGGCGCTCGACGCGGCGCTCGACGCCGCCGGCTACCACGCGCTGCGGGCCGAGCAGGCCCGTCGCCGCGCCGCCGGCGGCCACCTGGCCCTCGGGATCGGCGTGGCCTGTTACGTGGAGTCGACGGCGCTCGGCGGCGGCCCCGAACCCGCCGAGGTGGAGCTGACGGCGGACGGCGGGGTGCTCGTGCGCACCGGTGCTTCGCCTTCGGGGCAGGGCCACGCCACCGCGTGGGCGCAGCTGGCTGCGGCCCGCCTCGGGCTGCCGATCGAACGGGTGACGGTGGCGTTCGGCGACACCGACCTCATCGCCGGCGGCGGCCTGACCGTCGAGTCCCGCTCGCTGCAGACCGCAGGCGTCGCGGTGGACGCCGCCGCGACCGAGCTGGCCGAGCAAGCGCGTGTGGCGGCGGCCGAGGTGCTTGGCGCCGCGCCGTGCGACGTGGAGCTCGGGCGAGACGGTCAGTTCCGGGTTGTCGGCGCCCCCGACGGCGCCCGCCTTGCTTGGCGCGAGCTGGCCGGCTCGCTTGGCGCCCGACGCCTCGTGGCGCGCGGCGAGGCCGGCGGCGGGGCGCCGACGTTCCCCTGCGGCGCCCACGTCGCGGTCGTCGAGGTCGACCTCGAGACGGGACAGGTGCGGCTCCTCCGGCTCGTGGCCTGCGACGACGCCGGGCCGATCCTCAACCCGCTCCTCGCCGACGGCCAGATCCACGGCGGGCTCGCGCAGGGGGTGGGCCAGGCGCTCTACGAGGAGTTCGTGTACGACCGCGACGGCCGGCCGGTCAACTCGAGCCTGGTCGACTACCTGCTGCCCGGCGCCGCCGAGCTGCCCAGTTTCGAGCTGATCCGCCAGGAGACCCCGACCGCCCGCAACCCGCTCGGCGTCAAGGGCATCGGCGAGTCGGGCGCCGTGGGCTCGACCCCAGCGGTGCAGAACGCCGTGGTCGACGCGTTGGCCCACCTCGGCGTGGGCCACGTGGAGCTGCCGTGCAGCCCGGAGCGGGTGTGGCGGGCGCTGAGCGCCGCCTCCTCGCCTGGTCCCCCTACACCCCCCTGAGCCAACGGGGGGTGTCCCCGATTGAGGGCATCACGGCTCGTCGTACCGTGCTCTTCACCAAAGGGAACGCAGCAACGAACGCAGCGAGCACACAGGAGCACGAGCATCATGGCGAAGCAGTTCGGCGAAGACTTCATCTCGAACCTCAAGGCCCACGACGACATCCGCATCGACATCGACACCGACGAGGTCCTGGCGGCCGACCGCGGCGTCGCCGCCGGCGAAGACATCGAGGACAGCGCGGTCAACTCCGGCAACTTCGCCGGGATCCAGAACGGCAGCGGCCATGTTCACGCCCAGGATGCGATCATCGGCGACGACAACGTCCGCCTGGACGCCAACGGCTCGGGCGCCGTGGCCCTCGGCGGCAACGCCACCAACGTGAACGCCTACAACGCCAACCTCGGCTCGGGCGATCTCACCAACGTCGAGTCCTACGGCGGCGGCCAGACCGTGGTCGGCGACGGCAACGAGACCACCGGCGACGTGGACGTGCGGGCCCACGACGTGTCGGGCAACTTCAACCTGGCCATCGGCGACAAGAACCTGCAGTCGGCCGACCAGCACAACACCGACATCTTCGACGCCAGCGTCGAGGACAACAGCGTCGTGAAGACCGACCTCGACTTCTCGGATCGCTCGGTCACCACGCTCGCCCAGGACAACAGCCAGACCTTCGACATCGACACCCGCATCGACGAGTCGGACAACTCGATCTTCTCGGTCGAGGACAACAGCCGGGAGATCGACAACAGCGTGTTCCAGGACAACGACGAGCTCGACCTGCGGGCCGAGTTCACCCGCCTGGACAGCAACGTCGACCTCGACGACAGCGACGACAACAACCTCGACGTGCTGCAGGGCTGAGCGAAGCAGGGCTGAGCAGCCTCACGGCACACCTCTCCCGTTCTTGCATGCGCAGAGCCTCGGGCCTCGGCCCGGGGCTCTTGCGCGCGCCTGGTCCCGGCTCGGACGCAGCCGGCGCGATCCCCGATGGCCGCTGGGGAAAGAGGGGGCATGTCCCCCATGGCAAGCGGCCCTTGCAGACGTACCGTGAGTGCACCGGCGAAGCAACGACACAGGAGCACGGACTGCGATGGCCAACCCCCTCGGCGACGACTTCATCTCCAACCTCAAGGCCCACGACGACATCAAGATCGACATCGACACCGACGAGGTCACCGCAGTCAGCCGCGGCGTCGCCGCCGGCGAGGACATCGAGGACACCGCGGTGAACACCGGCAACTTCGCCGGGATCCAGAACGCGTCGGGCCACGTGGACGCCCGCGACGCGATCGTCGGCAACGACAACGTGCGCCTCGACGCTGACGGCTCGGGCGCGGTGGCCCTGGGCGGCAGCGCGACCAACGTGTCGGCTGAGAACGCCAACCTCGGCCGCGGCGACCTCACCAACGTGGTCTCCCACGGCGGCGGTCAGACCATCGTGGGCGACGGCAACGAGACCACCGGCGATGTGAACGTGAACGCGGCGGGGATCTCGGGCAACGCCAACTTCGCCATCGGCGACAACAACCAGCAGCTCGCCGATCAGCACAACCTGTCGGTGGTGGACGAGTCCTTCACCGACAACAGCGTGGAGACCACCGACCTGGACTTCTCCAACCGTTCGGTCACCACCTTCGCCCAGGACAACAGCGTCGACGTGGACTCCCGCTTCGATCTCGACGCCTCCGACAACTCGGCGCGGACCTTCGAGGACAACAGCCGCTTCGAGGACAACAGCGTGTTCGAGGACAACGACTCCTTCGAGGCCCGCCTGAACCAGACCGACATCAACAGCCGCGTGGACCTCGACGACAGCGACGACAACAACATCGACGTGCTCGACGCCTGAGCCCAGCACCGGGAGCAGCACCCGGAAAATCGAGCCACACACAGCGAGGCCCCCGCCGCTCGGCGGGGGCCTCGCCACGCGCGGCGGCCGTGCGCCCCCGGGCGCCCGTGTATCAGCCGGCGCCGGCCGTCGTCAGAACCGTCACCGGGCGGCCGACGTACCCCAGGGCGCGGCGCTCAATAGGGGGGAAGTCCCCCATCACAGCAGCACAGCGCCGGCGTACGGTCAGTGCAGGCGGATCACCTCAGGTGCAGCCGCCCGACCGGAGCAGCACACCGAGACCACCAGAGCGGAGCACACGGACATGGCAAACCCCCTCGGCGACGACTTCATCTCCAACCTCAAGGCCCACGACGACATCCGCATCGACATCGACACCGACGAGGTTCTCGCCGCCGATCGCGGCGTCGCCGCCGGCGACGACATCGAGGACAGCGCGGTCAACACCGGCAACTTCGCCGGGATCCAGAACGCGTCGGGCCACGTGGACGCCCGCGACGCCATCATCGGCGACGACAACGTCCGCCTCAACGCGGACGGCTCGGGCGCCGTGGCCCTCGGCGGCAATGCCACCAACGTGGACGCCTTCAACGCCAACCTCGGCTCGGGCGACCTGACCAACGTCGAGACCCACGGCCGCGGCCAGACCGTGGTCGGCGACGGCAACGAGACCACCGGTGACGTGGACGTGCGGGCCCATGACGTGTCGGGCAACTTCAACCTGGCGGTGGGCGACAAGAACCTGCAGTCGGCCGACCAGCACAACACCGACATCTTCGACGCCAGCGTCGAGGACAACAGCGTGCGCGAGTTCAACCTCGACGCCTCGGACCGCTCGGTCTTCACCGACAAGAGCGACAACAGCTTCACGCTGAACGAGGACACCCGGATCGACGCCTCGGACAACTCGGTGTTCTCGGAGCAGGACAACAGCCGCTTCGAGAACAACAGCGTGTTCGAGGACAACGACTCCTTCGAGGCCCGCGCCAACCTGACCGACATCGAAAGCCGCGTCGACCTCGACGACAGCGACGACAACAACATCGACGTGCTCGACGCCTGAGCCAGTCGAGAGGGCCGTGCCGGCGGGCTCGGCCCTCGGCGCTCGCGGCGGAGTCCCTCGCGGCCCCCGGCATCGGTCGGGGGCCGCTGCGCGTCCGTGCCCGGGGTCGGGCTCGGCGCTCACACCACGCCGTCGGCGGCCAGCGCGGCCAGCTCCTCCTCGCCGAGGCCGAGCAGCCCGCAGTACACGTCGCGGTTGTGCTCGCCGTAGCCGGGGTGGGGCTCGAGCGCCGGGCCGGGCGCCCCGTCGAAGCGCAGCGGGCTGCGCATGAGCGCCATGCGCCCGAAGCGGTGGTGCTCGACCCATTCGAGCATCCCCCGCTCGTGCAGGTGCGGGTCGGCGGCCACCTCGGGCAGGGTGCGCACCGGCGCCACCGGCACGTGGTGGCGCTGCGCGGCGGCGAAGACCTCGGCCGTGGTCAACCCGGCCGTCCAGGCGCCCACGATCTCGTCGACCTCGTCGATGTGCTCGGCCCGTCGGGCGTTGGCCGAGTACCGCTCGTCGTGGGCGAGCTCGGGGCGGCCCATCGCGTCGCAGAGGGTGCGCCAGTGCGCCTCCACCACCGTGATCAGCGCTACGTGGCCGTCGGCGCACTCGTACACGTTGTACGGCGCCACCGACAGCGCGGCGTGGCGGCTGCCGGTGCGGGGCGACGCGCCGGTCTCGTAGAGCATCCCGAGGTTCGAGGCCAGCGTCGGCAGCAGCGCCTCCTGCATCGCCACCTCGACCGATCGGCTCACCCCGGTCCGCTCGCGTTCGAGCAGGGCGGTCACCACGGCGGCGTAGAGGTTCACGCCGCCCATGAAGTCGGCGACGGCGGCGCCGGCCTTGACCGGCGGGCGGTCGGGCCAGCCGGTCACGCTCATGACCCCGGCGTAGGCCTGCACGGTGACGTCCATCGCCAGGTTGTCCCGGTCGGGGCCCGAGAGCCCGTAGCCGGTGCCCGAGGCGTACACGAGGCGCGGGTTCACCTCGCGCAGCGCCGCGGCCCCGACCCCGAGACGATCCATCACCCCGGGGGCGAAGTTCTCGATCAGCACGTCGGACTGCTCGACGAGGCGGCGCAGCAGCTCCTTGCCCCGCTCGTCTTTCAGGTTGAGCGAGACCGCCCGCTTGTTGCCGTTGAGCAGGATGAACGGGTAGTGGCCGTCCTGCAGGCGATCCCGGCGGCGCAGGGGCTCACCGCCGGGCGGCTCCACCTTGATCACCTCGGCGCCGGCCATGGCGAAGAGGAACCCGCAATAGGGGCCCTGGTAGATCTGGCCGAGGTCGAGCACCCGGAGGCCGGCGAGGGGCAACGGCGCCGCGGGCTGGGAAGGCGCGGGGTCAGAAGACGCTGGGTCAGAAGACGCTGGGTCAGAAGACGCGGACCGAGGAGGTGGAGCCACGTCCGCACCGTATCGGCCGTGGCCCGTGCCGTCGCGGCCCGGGAACAGCGCCGCCCGAGCGGCTAGCCTCCGCGGCCATGGCCAAGATCGGAATCATCGCCAAGCTGACCGCCAAGCCGGGCATGCGCGACCAGATCGTCGCCGCCGCCGGCGACTTCTTCCCTCACGTGGAGAACAACGAGCCCGGCACTGAGATCTACATCCTCCACGAGGACCGCAACGACCCCAACGTGGCGTACTACTACGAGCTCTACGCCGACGGGGACTCGTTGAAGGCCCACGGCGGGTCGGACCAGATGAAGGACTTCGGCCGGGCCATCAAGGACCTCCTCGACGCCAAGATGGAGGTCATCATGCTCAACCCGCTCAAGGCCAAGGGCGCCTCGATCTAGCGCCTCGGCCGTCATGGACCTCGCCCTCGGCTCGAAGCGCTGCATCATCACCGGCGGCTCCAAGGGGATCGGCGCGGCCTGCGCCGATCTCCTCGCCGCCGAAGGGGCCCGCGTGGCGATCATCGCCCGCGGCGCCGCCGACCTCGAGGCCACGGCGGCCGAGCTCACCGCCCGGCACGGCGAGAAGGTGGCGTGGGTGGCGGCCGACCTGTCGAGCGCCGAGGGCGTGGAGGCCGGGGTGGGCGGGGCCATCGAGGCCCTCGGCGGGGTCGACTGCCTGGTGAACAACGCCGGCTCGTCGAAGGCGGGCCCGCTCGACACGTTGAGCGACGACGACTGGTACGCCGCCATCGACCTGAAGCTGATGGGGTACGTGCGGGCGATGCGCCACGTGCTCGGCCCGATGCGGGCCCAGCGCTCGGGCCGCATCGTGAACATCGCCGGGGCCGCGGCCCGCAACGCCAGCGCCGGCTACGTGCTCGGCTGCTTCAACGCCGCCCTCCAGCACGTCACGCGGTCGGTCGCCGAGCTGGTGGCGGCCGAGGGCATCACGGTCAACGTGATCAACCCGGGGCCCATCGCCACCGAGCGGTGGGACGAGATGGTGGCCGTGCAGGCGGCCGCCTCGGGCGTCTCGCTGGCCGAGGCCTCGGCCAAGGCGGCGCGCTCGCTGCCGGTGGGTCGGGTCGGCCAGCCGGTGGAGGTGGCGGACATGGTGGCCTACCTGTGCTCGGACCGCTCCGGCTTCCAGACCGGCGGCTCGCTGCTCATCGACGGAGGCGCCGCCCGCGGGCTCGTGTGAGCGCAGCTCGTCTAGGACGCGCCACCGGGCCGGACCGCGTGCTGCGCGCGGTCCGGCCCGGTGGTCAGCGGCGTGGGGTCAGGAGGCGATGAGCGCGGTGACCATGCCGAACATCCCGTCTTCTCGCTCCACGTGGTTGAGGATGTGGCAGTGCCAGACCCAGGTTCCGGGCTTGTCCACGTGCATGAGCACCGAGTACCGCTCGCCGGGGGCGACGGTGAGGGTGTCGGCGAAGTACGGGTGATCGAGCGGGATGCCGTCCCTCGCCACCACCAGCTGCGGGAACTGGTGGGGGTGCATGGGGTGCACCTGCAGGCCCTCGTTCATGTAGTGCACGAGCACCCAGTCGCCGACCTTGAAGGCGTACGGGTCGGTGGCCGGGAAGCCCTTACCGTTGAGCGACAGGCCGATCACGCCGGCGTCGTTCAGCACCATCGGGAACTCGGCCGCCAGCTTGAGGTCGGCCGGGATCGCCGTGCCGCTGATCGAGCGGCCCCGGGGCAGCTCCACGTCGCCGATCTGGAAGGCGCCGAACAGGCCGTTGGGCACCTGCATCTGAGCGTGGTGGTGGGCGTGGTACATGGCGACCGCCGGCTTCTCGGCTACGAACTCGTAGGTGAAGCTCTGCCCGGGGGCGATCAGCGGTTGGGTCACGGGCGCCACGCCGTCCATCGAGTTGGGCAGGCTCACCCCGTGGAAGTGCACGTCGGTGCCCATCGGCAGCTTGTTCGTGAGCTTGAAGCGCACCTTGTCGCCCAGGTTGACCTTGATGTAGGGCCCGGGGACCATCCCGTTGTAGGCCCAGGCCTTGACGATGTTGCCCGGCTCGACCTCCCAGTCGATGATCTCGGCGGTGACGTCGAACTCCTTGGCCCCGTCCGCGCCGGTGCGGGCGGCGAGGGGCTGGTTGCCCTTGCCCGAGGTCTTGGCCGGGAACTTCTTGATCGTCTCCTCCATGGCCGCGTCCATGGCCGCGTAATCGATCTGGTCGCCGCCGTGTGAGCTGTGGCCGGTGCTCGCCGCGGCCAGCATGGCGCCGGCGTTCACGGTCAGCGTCGTCTTCATGCCCGAGTCGGCATGGCCGGGGATCGTGCAGATCAACTCGTAGGTCCCGGCGCTGAGGTTGCCGAGCTCGAGCACGTCGGAGCCCCGGGCGGGGATGTCGACGGTCTTCTTCGGGCCCTTGTCGAGCTGCAGGTTGTGCACCTGCGCCCCGCCGTTGCTCACCTCGAGCACGACCGGCCCTGGGGGCACTTCGAGGTCGCCCTTGATGGCGAACTCGCTGAGCTTGATCGCCGCCCGGGTCGGCTCGGTGGTGGCCACCTGAGCGCCTCGCCGGTCGAGCGCGATCACCAGGGCGGTTGCGCCCACGACGATGCCGATGAGCGCGAAGAGGGCGACGGCCATGGCCAGGCCTTGGGCGCCGCCCGTCGAACGCTGTGGTTCGTTGTCCACTCTTTCTCTCTCCAGCTCGTGAACGGAATCACGTGAACGGGTTCACAAGCCGCCAGTGTGGCGCGTCGCGGTCGCCCGGCCACGAGCGGAGAGGCCCTTCGCATCAGGGTCGAAGGTCCCATCGTCGCGAGCGGATGCGCCGGTCCGGGCCGGCGCGGGGGTCGGGGCGGCCGGCGCACGCTCAGGAGGAGCGCACGAGCACGACGCCGAGCAGCAGCGCCGCCAACGCAGCCAGGGCGCCCACGCCGCCGGTGGCGCCGCGCAGGGCAGGGGTGCGGGCCAGGCTGTGGATGGCGGCGCCCACGCCGGAGAGCGCGGCGAGGAGGATCTTCACGCCGAGCCAGGCGTTGTAGGCAGAGGATCGGTCGCCCGCGTTGATCTCGACGAGGTTCCACACCCCGGTGACCATGAGCAGGCCGAAGAACGGCCACGACAGCAGGGCGAAGCGCCGGGCGGCGAGGCGAGGCGCGTCGGGCCCGGCCTGGCGCAGGACGGGCACGAGCCCGGCGAGGACGAGCTGGCCCCCCACCCACACCGTCGCGCCGAGCACGTGGAGGAAGAGCCGGACCGTATGAACGTCGAAGCGGATCACGGCCGTCCATCATGCCCGCGACCGGCGGGGCTGCATCCATCACCGGCCGAGCCGTCGTAGTGCTGACCGTACGTCACACCCCCCTCAGAGAGGTCGAACGATGAGGAACCGGCTCAGGCTGTCGGCGGCGGCCGTCGCGCTGCTTGCGGTGGGCGCGCTCGGATGCGCCAGCGATGACGAGGGCGACGCCGCGCAGGCTGTGCCCACCACGGCGGCTACCACCACGGCGGCCCCCACCACGGCGGCCGGCAGGGCCACGACGACCACTGCGGCGACGAGCCGCGACCTGGTCGACACCGCCATCGGGGCGGGGTCGTTCGGGGTGTTGGTCGAAGCGGTTCAGGCGGCCGGCTTGGTCGATGCGTTGCGGGCGCCGGGCCCGCTCACCGTGTTCGCGCCGACCGATCAGGCGTTCGGGGCAGCGCTGTCGTCGCTCGGCATCACCAAAGAGGCCCTGCTCGCCGACAAGGCGCGCCTGACCGCGATCCTGCAGTATCACGTGGTCCCCGGTCGCGTGACCGCAGCCGACGTGGTCAAGCTCGCCGGCCAGGAGGTGTCGACCCTGGGCGGAAAGGCCGCAAAGGTCACGGTGTCGGGCGGAACGGTGAGCGTGAACGACGCCCGAGTGGTGACGCCGGACGTGGCGGCCTCCAACGGCGTGATCCACGTGATCGACAAGGTGCTGCTGCCTCCGACGTAGTTGACGGCCGGCGCAGTCACCGCGGCGGGTCGACGACACGAAGAGGAGACGAAGAAGCCCCAGGTCGGTGGACCTGGGGCTGCGTCGTGGTGGTCGGGTGGGGGAGATTTGAACTCCCGGCCTCTTCGTCCCGAACGAAGCGCGCTGCCAAGCTGCGCCACCACCCGAGGGAGCCGTCAGCCTAACGGATCCGGCTGTGTTCGTCAGCCCGATTGCTCGACGCCCTGACCTTCCCGCCAGGCGCCCCCGGCCAGCAGCGCGGCCGCCGCCCGGCGGATCCGGAACGCATCGAGCGGCTTGATCAGCCAGCCCTCGGCGCCGGAGGTCTGCGCCATGAACACGTCGGCTTCCCGGTCGAGCAGCATGAGGATGGCGGCGGCCGGCAGCCGGTCCATCTCCTGCTCCTGGCGCACGGCCAGCGCGGCGGCGACGCCGCCCATGTTCCCGATCTGCAGGTCGAGCACCACCAGCTCGGGGCGGACGCGGCGGACCGCTTCGACCACCTCGCGCCCGGCCCGCACCCGGTAGACGGCGGTGTCGGCGTCGGCCAGCGCGGCGTCGACCTCGTCCCACACCCAGCCGGCGTCGGTGGCGATCAGGATCGTGCTCACAGAACGGGCAGGCTAGCCCCGGTTCCCCCGCCAAAACCGACCACCTCCCGTCGGATGGCTCGGCTGGCTTCTGTAGCATGAGCCTCCGCCAAGCTCGGCGCCCGCCGCGGCGGCCCAGGCCGCGCTGGCGGCGCGTGGTGCAGGAGGATCCGTGCTCGAGATCGTGGTTGAGCAAACCGGCGACCGCACGGTGTGCCGTCCGATCGGCGAGCTCGACGCGTACACGGTGGCCCAGTTCCGCGACGCGCTGGCCCGCTTCGCCTCGGCCCGCCGCCTGGTGATCGACCTGTCGGCCGTGCCGTTCATGGATTCGGCGGGGCTGGGCGCGTTGATCGGGGGGATCCGCAAGGCCCGCGAGTCCGACGGCGAGGTGGCGGTGGCCTGCAGCCGCCCCACGCTCACCCGGCTGCTGCACACCACGGGGTTCGACCGGATCGTGCCGGTGGCCGACACCGTCGAGGGCGCCGACGAGGCGCTCGACGCGCTGGCCGCCTCCCGCGAGGCCTGAGCGGCCTACTCGAGGGCGGCGGCGAGGCGCTCCAGCGCGGCGAGCTCGTGCACGTCGTCGGCGAAGAGCGGGGCGCGGAGCACGAGCCCGCCGGCGCAGCGGCGCCCGCTCAACCGGGCCAGCTCGTGCGCCTCCAGCTCGGCCGCCGCCCGGAGCTCGGCGAGGTTCGCGGCCAGCTCCTGGCGCGCCGGCGGCCCGGGAGCGGCGAGCAGCTCCGCCAGCGCCTCGGGCGAGCCGCCGGCGAAGCTCGGCTGCACGCGGTTCACCACCAGCACGCCGACGCTGATGCCCTGCTCGCCGAGCCGGTCGGCGAGCCAGTCGGCCTCCTCGAGGGACGCCCGCCGGGGCCCCGCCACCAGCACGAAGGCCGCGCCCGGGCCCTCCAGCGCGTGGCGGGCTCGCAGCTCACGGGCGCGAAAGCCGTGCTCCATCCCGTCGAACGCGGCGAAGAACGCCACCGCGTCGTCGAGCACCTCGGCGCCCACCGCTCGGGCGGCCAGGCGCACGAAGGACTGGGCCGCCCGGTTGACCACTTTCGCCGCTCCGACCCCACGCGCGGTGAGCAGCCGGTAGGCGCGATGGTCGAGGAGACGCCCGAGCTGGTTCGGGGCCCGCAGGAAGTCGAGCGCGTGACGCGACGGCGGCGTGTCGACCACCACCAGGTCGAAGCCGTGCTCCTCCTGCAGCTCGTACAGCTTCTCCATCGCCATGTACTCCTGGGTGCCCGCCAGCGCCTCGGACACGTTCCGGTAGAAGCGGTTGGCGAGGATCCGCGCCGCTTGGTCGGCGTCGGCGGCGTGGCGGGCCACGAGCTCGTCGAAGGTGGCCTTGGTGTCGAGCATCACCGCCCACAGCTCGCCCGGCCAGTCGCCAGCCACCAGCCGGGGGGCGTTGCCGAGGGCGCCGGCGCCGAGCGCGTCGGCCAGGCGGCGGGCGGGATCGATCGTCACCACCGCGGCGCGCCGGCCGAGCTGGGCGGCGCGGACGGCCAGGGCGGCGGCCACCGTGGTCTTGCCCACCCCTCCGGCGCCGAGGCACGCGACGGTGGCGCAGCGCTGGAGCAGCGCGTCGAGGCTCGGGTCGGTCACGACGCCGGGCTGAGGAGGCCGGCGGCGAGCTGGTCGGTCAGCTCGGCCGCCAACACGGCGACGTCGGCCGGTCCGAGCTCGGGGCTCGGGCGGCTCGCCAGCAGCAGCTGGGGCAGGGGCAGCGCGGCCGCGAGGCGGGCGAGCTGGTCGGCTTGGAGCTGCTGGCGGCGGCGGCGGAAGCGGGCGGCGTGGACCAGCGCCGCGGCGAGCGCCGGGTCGAGGCCGGCCACCGCCTCAGCGGAGGCGTCTTCGTCGGGGAGGCGCCGGGCGGGGTGCAGCGCGTTCACCGCCACCGGCCCCAGCTGCACGCCGACCTCCTCCTCGAGGGCGAACGCCGTCTCCACCAGCTCGTTCACCGGGGTCTCCTCGGCGGTGGCCACGAGCAGCACCTGGCAGCGGGCGGGGTCGGCCAGGAGGGCGAGCACCGCCACGGCCTGGTGGTGGATCGGCCCGGTGCGCGCCGACTGCGCCAGCGCGGCCGGGGCGCGCAGGAAGCCGATGGCCTGACCCGAGGCGGGCCCGTCGACGAGGATCACCTCGGCCGCCCCGGCCCGCTCGAGCTGCTTGATCTTGCCCAGCACCAGCAGGTCCTTCATGCCCGGCGCGCCGTAGGCGACGAGCTCCACGGTCTGGGCCTTGGCCAGCCGGCGGGCGAGGCCGCCCAACCCGTGGTCCTCGAGGTACTCGAGCAGGGCGCGATCGGGCGAGAGCACCTGCAGGGCTACGGCGCCGGGCAGGCCGGCGGCGGGGGCTACCGTGGGCTCGGCAAGGGCGCCGGGCTCGGCGTCGAGGCCGAGCAGCCTCGGCAAGGGCCCGGCCGACTCGACCGCCAGCACCAGCACCGACAGCCCGCGGGCCGCCGCCGCGCGAGCCAGCACGGCGGTGAGGGTGCTCTTGCCGACGCCCCCCTTGCCGGCAACGATGTGCACGCGAGACGCGGTGAAGAACGAAGTTGGATCCACAGGTGCGCAGTCGCTCGGGTCGGCTCGGCCGGGAGAATCTGGTGCGAAGACTAGTGATCGTGGTCGCGCTGCTCTGCGCGTCAGCCCTCGCCCTGGCGGCGCCGGCCGCCGCGGCGGCGCCCGAGCAGGCCGTGGTGCCCGACGCCGGCAAGGCGGTCATGGTGATCGAGGTGAGCGGCCTGCTCGACCCGATCCTGGTCGACTTCGTGCAGCGCTCGATCGCCGACGCGGAGCGTGAGCAGCGGGCCGCCGTGGTGCTCCGGCTGAACAGCCCCGGCGCCGTGGTGTCCGACGCCCGCATCGTCGAGCTGGCCCAGCGGATGCGGGCCTCGAGCGTGCCGGTCTCCGCCTGGGTCGGGCCGTCGGGCGCGAAGGCGGCCGGCGCGGCCGCCCAGCTCGCCGCGGCGGCGCTGCCGGGCGGCATCGCCCACGGCGCCAAGATCGGCCAGGCCGGCGACCAGATCCTGCCGGTGGACACCTTCGGCGTGCTCTTCGGCCCAGAGGCGAATCGCGTGCGCGACCGCTTCATCGGCGTCGACGACGCCCTCGCCGTCGGGCTCGTGCCAGCCGCCACGATCGGCGACTTCATCATCAACCTCGAGCAGGTGGTGACCCGGCAGATCCAGCAGGGCGACGAGATCCGCCTGCAGCCGCAGAACGACGTGCTCTTCGCCAAGCCCCCGCTCGGGCCCCGGCTCGTGCACAACGTGGCCAGCCCTCCGGTGGCGTACCTGCTGTTCGTGGTCGGCCTCGGGCTCATCCTGTTCGAGCTGTACACCGCCGGCGTGGGCGTGGCCGGCGTGGTCGGCGCGGTGTCGCTCCTGCTCGGCTGCTACGGGCTGGCGGCGCTGCCGCTGCGCTGGTGGGCGGTGGCGCTGCTGGTGGGGGCCTTCGTCGCGTTCGCGGTCGACGTGCAGACCGGGGTGCCGCGGTTCTGGACGGGCGTGGGCCTCACCCTGTTCGCGGTGGGCACGTTCACGCTCTTCGACGGCGTGTCGATGTCCTGGGTCACGATCGCCGTGGCGTTCGCCGGGGTGCTGGTCACGTTCCTCTCGGGCATGCCCTCGATGGTCCGCGCCCGCTTCTCCACCCCCACCATCGGGCGGGACTGGATGATCGGCGAGATCGGCATGGCGCTCACTGCGGTCGACCCGGAGGGGACGATCAGCGTGCGCTCGGCGCCGTGGCGGGCCCGCACCAACCGCGCAACTCCCCTCCAGGCCGGCGACCGGCTCCGGGTGGTGGGCATCGAAGGGCTGATCGTGGAGGTCGAGCCGGAGTCGGGCGGGGCCCGCGACTACCGGGAGCGGGCCCGGGACCGCAGCTGAGGCGGCGCCCCCCAGCTGAGACGGCGTCTCGCTCGCGGCAGTGATGCGTGCGCTCGCGAAAGTCACCCTTGTAGGGCTTTGGGCCCAACGGTACTGTCGCCGCGGAAAGGGGGAACACTTGGCCGTTCAGCGGATCGAAGATGATTGGCAGCCGCGCGCCGCGTGCAGGGGGCCCCACGCGCAGGTCTTCTTCCCACCGCCTCGCTTCGAGCGAAAAGACGAGAAGCAGGCACGGGAAAGCCGGGCGAAGGAGATTTGCCGGTCGTGCCCTGTGCGCCGCGACTGCCTGGACTATGCGATCAGCATCCGGGAGCCGCACGGGATCTGGGGGGGCTTGAACGAGGTTGAACGCAAGCAGCTGTTGATGGAGCGGGGCCTGGTCTAGCCAGGCCCCGAACGCGTCAGCGAGGCTCCACCTCGGGCAGGCGGGGCCCCGCGATGCGCGCGTCGCCCCGCCGCCGGGTCATCCCGCCGGCGTCGAGCAGCGCCAGCAGGGGGAGCACGTGCTTGCGGGTGGAGCCGAGCGCGTCGCGCACCTCGGCCACGGTCACCCCGGCCGGCTGCACCGCGAGCAGCTCCGCCACCTTGCGCGCCGCCGCGTCGAGCGCAGCCGGCGCGAAGAACACGCCGTCCTGCTGCACCACCAGCCGGCGGCGGGCCAGCTCACGCAGCTCCGCCTTGTCGACGCCCTCGGCGCCCGGCGGCGCGAACGGGGCCGCTTCGAGGGCGGCCACGAACGGGTGGCTGGCCAGCGGATCGGCCGCCTCGCCGAGCGTGGCGCGGCCGGCGTCGACGGTCACGTCGTCCAGCGCGGCCAGAGCCAACCGTTCGCGCTCGTCGAGCGCGGCCACGTCGAGCCCGAGGGGGCCGGCCTGCTCGACCCGGGCCCGGAGCCGAGTCTTGGCCGCCGCCCAGGCGTCGGGGTCCACCACGTAGGGCCCCGCGTCGGGGGCCCGGCGCTGGCCCGTGAGGCGCTCCAGCACCTCGGCCCGCACCCAGCCCCGTTCAGCCACCACCCGCTCCACCGAGCGGTCGGGCCGCGCCTTGGAGGCGGGGCGGACGGGGTCGACGTCGAGCACCTCGCCGCCGCCCACCGTCTCGGCGCGCCCGAACTCGCGCAGCACGAACCGGTCCCCGGGCAGCAGCGGGAGGGGGTGGGGGAGGTGCAGGCGGACGAAGCCGCTGGCGCCCGGCGGGATCGCCTCCCGGCCGAGCACCCGCAGCTTCACCGGATGCTCGCCCGAGCCGAGGTAGGCCACGTGGGCGCCCCGCCGTGACACGTCGTGGTCGAGCGAGGCCAGCACGGTGAGGCTGGCGTCGATCCGCTGGGTGAGCTGCCAGCGGCCGGGGGTCACGAGCGCGTCGCCGCGTTCGATCTCCTCCCGGGCGGCGCCGGTGAGGTTGACCGCGGTGCGGTTGCCGGGCCCCACCCGAGGCTGGGGCTGGTGGAGGCTCTGGAGCGAGCGGACCCGTACCCGTTTGCCGCGCGGGCACAGCAGCAGCTCGTCGTCGACGGCCAGCGCGCCCCCGACCAACGTGCCGGTCACGACCGTGCCCGCACCCCGCGCCGCGAACGCGCGGTCCACCCACAGGCGAGGGCGGTCGAGGTCGGCGGCGGTGGGCGCGGCGGCGGTCAGCGCGTCGAGCGCGGCGAGCAGCTCGGCGCGGCCCTCGCCGCTCAGCGAGTCGACCTCCACGATGTCGGCGTCGGCCAGGAACGTGCCCTCCACGTGCTCCTCCACGTCGAGCCGGGCGAGCTCGCGCAGCTCGTCGTCGACGAGGCCGACCTTGGTGAGCGCGACCACGCCGTGGCGCAGCCCGAGCAGCTCGAGGATGCGGAGGTGCTCCTCGGACTGCGGCTTCCAGCCCTCGGTCGCGGCCACCACGAACAGGCAGGCGTCGACCATCCCCACCCCGGCCAGCATGTTCTTGAGGAACCGGACGTGGCCGGGCACGTCGACGAACGCGATCTCGCGGCCCGACTCGAGGCGGCAGTGGGCGAAGCCGAGGTCGATCGTGAGCCCGCGTGCCTTCTCCTCGGCGAAGCGGTCGGGGTCGGTGCCGGTGAGCGAGAGCACCAGCGTCGACTTGCCGTGGTCCACGTGGCCGGCGGTGGCGACGACGTGCATCGTCGGCGAGCCTACGAGACGGTCGCGGCCAGCGCCGCGCCGAGGTGGGCGTCGTGCTCGGGCTCGACCGTGCGCAGATCGCAGATCGTGCGCTGCTCGTGCACCCGGGCGATGATCGCCGGCTCGGCGTCTCGCAGCGCGGCCAGCCGGTCGCCGCGCACGGCCAGACCCACGCTGGGGATCTCGACGCCGGGGAGCGTCCCGCCGCCGGTCGTGGCCGCCGTGTCGACCACCTCGCCGACGCCGATCGCCTCCGCCCGGGCCCGCAGGGCGCCGGTGCTCTGCACGGCCATCCGCCAGAACGGGATGTCGAGGCCGCGCCGGTCGAGGTAGGTGAGGGCCAGCTCGCCCAGGGCGCCGAGCAGGAGGCCCCCCGGCCGCAGCGCCCGGGCGAGCGGGTGGCGGGCGCAGGCGTCGACCAGCTCGGCCCGCCCGGCGATGATCCCGGCCTGCGGGCCGCCGAGGAGCTTGTCGCCCGAGAACAGCACGAGGTCGGCCCCCGCGGCGAGGCTCTGGCGGGCCGCCGGCTCGCCGGCCAGCCACGGCGGCGGCCCGTCGGGCAGCCACGGGCAGGCGGCGTCGAGGAGCCCCGAGCCGAGATCCACCACCACCGGGGCGCCCAGCCCGGCCAGCTCGGCCACCTCGACGGTCTCGGTGAAGCCGACGATCCGGTAGTTGGACTGGTGCACCTTGAGCAGCACCGCCACGTCGTCGCCCGGGCGGGCGAGGGCCCGCTCGTAGTCCGATCGGCGGGTGCGGTTGGTCGTGCCCACCTCCACCAGCCGGGCGCCGGACTGCGCCATCACGTCGGGCACCCGGAACCCGCCGCCGATCTCCACCAGCTCGGCGCGCGAGACCGCCGCCCCCCGGCCGGCGGCGAGGGCGGCCAGGGCCAGCAGCACCGCCGCCGCGCAGTTGTTCACCACGATCGCCCGCTCGGCGCCGGCGGCGAGGGCGAGCAGCGATGCGGTGTGCTCGTGGCGCGAGCCCCGCTGGCCGGTGGAGAGGCGCAGCTCGAGGTTGGTGTAGGCGGCCGGTTGGGCGTACGCGAACGGGGCGCGCCCGAGGTTGGTGTGCAGCAGCACGCCGGTGGCGTTGACCACCGGCTGGAGCAGCGCCCGCGCCCGCTCCCGGGCCAGGCTGTCCGCCTCGGCGACCCTGCCCTCGGCGATGGCCCGCCGGGCCGTCTCCACCAGCAGCGGGTGGGGCAGCCCGGACCCGCGCAGCGAGCGGGCCAACGCGTCGACCGAGGGGGGGCGAGCGGTCACCGCCCGAGCCTACGCAACGCCCGGCGCTAGCCTGGCCGCATGGCCGTCGTGCTGGCCTTGCTCTTCCTGGTCGTGCCCATCGCCGAGCTGTACCTGATCGTGCAGACCGCGCAGGCGTTCGGCGTGCTGGAGACGATCGCGCTGCTCATCGTGGTGAGCGCGCTCGGCGGCTGGCTGGTCAAACGCGAAGGCCTCGGCCTCCTCGCCCGGATCCAGGGCCAGCTCAAGCGGGGCGAGCTGCCGGGGGCGTCGCTGGTCGACGGCTTCCTCGTGCTCTTCGCCGGCGCCCTGCTGCTCACGCCGGGCTTCCTCACCGACCTGCTCGGCATCGCCCTGCTGCTGCCCCCCGTGCGGGCCGCGGTGCGCACGGTGCTGATGCGGCGGTTCCGTCACCGAGTGGCCGTGCGCGTCGAGCGCGCCGCCGGCTTCGACCGTTTCGAGCGTTTCGGCGGCGGCCCGGTGGTCGACGCCGATGTGGTCGACGCGAACCTGGTCGACGCGAACCCGGTCGACGCGGACCGGGTCGACGACCCGGCTCGTGAGGCGCCGAAGGGCCCGCTCCCGCCTGGCCGCTGAGGGCCCCGCCGCGGGCTCAGGCGCCGGCGGCGGCCTCCTCGGCGTCGAGCGCGTCGAGCGCGGCCAGCGCCGCCTCCATCATCCGAGCGCTGCAGCCGGCCATGGCCACCGGCGGCGCGGTCTCCTCCACGATCTTGGCGGCGATGGCCCGGAACGCGTCGGCCGCGGGACCCTCGCCGAGGGCCACCGGCTGGCCGGCGTCGCCGCCCTCGGCCACCGCCTGCTCGATCGGCACGCAGCCGAGCAGCGGTGCGCCCACCTCGGCGGCCAGCGCTTCGCCGCCGCCCCGGCCGAACAGGGCGAAGACCTGCCCGTCGGGCGCGTGGAACTCCGACATGTTCTCGATCACCCCGGCCACCCGGAGGTAGCACTTGCGGGCCATGGTGGCCGCTCGAGCAGCCACCATCTGCGCCGCCTTGGCCGGCGTGGTGACGATGATCATCTCGGCCCGGGGCAGCATCCTGGCCAGGCCCATCTGCACGTCGCCGGTGCCCGGCGGCATGTCGATGAGCAGGTAGTCGAGCTCGCCCCACTGCACGTCTTCCAGGAAGTGCTGCACGGCCCGGTTGAGGATCAGCCCCCGCCACATCAGCGCATCGTCCTCGTGGTCCACGAGGAACCCCATCGACACCACCTCGAGCCGCCCGGCGCCCACGGTCTTGGTGTGCGGGGCGATCTGTTTCGCGCCGTCGACGCCCGCCGCGCCCTGGAGCCGGCCTTCGAGGCCGAGCATGCGAGGGATCGAGAAACCCCAGATGTCGGCGTCGAGCACCCCGACGCGCAGCCCCCGGGCGGCGAGCGCCACCGCGAGGTTGACCGTGACCGACGACTTGCCCACCCCGCCCTTGCCCGAGGCGATGCAGATCACCTTGGTGGTCGGCGAGACCGCGGTGAGCGGCGCGTCCTGGGCCTTGTTCCAGCGGGCGGCGGCCATGGCCCGGGCCTTCTCCGCCTGGGTCATCTCGGTCCAGTCGATCTTCACGGAGGTGACGCCCGGATAGGCGCCGACGCGCGTCTTCACGTCTTTCTGGAGCTGCGCCCGCAACGGGCAGCCCGAGGTGGTGAGCGCCACGGTCACGACCACCTCGCCGGAGGGGGAGATCACCGCCTTCTTGGCCATGCCGAGCTCGACGATGTCCGAGCCGAGCTCGGGGTCGATCACCCCTCGCAAGAGGTTCATCACCGTCTCCTCGGTGAGCGGCGGCGCCGAGGAGACGGTCTCGAAGCTGCTGCCGGACGGGACGGGAGTGGTCACGGCGACGATTTTACCGGCTGCGCCCGTGTAATCTAGCCGTGTGAGCGCGGAAGACCGTCCCCTCGCCCTGCCGGGCGACGATGCGGCGCCCGGGGAGGAGCACCACCCGGGTCCGGCTGTGTCGCGGCTGGCGGTGTTCAAGGCCCTCGGAGACAACACCCGTTACGCCATCTACCTCGAGCTCGCCCGGGCCCGCCGCCCGCTCGCCACCGCCGAGATCGCCGAGCAGCTCGGCCTGCACGTCAACACCGTTCGCCCCCACCTCGAGCGCATGCGCGAAGCGGGCCTGCTCGAGCTGTTCATCGACGCCCGCGGGGGCGTGGGCCGCCCACAGCACCGGTACGCGCCGAGCGCCTCGGCGCCGGCGCTCGGGCTCGAACCGGCCGTGTTCCCCCTCCTCGCCCGCATGCTCGTGCGCCTGGCGTCCGACGCCGGCCTCGGCGGCGGCGAAGCGCTCGACGTCGGCCGCAGCCAGGGCCGAGCCGACGCGGCCGGGGCGGCGGTGGGCTCCTGCGCCGAGGCCCTCGGCCGCTACCTCGCCGAGCTCGGATTCGATCCCGCATCCGCCGCCGACGACGAGGTGGCCACGATCGCGTTCCTGCACTGCCCGTTCCGCGAGCTGGCCGAGGCCAACCCCGACCTCGTGTGCAGCCTGCACCAGGGCATGGTCGAGGGCTTCGTGGCCGGCTGCGCCGACTCCGAGGCCGAGGTCGTCGGCTTCCGCTCCCTCGCCGATCGCGACCCCTGCCAGGTGGACCTCAGGTGCCGCTGAGCGCGGGAATCGCGAGCCAGACCCCAGTGTTCACACCCGTGCGGGCGCCGGCGCGCTGCGCCACCCGCCCCATCCAGGAGGCTCATCCGTGATCACCCTCACCGACACCGCAGCGGTCAAGGTCAAGGAGCTCATCGAGTCCGAAGGCAACTCCGAGCTGGCGCTGCGCGTCGCCGTGCGCCCGGGCGGCTGCTCGGGCTTCAGCTACGAGATGTTCTTCGACACCGAGATCGAGTCGGACGACCTGACCGAGCTGCAGGGCGGCGTCAAGGTCGTGGTCGACCCGTCGAGCGCCACGCTGCTGAAGGGCGCCACGCTCGACTACAAGGACGGCCTGCAGCAGGCCGGCTTCGCCATCGACAACCCCAACGCTCAGCGCACCTGCGGCTGCGGGCAGTCGTTCAGCTGAGCGAAGCTCAGCTGCACGGTCGGGGAGCGCCAGCGAGCCGGCCGTGGATGGGGTCCGGGGGCGCAGCCCCCGGGATGGACACAGCTGAGCCGGCCGAGCGCTAGCGCAGCCGATCCAGCGCGCTGGTCGTCTCGGTCCGGTCGAACGCGAAGTCGAGGCGCTCCAGCACCTTGCCGTCGGCGCCGATCACCACGAGGCTCGGCTCGAAGGTGAGCTTGTAGGCGGTGACCACCTCGGCGATCTTCGCCTTGGTGAGATCGCCGGTCAGCTCCTCGCCGTTGCTGTACACCTCGCCGTGCACGAAGGTGACCCCCGGGTAGCTGGGCGCCGCCTCGACGAGGGTCTCCAGCACCGGCCCGCACACGGCGGTCTGGCAGAACGCCGGCGTGGAGATCAACAGCGCGGTGGGCCGCTTCTGGCCCAAGGCGTCGGCCAGGGACACCTCGTGGAACGGGCACACCGGGTTGCGGGTGCAGATCGGCCGCACCCCCCTGGCGTCGGTCGTGGTCGGCGTCGGCGTGGGGATGGCCGCCTCGCCGGGCTGCACGAGCGGCACCTGCTCGGGCGAGCCGACGAGGAACTGCTGCTCGAGGCGCTGCCGGCGGAAGTCGACCGCGGCGGTGTAGACGCCCGGCTGGGCCACCGTGAAGCGCAGCGGGTAGTACGGGCGGGGCACGCCGGCCTCGTGCCGCGTGGCCTCGAGCGGGGCGCCCACCTGCTGGCCGTCGAGGCTCAGCGTGAACGACAGCGCCGCGGGCAGACCCTCGGAG
Source organism: Acidimicrobiales bacterium (assembly GCA_046153015.1). GTDB lineage: Bacteria > Actinomycetota > Acidimicrobiia > Acidimicrobiales > CAIXPF01 > JBJXGF01. The sequence goes on along the minus strand of JBJXGF010000077.1, from coordinate 2,911 downwards.
AGCACGGCCCCGTCGGCGCCGGCCAGGGTCCACACCGTGCGCTGCTCGATGCCGGTGCGCAGCATCGGCCCGGCCCGCCCCACGTCGAACACGGGGATGAGCACGTGCTCGTCGCCGCTGGATCCGCTTCCCTCGCCGTCGCTGCTCCCGCACGCCGCCAGCAGGGCGGCGGCGCCGGCGCCGGCCAGGAGACGGCGGCGGCTGATGCGGCCGGCGGGTAGGGCGGGGGCGGCCGCCGGCGGGCGGTTGCGTCGCGCGATCTCGGTCACTCGGGGCCCGACGCTAGCGCCCGGCGCCGCCCCGCCCGACGCGGCTCCGCTCCCTCCGTGCTGCTAGCACTGCGGTGATGCCGATCTCGTTCCTCCTCGACGGCGCCCCCGTGACGGTCTCGGACCAGTCTGCGACCCTGCTCGATGCGCTCCGGGACGATCTGGGCGTGCGCGCCCCGAAGGACGGCTGCAGCCCCCAGGGCCAGTGCGGTTGCTGCACGGTGCTGGTCGACGGGGCGGCGCGTGTGGCCTGCGTGACGCCGGTGCGCCGGGTGGCCGGCCGGGCCGTCACCACCGTCGACGGCCTCGACCCAGCGATCCGGGCCCGTTGGGCCGACGCGTTCTGCGCCGCGGGGGCCAGCCAGTGCGGGTTCTGCACGCCGGGGATCGTCGTGCGCCTGGCCGCCCTGGCTGAGCCGACCGACGCGGCGACGGTCGAACGGGCGCTGCTGGCTCACCTCTGCCGCTGCACCGGTTGGCGCACGATCCTCGAGGCCGCCGCGGTCGCCGCCGCCCCCGGCACCCCGTCGCCGGCTCGCGACCTGGCCGCGGCGTCGGCCCGCGCCGCCATCGAGAGCGGTGGGCGCCAGCAGGTCGGCCCGCACGTGGCGCTCGGGCGCGCCGGCTTCGCCGACGATGTCGCGCCGCCCGGCGCGCTGGTGGCGGTTCCCGACGGACGGGGCGGTTGGGCCCTCGGCGAGACGCTGCGCGAGGCGCGCGCCGCCGCCGGCAAGGTGCAGGGCCGGCGCAGCACGGTCGAGGAGCGGCCCCCGATCGAGGTCCCGGACGGTCCGTGGGTGCGCACGCTGCAGACGAGCTGGGTCGAGCCGGCGTATCTCGAGACCGACGCCTCGTGGTGCGAGCCTGGCGGCGAGCCGGCCAGCCCGTTGGCCAACGGCGGGGCGTTCGGGGCCAAGCTCGCCTCGCCGGCGCCGGCCGCGGCCCGCCGTTTGGCCGACGAGACGGGCCGCTGCGTGCGGGTGCTGCTCTCCCGGGAAGACACCGTGCGCCTCGGGCCCAAGCGCCCCCCGATCGCGGCGGGCGTCGATGCGCAGGGCCGCATCTCGGTGCGTCTGGCTCGCTCGCCGGGAGCGGCCGAGGCGATGCGCCGGTGGTTCGCCGCCGCCGGCGTCTTTGCCGAGGTGGACGAGCTCGACGTGGCCGGCCCGGCGGTGAGCGCCGACCTGCGGGGCGCCGGCTGGGCCGAGGCCGCCGCCCTCGCCGCCGCCGCTCGCGGCGTGGCCGAGGTGGTCTCCCCGGCCGGGGCTCGGGCCTCGGCGGCGGTGGGCGCCGACGGATCGCTGCGGGTGCGGGTGGCCTGCGGCGAGCCGCTCGACGAGGTCGTGCTCCGCTCCTACTGCGTGGGCGCCGCCCACATGGCGGCGAGCTGGGTCACCTCCGAAGCGCTCGCCGTGAGCGCCGAGGGCGAGGTGGAGGACCTCACGGTCCGCTCGTTCGGTGTGCTGCGGGCGCTCGACACGCCCCCCATCGAGGTGGAGATCGAGCCCTCGGCCGCGGCGGTGGTCAACGGCGGGGATGCGGTGTTCGCCGCGGTCGCCGCCGCGGTGTGGGCGCACCAGGGGTTCCCGCCGGTGTGGCCGACTCGGCGGCCGCTGCGCGCCTCACGGTAGGATCGCCGCCGTGGCCGGAGCGATCGTCCTCGCCGTGTTCCTCGTGGTGCTCATGCCGGTCGGCGTGGCCATGAGCGGCGCGCTCGCCGCCTTCGCCCTCGGTTGGTCGCTGAAGGAGGACGCCGACGAGGCGGCCGGCGACTCGGTCTACCGCGAGCTGAACACGTAAGCGCTCTGCAGGGTTGACCTCGCAGGTAAGTGAATCGCGTCGCGCGCGCCGGTACCCTGCGCGTCGATGACGTCGACGCAGACTCCCGTTCGTACCGGTGTCGGCGAGCTGCTGCGGGAGTGGCGGCAGCGCCGTCGCCTGAGCCAGCTCGAGCTGGCGTCGGAGGCCGAGGTGTCGTCTCGGCACCTGAGCTTCGTGGAGACAGGGCGGTCGAAGCCGAGCCGGGAGCTGGTGCTGTACCTCGCGGAGCACCTGGAGGCGCCGCTGCGTGAGCGCAACGCGTTGCTGCTGGCCGCGGGCTACGCGCCCGTCTACCGGGAGCGCTCGCTGGAGGACGAGGAGATGGGCCCGGTTCGGGACGCGTTGGATCGGGTGTTGTCGGGCCACGAGCCGTACCCGGCGGTGATCGTCAACCGCCGGTGGGACCTCGTGGCCGCCAACGCCGCCGCGCTGCGGCTGTTCACCCCCGGCGTGGCGGCCCACCTGATCGAGCCGCCGATCAACGCCTACCGGCTCGGGCTGCACCCCGAAGGCCTCGCGCCCCGCGTCAGGAACATGGGCGAGTACTCCCACCACCTGCTGACTCGGCTGCAGCGTGAAGCGTTGGTGAGCGGCGACCCGGGTCTGCAGGACTTGTTGGCCGAGGTGCGCGGGTATCCGGACCTCACCCAGCCCAGCCCGATCGGCGCCGGTCCGGCGCAGATGCTGTTCCTGCCGATGGAGCTCACCACCGTCGACGGCGAGGAGCTGTCGTTCTTCAGCACCATCTCCACCTTTGGCACCGCGCTCGACGTCACCGTCGCCGAGCTGTCGATCGAGGCGTTCTTCCCCGCCGACGACCA
>JBJXGF010000074.1:0-10534 GCA_046153015.1 Acidimicrobiales bacterium | reverse complement strand
GCCAGTGACCGAGAGATCCAGCCCGCCGTGGGCGCAGGGCCGGCGCTCGCCGAGGGGTCGGGCGCCTCGGCCGGGCGACGAGCAGCCGGCGCCGTCGGACCAAGCGCCTTGACCGGTTCGAGCTGCTCGAACACGGCGCGCACCAACGGCGCCGCGGTGCGCGCCGCGAAGCCCGCCTCCTCCAGCACCGCCGCCACCACGTAGCGGGGCTCCGGGACCGGGCCGAAGGCGACGAACAGCGCGGTGTCGGCCCTGCCCCTGCTCACCTGCGCCGTGCCGGTCTTGCCCGCCAACGGGAACCGGTCGAGCGGGAAGCCGCCGAATGCGGCGTAGGCCGTGCCCTCCTCGGCGCGCACGGCGCCGAGGAGGCCGGCGAGGATCGGGTCCCGCAACGCCGGCGGCAGGTCCACCCGGTGCAGCTCCCGCGGTCCGAACTCGCGCACCGCGGCGCCGGTGGCCGGGTCACGCACCGCCCGCGCCAGGTTGGGCGCGAACAGCCCGCCGCCGTTGGCGAAAGCCCCGTACGCGCTGGCCAGCTGCAGGGGCGTCACCCCCACGTCGCCCTGGCCGATCGCCAGGTTCACGTTGTCCCCCGTGCGCCAATCCCCGTCGGGGAACACCTGGGGCTTCTGGTCGTGGCGGCGGGCCTTGAAGGCCGGGTCGCTGATCAGGCCCGCCCGCTCGGAGGGGAGCTGCACCTGGGTCAGCGCGCCGAAGCCGAACACCCGGGCGACGTCCTGCAGGGCGGTCTCGCCGTACTGGTCCTTGTCGACCCAGAACCGCTCGCCGAGCCGGTAGAAGTACACGTCGCTCGACACCGTGAGCGCCTTGCGCAGGTCGACCGGGCCGTAGGCGGTGCCGCCGCTGTTGCGGAACTCACACTTCTCGCCGCGGCAGCGCTCGATGCGGTACGAGCCGCCGTCGTCCACCCGCTCCCCGGCCGAGATCACGCCGCTAGCCAGGCCGGCGTAGGCGGTGATCAGCTTGAACGTGGAGCCGGGCGCGTACGTGCTCTGGATCGCCCGGTTGAGCAGCGGGAAATGCGACGCCGGGTCGTTCAGCTCCCGGAACCGGGTGTCGCTGATGCCGCCCACGAACTCGCCGGGGTCATAGGTCGGATACGACGCAGAGGCCAGGATCTCGCCGGTCTGCGCGTCGAGCACCACCACCGACCCGGCCGGGGCGGTGAAGTCCGGGTCCGCCGAGCGCTCCTTGGGCTGGCGGCGCGCCTGCTCGAGGGTCTGGGCCAGCAGCTCCTCCACCTTCACCTGCAGGTCGATGTCGATCGTGAGCTGCACGTCGGCGCCGGGCTCCGCCGGCGTCTCCGACGCCGTGGCGACCGGGCGGTTGCGGGCGTCGATCTGGATCACCCGGTTTCCGGGCACGCCCCGCAGGTCGTCCTCGAAGCTGCGCTCGATGCCGGTCTGGCCCGTCTCGTCGCCGCCCTGGTACTGCTTCACGGCCTGGCTCGGGCTGGCCTGGCGGGCCTCCAGCTCGTCCTCGCGGATCTTGCCGACGTAACCGAGCAGGTGGGCGGCGCCGTGCCCGTAGGGGTAGGTCCGCACGATGTGGCGCTCCACGTCGACCGAGGGGAACTCGTAGGAGCGTTCGAGCAGGTAGCGCTCGAGGTCGGCGTCGACGTCGTCGACGATCGGCGCCGGCTTCAGCGGGTCGAAGCGGGCGTCGTTCAGGCGTCGTTCGATGTCCTCTGCCTTGATGAGGATCCCGGCCTCGTTCAGCCGGCGGGCGAGGCGCAGGATGAGCCCCGACTTGTCCTCGAGCTGGCGGTACACGTCGCGGTCGATCGTGACCGCCGCCGCCTCCCGGTTGTCCACCAGCACCCGGCCGGCGCGGTCGAGCAGCCGGCCGCGCTCGGCGGCGTACTGCACGCGCCGGTACCGGCTGGCCGCGGTCACCTGCTGCTCGTAGGTGGGGCCGGCCATGATCTGCAGGTACCAGAGCCGGGCGTACAGCGCGGCGAAGAGCGACAGCGCGATCACGCCCAACGCCGCGATGCGCAGGCGCGGCGAGTGCGCCGGCGCGGGGTCGCCCGGCGCCGGCGCCGCCCGGGGAAGGAGCCGGCGGCGCATCAGCGGAGCACCCACTCGGCGAAGCGGCGGGCGGGCGGCGCCAACACGGCGTTCACGGCGCCGACCACCAGCACCGCCGCCGCCACCGGCGCGTCCAGGAGCTGGCTCTGGCCCAACACCAGGCCCACGGCCAGGAACGCGCCGACCGCCGCCGCCGAGCCCAGGCCGATCGTGAGCGAGGCCAACCAGCGGGCGTGGCGGCTGAACGGCAGCTGCGCCAGCCCCACCCCGTAGGCGGCCAACGCGTACACCAGGGCCGAGAGCCCAAGCGGGGTCTGCAAGTGCACGTCGTACGCCAACCCGGCGAAGAACCCGACGAGGGCCCCTTTTTCGGGGCCGGCGGCGGCCCCGGCGCCCAGCGCGAGCAGGAGCAGCACGTCGGGGCACGCGCCACCGACGCGCACCTGGGACACCAGCGCGGTCTGCACCAGCGCCGCCGTCACCACCGCGGCGCCGACGCGCCCGAGGGCCGCCGCACGGGCCCCCTTGGCCGGCAGGGTCTGCTGCGCCAGGCGTTGAGCCACCAGGGATCGCAGGCTAGCCGAGCGCGGGGGGAGACACGTGACGGGCCCGGCGCTCCACTCCGACAGCGCGCCGGGTCAGGCCGGGGGCTTCCAGAGCAGGACCGACACGAACGAGAGCTCGTCGAACGCCGCAGCGAGGCGCACCTCCACCCGGACCTGCGCCTTGCCGGCCGGCGTGTCGGTCACCCCCTCGACGACACCGACGGGGATGTCGGGCGGGAACAGGCTGCGGTCGAGCCCGCTCGTGACCACGCCGTCGCCGTTGACAAGGCCCGCGGCGCGGTCCACCTCGCCCTGGATCAGGAGCGGCTGGCCCCGGCCCTGGCCGCGCGCCACCAACGTGAGCTGCGAGCCGACCACCCGCACGCCGATCCCAAAGTCGCGGCTGTCGGCGAGGGCCACCACCGACCGGTTCGGCGTCACGTCGACGACCCGCCCGACGAGGCCGGCGCCGGTCACCACGACCATCTCGGCCTCGACGCCGTCGTCGGCGCCTTTGTCGAGCTTGATCGTGTTCTCGAAGCTCGACACCGGGCCCGACACCACCCGGGCCAGCACCTTCGGGGCGGCCGCGGGCGTGGGGATGCGGTTCTGCGCCAGCACCTCCTCGAGGAGCTGCTGGGCGTTGGTCTGCTGCACCTGCGCGCTCTCCAGCTCCGCGACCCGGTCCCGCAGCCGGCGGTTCTCGTCGCGGACGTCGTCATACCGGAACGCGCCGCGCGCGGTGTCGGTCACCGGCGCCAACGCGCCGGCGAGGGCGCCGCCCACCGGGTCGAGCGCGGTGAGCAGCCACGACCGCGCGGTCTGCACGGCCGCGACCTGGCGCAGGTCGAGCGTGACCAGCGTGAGCGCGCTGACCACCACCAGGGCCAGCACGAAACGGGCGCGGGCGCCGCGGGCGGGCTGGAGGGCCACGAGGCGAGGGCGGGGGGCGGCGAGACGGGGGTTACGGCCGGCTGGCCGAGAACAGGACTTCCTTCAGCGCGTCGAACTCCTCGAGCGACTGGCCCGAACCCAGCGCCACCGCGAACAGGGGGTTCGGCGCGATGTTGATCGGCATGCCGGTCTCGTTGACGAGACGGGCGTCAAGGCCGTTGAGCAGCGCGCCGCCGCCGGCCAACGTGATGCCCTGCTCCATGATGTCGGCGGCCAGCTCGGGCGGCGTCTTGTCCAGCGTGACCTTCACCGCGTCGACGATCGCAGCCACCGGCTCGGCCAGCGCCTCGCGGATCTCGCCGGTGGTGATCACCACGGTCTTGGGCAGCCCGCTGAGCAGGTCGCGCCCGCGGATCTCGGCCTGCAGCTCGTCCTGGAGGGGCCATGCGCTGCCCAGCGCGATCTTGACCTCCTCGGAGGTGCGCTCGCCCAGGGCCAGGTTGTACTCCTTCTTGATGTACTGCATGATCGCCTCGTCCATCTCGTCCCCGCCGACGCGCACGGACTGGCTGGCGACGATGCCGCCGAGCGAGATCACCGCCACCTCGGTGGTGCCTCCCCCGATGTCGACGATCATGTTCCCCGCCGGATCTTGGACGGGCAGGCCGGCGCCGATCGCCGCCGCCATGGGCTCCTCGATGATGTAGGCCGGCTTGCGGGCGCCGGCGTACTCCGCCGCCTCCTGCACGGCGCGCTGCTCCACGCCCGTGATGCCCGAGGGCACGCAGATCACCATCCGCGGCTTGACCCACCGGTTGCGGTGCACCCGATGGATGAAGTAGCGCAGCATCTTCTCGCAGATCTCGAAGTCGGCGATCACGCCGTCCTTCAGCGGCCGCACCGCCTGGATGTGGCTCGGCGTGCGGCCGATCATACGCTTGGCTTCGGCCCCCACGGCCAGGGGGCGGCCGTCCTTGGTGTTGATCGCCACCACCGAGGGCTCGTTCAGGACGATCCCTTGGCCCCGCACGTAGACGAGGGTGTTCGCGGTCCCGAGATCGACTGCCATGTCACGGCCCATCAGCAACCTCTCTGGTGCGAGCTCGTCCGTGTTCCGCGGTGTTCGTCGGTGTGTCCGCGATCCGGCGCGGCGTAGCCCCGGTGAGGCCGCCAAAGCCCGGCAATGGGGCAGCCTAGCAACCGGCCCTGTGGACCACCAGGGCGGAGACGCCGCTCACCCTGGGTTGCAAGGAGCTGCGAGGAGCGTCAGCATCCGCCGGCGGGGGGCTCAGGCGAGCGCCGGGAAGAAGATCGCGATCTCCCGAGCTGCGGATTCGGGCCCGTCGGAGCCGTGGACGAGGTTCTCGGTGACCTCGATGCCGAAGTCTCCCCGGATCGTGCCGGGCGGCGCCTCCGCCGGGTTGGTGGGGCCCATGAGCGTGCGCACCACCCGGAAGGTCTCGGCGCCGGCGCCGGCGACGACCATCACGAGCGAGGGCGAGCGGGTGATGAACGCCAGGAGGTCGGGGTAGAAGCCCTTGCCGACGTGCTCGGCGTAGTGCGAGTTGGCCGTGGCCTCGTCGATGGTGCGCAGCTCGGCCGCCACGAGGTGCAGGCCCTTGCGCTCCAGGCGGGTGATGATCTCCCCGGTGAGGCCGCGCTCCACCGCGTCGGGCTTGCAGATCACCAGCGTGCGTTCTGAGTTCGACTGTCCTGAGTTAGCCATGGCGGAGGTCAACGCTAGCCCGCCGAGCGCGGATCGCCGATCAGCCGTCGCCGGCCAGCGCAGCGCGGGCGGCGCCTACCACGTAGAGCGAGCCCGTGACCAGGATCAGGTCGTCGGTGCGGCTGGTGTACCGGGCCCGGTCGAGCGCGTCGGGCACCTCGTGCACCGCCTCGGCCTGCAGCCCCAGCCGCCGAGCCGTGTCGGCCAGCTCCTCGGCCGGAAGGGCCCGCGGGGAGGGCGGCGTGGTGGTGATCAGCCGGTCGTCGCTGCGCACCCCGAAGGCGCGCAGCATGGTCTCGGGATCGCGACCGGTGAGCATGCCGATCACGAAGATCCGCCGGCCGGCCACCTGGGCGAACTCCTCGGCCAGCACCGCGGCTGCCGCCTCGGCGCCGTCGGGGTTGTGGGCGCCGTCGAGGATCACGAGCGGCTGACGCTCCATGACCTCGAAACGCCCGGGCACGGTGAGCTCGGCGAAGGCCTCGGCGGCCACCTCGGGGTCGAGGGGCCGGTCGAAGAACTCCTCGGCGGCCACGACGGCCAGCGCCGCGTTCTCACCCTGGTGGGCGCCGTGCAGCGGCACGAACAGCTCCTCGACCCGGCCGCGTGGGGTCTCGATCGACAGCAGCCGGCCGCCCACCGCGAGCCGGTTGGCCAGCAGCCGGAAGTGCTCGCCGCGCACGAGCGTGCGCTCCTGGCCCTCGGCGAGGAACACCTCGCGCAGCGCCGGGTTCGACTCGCCCAGCACCAGCGTGGCGCCGGTCTTGATGATGCCCGCCTTCTCCGAGGCGATGGCCCGACGCCAGTCGCCCGAGAAGTCGGTGTGGTCACGGCCGATGTTGGTGATCACCGCCACCTGGCCGTGGACGATATTGGTGGCGTCCCAGCGGCCCATCACGCCCACCTCCACCACGCCGACGTCGACCGCAGTATCGGCGAAATGGCGGAAGGCGGCGGCGGTGAGCACCTCGAAATGCGACGGCGGCTGGTCCACCAGCGCTTCGACCAGCGCGATGTCATGGATCAGCGCGGCGAACTCCTCGTCGCTCACCGGCTCGAGGTTGCGCTGGATGCGCTCGTTGTAGCGCTCGAGGTGGGGGCTGGTGTACGTGCCGACCGACAGGCCGTGGGCCATGACCAGCCGGCTCACCATCCTCGCCGTCGAGCCCTTGCCGTTGGTGCCGGTGATGTGCACCGCGGGAAACGCCTCGTGCGGGTCGCCCAGCACCTGAGCGAGGTCGCGCATCCGCTCGAGCGAGAGCCCTTCCCACTTGCCCGCCCGCGCCTCGAGGTTGACGTGGCGGTCGAGGAACTCGAGAGCTGCGGCGTAGTTCAACCGGAGATCGTTCAGGACGTGACCAGGCTGATCAGGAGGCGGCGCGACGGGGCCGCTGTTGGCGGGCCTGCTGGTCGCGAGGCACCAGCGTGGGGTTCACCTTCTGCAGCACGACCTCGGGCGTGATGACCACCTTGGCGACGTCGTCCCGCCCAGGCAGGTCGTACATCACCCCGAGCAGCACCTCTTCGAGGATCGCCCGCAGGCCGCGGGCGCCGGTGCCGCGCAGCAGCGCCTGGTCGGCCACGGCCGAGAGCGCGTCGTCGCTGAAGGCGAGCTCCACGTCTTCGAGCTCGAAGAACTTTTGATACTGCTTGACCAGGGCGTTCTTCGGCTCGACCAGGATCCGGATGAGGGCCTCCTGGTCGAGGCTGGCAACCGCGCCGATGACCGGGAGGCGCCCGACGAACTCGGGGATCAGCCCGTACTTGAGCAGGTCCTCGGGGAGGATCTTGCCGTAGAGGTCCGAGAGGTTCTTCTCCGAGGGCCGGCGGATGTCGGCCCCGAAGCCCACCCCGTGGCGGCCGGCCCGCGCCTCGATGATCTTGTCGATCCCCGCGAACGCTCCCCCGCAGATGAACAGCACGTTCGTCGTGTCGATCTGGATGAACTCCTGGTGCGGGTGCTTACGCCCGCCCTGGGGCGGCACCGAGGCCACCGTGCCTTCCAGGATCTTGAGCAGCGCCTGCTGCACGCCCTCGCCCGACACGTCGCGGGTGATCGAGGGGTTCTCGCTCTTGCGGGCGATCTTGTCGATCTCGTCGATGTAGACGATGCCGGTCTCGGCCTTTTTCACGTCGTAATCGGCCGCTTGGATGAGCTTGAGCAGGATGTTCTCGACGTCTTCGCCCACGTAGCCGGCTTCGGTGAGCGCCGTGGCGTCGGCGATGGCGAAGGGCACGTTGAGCATGCGGGCCAACGTCTGGGCCAGCAGGGTCTTGCCGCAGCCAGTGGGCCCGATCAGCAAGATGTTGGACTTGGCCAGCTCGACGTCGTTCTGGCCGCTCTGGCCGTACTGGACCCGCTTGTAGTGGTTGTACACCGCCACCGAGAGGATCTTTTTCGCCTGGTCCTGGCCGATGATGTAATCGTTCAGGAACGCGTAGATCTCACGGGGCTTGGGCAGCTCGTCGAAGCGGACCTCGGACTGCTCGGAGAGCTCCTCCTCGATGATCTCGTTGCAGAGGTCGATGCACTCGTCGCAGATGTAGACGCCGGGCCCGGCGATCAGCTTCTTGACCTGCTTCTGCGACTTCCCGCAGAACGAGCACTTGAGCAGCTCGCTGTTGTCCCCGAACTTCGCCACGGCCGTTCTCCGGTCCCTCCGTGCCCTGGATCGTCGACTCTAGCGGACCGCGGTGATCGGCCCGGTGTTGTCGACGAACTCGCGGCTCTCGAGCACCTCGTCGATGATCCCGTACTCCTTGGCCTGCCGGGCGGTCATCACGAAGTCGCGGTCGGTGTCGGAGTGGATCTTCTCCACCGACTGGCCGGTGTGCTTGGAGAGCACGTGCTCGAGGTCCTCCCGGAGGCGCAGCACCTCCTGGGCGGCGAGCTCCACGTCGGACGCCTGGCCGTACGCCCCGGCGTAGGGCTGGTGGATCAGCACCCGGGAGTGGGCGAGCGCCAGCCGCTTGCCCGGAGCGCCCGCGGCCAGCAGCACGGCGGCGGCCGAGGCCGCCTGGCCGAAGCAGATGGTCGACACCGCGGGGCGGATGTAGCTCATCGTGTCGTAGATGGCGAACATCGCGTTGATGTCGCCGCCCGGCGAGTTGATGTAGATGTTGATGTCCTTGTCCGGGTTCTCCGACTCGAGGTGGAGGAGCTGGGCGCAGACCAGGTTGGCGATCGTGTCGTCGATCGGCGTGCCGAGGAAAAGGATGTTCTCCTTGAGCAGCCTCGAGTAGAGGTCGAAGGCGCGCTCGCCTCGGTTGGTCTGCTCGACCACGGTCGGCACGAGGTAGTTCTGGGGGGCCGGCGCCCACAGGGCGTCGCGGGGGGAGACGGCCGACATGTTCCTCTGCTGTTCGCTCACGGGTGTCCTTGTTCTGCAGCATTCTGCGCCGCGGAGCGGCGCCTCGGCGGCTGGCGCTCCGCCCGCGCGGCCGCCGAGACCAGACGGCGACGACAGGCGCGGCGGCGGCGCCCGGATGCTCGGGGGCTAGGAATCCTCAGCGGTGTCGGCGCCGGCCTCGCCGGCGGCGCCGTCCGATGGCTGGTCGGGTGCGTCGTCCTCGGGGAGCTCGAGATCGGCTCGGTCAACCGGCCGGCCCTCGTCGTCGACGATTTCGACCTGCTCGACGAGCCAGTCGAGCGCCTTTCTCTTCTTGATGTCCGAGCGTACCGCGGGGAGGGTGCCTGCGCGTGCGAACTGCTCGCGGATTCGCTCCTCCTCGCCGCCGAACTGGGCGGCGAAAAGCCGGAACTGCTCGTCGAGCTCGGCGTCGCTCACCTCGATGCTTTCCGCCTCGGCGACCGAGCGCAGGGCGAGGTCGACCTTGGCGGCGGTGAGCGCACCGGGCTTGAACTCGTCGACCAGCGCCGCTTCGTCCTGGCCGGTGGCCTGGAACCAGCGGGCGGGGTCGATGCCCTGCTGGCGCAGGCGCATGCCGAGGTCGTCGAAACGGCGCTGCACCTCGTTCATCACCAGCGGCTCGGGCACGTCGTCCTCCACCAGCTCGGCCAGCGCCTGGGCCGCTTTGTCCCTCAGCGCGAGGCGGGCGGCGCCCACGCGCAGGCGCCGGAGCTGGGCGGCGATGGCCTCGCGCAGCCCGGCCACCGTCTCGCTCTCGGAGACCGACTTGACCCACTCGTCGTCGACCTCGGGCAGCACCCGGCCGAGCACCTCGTGCACGTCGATCTCGAACGACAGCGGCGCCTCGCCCTCCTCGGGGTGCGCGGTCTCGAACTCGAGGTGGTCGCCGGCCTTGGCCCCCACCAGGTTCTGGTCGAGCTCCGCCACGATGGCGTTGGCGCCGAGCTGGTACTCGTAGTCCTGCGCCGTGAGCCCGGGCAGCTCCTCGCCGTTCTGGCTGCCCGTGATGTCGATCCGCACCCGGTCGCCGACCTCGGCGGCCTTGTCGGCGGGCTCGTAGGCGGCGTCCTGCTCGCGCAGGCGCTCGATCCGCTCGTCGACGTCGGCGTCGTCGACAGTGGGCTTGGGGATCTCGACCCGCAGGCCGCGGTAGCCGCCCACGTTCACGCTCGGGCGGATCTCGACCACGGCCTCGAACGCGACGGAGCCCTCGGCGGCGCCCTCCTTGATGTCGATCTCCGGCGGGGCGATCGCATCGACCTCGTGATCGCGCACGGCGTCGGCGTAGTACTGCGGCAGGGCCTCCCGCAGCGCCTCTTCGCGGCCCACCTGCTTGCCGAGGCGGGACTCGAGCACCCGACGCGGCGCCTTGCCCGGGCGGAAGCCCGGTAGGCGCACCTCGTGGGAGATGCGGCGGAAGGCGGCGTCGATCGCCTTCTCGAACTCGTCCTCGTCGACCTCGACCGAGAGCTTCACCTTGTTGCCCTCGAGGGGCGCGACCGTGCTTCTCACAGAGCGGAGAGTGTACTGGGCCCGCCGGCCTCGGCGGGCCGACCGCCCCCACCAGCGGTTCAGGGCCCATACCGCCGGGCGGAGCGTGCGCATCCGGTACGATGCAGGCGCCGACGGGGAGTAGCGCAGTCCGGTAGCGCACCTGCTTTGGGTGCAGGCGGTCGGGAGTTCAAATCTCCCCTCCCCGACACGGCCGGCGCCTACGCTCCGGCGTCTGCGGGTGTAGCTCAATGGCAGAGCTCCAGCCTTCCAAGCTGGCCATGCGGGTTCGATTCCCGTCACCCGCTCCCTTTCGGTGAGCCTGGGGTGAGCGCCCCGCCGCCGCCCCGGCACGCCGCCGGTTCGGGCGCGGGCCCGGTCGCGCCCCTCGCCCGGCCGCCCCGCCGCGTCGCCGACTCTGCGGCTGAATGCGTCGCACCGAATCGATATCGATTC
>JBJXGF010000057.1:0-12019 GCA_046153015.1 Acidimicrobiales bacterium | reverse complement strand
AGCCCCCTACGACCTGCGAGGCGGCTCGGTCACCACCGCCAACGCCCAGAACCTCGCCAACCTCAGCGCCGGCCCCCACACCCTCACCGCCGTCGCCCAACTCGCCAACGGCGCCACCATCACCACCACCGCCCGCTTCACGCGGCGCTGACGCGACGCTCAAGGCCGCCGCCGGGGCGCCGATCCGGGGAAATGGGAATCAGGCGACCTGTTCTCGCCCTGCGCCGCGCCGCCGACTGGTCGGTTCGGACCAAGCTCAACCTGCTCGGCGGGGTGGCCCTCGGGGCCCTGCTCGTGTTCGCCGGCGCCGCGATGGCGGCGCTCGGCAACGTGCGCATCGGCAGCCCCCGGTACGAGGTCATCGCGGAGAAGAACCTTCTGCTGGCCGACGTGCTCCCGCCGCCCGCCTACCTGGTCGAGGCCGAGCTGGTGGCCCATCAGTTGCTGGTGGCGACCCGCCACCACGACGAGGCGCGGGTGGCCGAGCTCACCCAGCGGATGACCCGCCTGGAGCAGGACGACGCAGACCGGCAGCAGTACTGGGCCGACAGCACCCTGATAGACGAGCGCACCCGGCGCATGGTCACCGAGGCCAGTGCCGCGCCCGGCGCAGAGTTCCTCGACCTCGTGCGCCGCGAGTACCTCCCGGCCCTCGCCGCCGGCGACGTGAACGGGGCCGAGGCGGTGCTCGACGGTCCCATACGCTCCGCCTACGAACGGCACCGCCGGGCGATCGACGAGATCGTGGACGCCACGGCCGGCAACGTCGCCGCCTCCGAAGCGGCGTCGCGTTCGCTGGCCGGCCGGCTGCAGACCGGGCTGCTCGCCGCCCTGGCCCTCACCGCCATCGGTCTGGCTCTCTTGTGCCGGGCCCTCAGCCGGACGATCAGCGGGCCCCTCGGCGAGCTGCGACGCCGCTTCGCCGACATCGCCGCTGGCGGCGGCGACCTCACCGCCCGCCTCGACGACAGGCGCGGCGACGAGCTCGGCGACCTCGCCCGATCCTTCAACGGCTTCGTCGGCCAGCTCGGCGCCACGGTCAACGCGGTCCGGGCCTGCGCCGACCGCCTCGTCGCAGAGGCGAGCGCCCTGACGGAGGTCAGCAGCGAGGTGTCGGAGGCCTCCTCCCGCACCGAGAACCAGACCGATCTGCTCCAGGACGCGTCCCACAACGTCTCGTCCTCGATCGGCCAGGTCGTGCGGGGCGCGGCGGAGATGCACGCGGCGGTCAGCGAGATCTCCCGCACCGCCAGCGAGGCGGTGCAGATCGCCGGCGCCGGGGTCGACGCCGCCGCCCGGGCCGACGAGACAATGCGCGCCCTCGATCAGGCCTCGGCCGAGATCGCCAGCGTGGTCACCACCATCACCCAGATCGCCGAGCAAACCAACGTGCTGGCGCTCAACGCCACGATCGAGGCCGCCCGCGCCGGCGAGGCCGGCCGGGGCTTCGCGGTCGTGGCCACCGAGGTGAAGGACCTGGCCCAGGGCACCGCCCGGGCCACGAGCGGCATCGGCGCCCGGGTCGACGCCATCCAGGGCTGCACCGGCCAGGCGCTGCACGCCCTCGGCGAGATCCGGGATCTGATCGGCGAGATCAGCAGCTCCCAGGCGATCATCGCGGCGGCCGTGGAGGAGCAGACCGCCACCACCCGGGAGATCGAGACCCACGCCGCCATCGCCGCCGGCGAGGTGGGCGGCTTCGCCGACGGGCTCGCCCAGACCGTCGCCGGTGCGCACCTGGCCGTACGCGGCGCAGCGAGCACCAACGCCAGCGCGGTCACGGTGGCGGAGGCCGCCGGCGAGCTGCGAGACCTGGTCGGCGCGTTCCGAACCTGACTCCGGCCCCCCAACGCCGCGCGCTAATTGACACGACAATGCGTGCCTGACAGGGTCGCATCATGGTCGAGATCAGCGGGTCGGTCACCGTCCATAGACCGCTAGCCGAGGTGCAGGCCCAGTTCGGCGACGTTGCGTACCACCAGCGCAACGGCCACCATCGCGGCGTGACCTTCCGGGTGGTCGAGGAGACCGCCTCCTGCTGCCGCTACGAGCAGGAGACCCGGGTCGGGCCCTTCCGCTTGGTCCAACAGTTTCGCCTCCAACGAGACGCGCCCCATCACCAGGTGAACGAGCTGCTCGAAGGGCCATTCTCCCCCGGCAGCATCACGTTCGACGTGGTGGCCGAGGGCGCCGATGCCGCCCGCGTGACGGCAACGCTGCGATCCACTCGGTCCGGACCGACTCGGATCGCTGCCGCGTTGCTGCGCCCCGCATTGGGGCGAGCGCTCGAAACGGCGCTCGAAGAGGACAGAATCGATCTCGAGTCCGGCGCCTATGCACGGAATTCGTCGGCTCCGTGACCGTCGTCTTCGCGTGAGGTGAGCGTGACGCCATCGATCCTTTCGGACTCAGTGCTTGCGTTCCTTGCCCTGCCCTGTGTCGCGCTCATAGCACTGGGAACAGCTCCGGCCGCCGTCTGCAACCGGAGCGAGGCCGCGTTTCTGGGCGTATGACGCTTGGGCGTCTACCTCCTCATGTTCAAAGGCCTGCAAAACGGCGGCCTTCGGCCTCGCTCGAGTGGTGGGCGACCTGACGCCCCACCGCGGCGACGAGCTGCTCAGCGGCGTGGGTCTTCTCTGCGCCGCCGCCGCCGGCGCCGGCGCCTTGGCCCTGGGGGCGCTCGGCCGACGCCTCGGCGCCCCCCAGTGACCGCCGAGGCGCGGCTGGCGGCCGGTCTCCTGGCCGGCGGGGTGGCCATCCTCTCGGCCGCGCACGCGGTGTGGGGCTTCGGCGCCTGGCTGCTGCCGGCCTCGTGGTTCGCCACGCTCGACTCGGGCGGCGGCCTCCGTGTCGGCGCCGCCAGCACCGTGGTCGCGACGGCGGCGGTGATCGTGTGCGCGTCCGAGCTGAGGCCGCTGTCCCGTCGCGAGACCCCACGGCCAGGACAGGGCCCGCCGTCCACCTGACCAGGCCGGTCCCTGCTCCTACGAAGCGTGTCCGTCGCACGCCAGACGCGAAGTCGGCGTGCCGGAACTCGAATCCCGCATCGCCGAACCGACGCGGCAAGCACCGGCGTCCGGTGAGGGCCAGTGCCGGATCGGTTCCCATCAGCCGCGTGCCGATGCGGACGAGCGGCTTCGGAGTCGGCGGGGACCAGGGGCGGCGGAGCGCCGATCGCAGCTCCCGCATCATGTCCCGGTTCTGGATCAAGCTCGGCGACGTGACGTGGACGACGCCGTCCATCGTCGGCGTCTCGCCCCCGAGGGCCACTGCGAGTCGTGAGTCGGCGTGGCGGACCGGCTCGAAGACGCCGACCGACGACCGAGGGAAGACCGGTGGGCCGGACGGAGTCGATCTCCAGCAGGCAACAACCCACGACGGCGCCCGTCTCGGCCGTCATCGGCATCGAGGTCGAGCTCGGCTCCCTCCTGGGTGGGGCGCATGCCATCGCGCTCGACCCCGCCGAGCTGATCGGCCAGTTCCCCGACGGCTCGATGACACCGGAGGTGATGCAGCGCGCCGCGGCGCTCGGGCTCGTTGAACCCGCCGAGGGGGGACGCATCCGCGTCGCCGACCGCCGCTTCCTCGACGCCGGCGCCGCCCTGGCGGGGCTGGGCATCCCGGCCGGGGTGATCTTGGACGAGTGGGAAGCCTCCTCGCCCACACCGAGGACATCGCCGCTCGGTTCGTCACTGTTTTCGAGACGCACCTCGCTCCCGAGGACTGGCAGGAGGGTCTCGACAGCGCCCGGCCCGCGAGCCGGCGACCACCCTCGCCCGGCTCCAGGCCACCGTCCGAGGTCCTTCTCGCCGCGCTCGACGCCAGCGTCGCCCGGCTCGGCCGTGAACGCCTCGGGCAGCTGATCGAACGCTGACTCCCTCGAGTGCTACAGCGCGCTGATCACGACCTCGGCGCGGCCGCTCACGAGCGCCTCGAGATCATCTGGATCACACGTGAGCACGACCCCGCCGCCGAGCTCTATGGCCGAGGCGACCACCAGGGCCTCGATGGTGGAGGCCGAGCGGGCCGCCCCGAGCAACGCCCCGGCGCCACGCCCGGTGCGTTCGTCGGCGGAGCTCACCTCGCCGACGGCCTTGATCACCCGGTCGACTGATGCGTCCTTCGCCGATCCGCGCACGGTCTCGGCCACCACGACCGAGGGAATCGACACGTCGACGCCGGCCACCCTCGCAGCCGCCAGGGTGGCTCGGGCCCGAACGTCATTGCGGGACAGAGCTAGGACGGCGCCGCTGTCGAGGATCAGGCGCTGCGCGGCGGCGTTTGGGTGCGGCGGCGGGACCTCGCCAGAGCTGTCGGGCCTCCTCCAGCAGGTCCTCGGCGATCGGGCCCGATTCGGCTTCCATCTGGGCCAACAGGTCACCGAGGCGATCGTGCTGCAGCTGGCGGCGCAGTGCGTCGGTCACGTACTACGACAGCAGCTCGCGGCGGCCAGCGCGCTCACGAGCCTCGTTGAGCACGTCCTCCTCGATGCTGAGCGACACATTCGACACAGCCATGCGAACTATCGCACCGCAAGTAGGAATCCGTGGCGGCGCGCAGCGCGCTGCTCACGACCTCGGCGTGGCCGGCCGCTGACCCACGTTTTCGCAGGTCAGCGGCCCTGCCCGTCAGATGTCGAAGTACAGGTGGAACTCGTAGGGGTGGGGGCGCAGGCGAATGGCGTCGACCTCGTTCAGGCGCTTGTAGGCCACCCAGGTCTCGATGAGGTCGGAGGTGAACACCCCGCCGGCCAGCAGGAAGTCGTGGTCCTCCTCGAGCGCGGCCAGCGACTCGTCCAGCGAACCGGGCACCTGGGGCACCTTGGCCAGCTCGTCGGGCGGCAGGTCGTAGAGGTCCTTGTCGACCGGCGCCGGGGGCTCCGTGCGGTTCTGCACGCCGTCGAGCCCAGCCATGAGCATGGCGGCGAACGCCAGGTACGGGTTGGCCGACGGGTCGGGGCAGCGGAACTCGAGCCGCTTGGCCTTGGGCGACTTCGAGTACAGCGGGATCCGCACGGCGGCCGAGCGGTTTCGCATGGAATACACGAGGTTGACCGGTGCCTCATAGCCGGGAACCAGGCGCTTGTAGGAGTTGGTCGTGGGGGCGGCGAAGGCGAGGATCGCGGGTGCGTGCTTGAGCAAGCCGCCGATGTACCAGCGGGCCATGTCAGACAGGCCGCCGTACTTGTCGCCGTCATAGAACAGCGGCGAGCCGCCGTTCCACAGCGATTGGTGGCAGTGCATCCCGGAGCCATTGTCCTGGAAAAGCGGCTTGGGCATGAAGGTGGCCGTCTTCCCAGCACGCCACGCCACGTTCTTCACGATGTACTTGTAGAGCATCAGCTTGTCGGCCATGCGCAGCATCGTGTCGAAGCGCATATCGATCTCGGCCTGGCCGCCGGTGGCCACCTCGTGATGGTGGATCTCGATCTCGATCCCGCAGTTCTCCATGCAGGTGACCATCTCCGAGCGGAGATCCTGGAAGTGGTCCATGGGCGGGACCGGGAAGTAGCCCTCCTTGTAGCGGGGCTTGTACCCACGGTTGAGCGAGCCGTCGGGATCGCGCTGGTCCATCAGGCGCCAGGCGGCGGCCTCGGAGTCGACCTCGTAGAACGCGGTGTTGGCGGTCTGGCCGTAACGAGCCGAGTCGAACACGAAGAACTCGGCTTCGGGCCCGAAGTACGCCGTGTCGGCCAGACCGGTCGAGCTGAGGTACGCCTCGGCCTTGCGGGCGATGTTGCGCGGGTCGCGGGAGTAGGCCTCGCCGGTGATGGGATCGTGGACGAAGCAGTTCAAGTTGAGCGTCTTACGGGCGGTGAACGGATCGATCACGCCCGTGTTCGCGTCGGGAATCAGGATCATGTCCGATTCCTGGATCTCCTGGAAGCCGCGAATCGAGCTGCCGTCGAAGCCGAAGCCCTCCTCGAACACGTCCTCGGTGAGCTGGTGCAGGGGCGCCGTGAAGTGCTGCATCAGGCCGGGTAGATCGCAGAACCGGAGGTCGACATACTCGACCCCGGAGTCCCGGGCAAACGCGATGATCTCCGACGGGGTGCGGTTCTCCACTGGTTACCTCTTCGTTGCCTTCGAGCCCGACCCTGGGCGCGTGACGGACGGGCGCAGACTAGGGCCTGCCGGGCGCCACCGTTCCAGCCGGCGGTTACTGCCCTGTTGCCCAAATGTGAACGCTGTGTGAACGCGCCGGGCGGGCCCGGCGCCGGCTGGGCGGGCGGGCCACACTCCGCTCATGAACCGCCAACAGGAGTACGTGCTGCGCGCGGTGGAGGAACGCGCCGTGCGCCTCGTGCGGCTGTGGTTCACCGACGTGAACGGACAGCCGAAGAACTTCGCCATCTCCCCGGCCGAGCTCGAATCGGTGTTCGAGGAGGGGATGACCTTCGACGGCAGCTCGATCGACGGGTTCAGCCGCGTGCAGGAGTCCGACGTGCTGGCCGTTCCCGACCCCACCAGCTTCGAGGTGCTGCCGTGGACGGCCGACAACGAGAACTCGGCCCGCATGTTCTGCGACATCATCACGCCCGACGGCGCCCCCTTCGCCGGCGACCCCCGCCAGGTGCTCAAGCGCAACCTGCAGCGCGCCCGTGATGCGGGCTACTCGTTCTTCTGCTCACCTGAGCTCGAGTTCTTCTACTTCCCCCACGGCGACCCCACCCGGCCGCTCACCCCGCTCGACTCCGGCTCGTACTTCGACCTGACCACCGCCGACATGGCGAGCGACCTGCGGCGGCGGACGATCCAGATGCTCGAGATGATGGGCATCCCGGTGGAGAAGAGCTTCCACGAGGACTCCCCCAGCCAGCACGAGATCGACCTGCGCTACACCGAGGCGCTGGAGATGGCCGACAACATCGTCACGTTCCGGCTGATCGTGCGGGAGATCGCCCAGGAGCGGGGCGTGTACGCCACGTTCATGCCCAAGCCCCTGCCGGGGGTGCAGGGCTCGGGCATGCACACCTACCTCTCCCTGTGGAAGGGAGAGACCAACCTGTTCCACGACCCCGACACGCTCGGCCTCTCCGAGACCGGCCGGCGTTTCCTGGCCGGGCTGCTGCGCCACGCCCGCGAGATCACCGCGGTCACCAACCAGCTGGTGAACTCCTACAAGCGCCTGATCGTGGGCACCGAGGCCCCGGTGTACGTGTCGTGGGCGCACAACAACCGCTCGGCGCTGATCCGGGTGCCGACGAAGAAGAAGGGCAAGCCGGAGTCGGCCCGCATCGAGTACCGGGCGCCCGACCCGGCGTGCAACCCGTACCTGGCGTTCTCGGTGATGCTCGCCGCCGGCCTGCGGGGCATCGAGCAGGGCTACGAGCTGCCCCCGGAGGCGGCGGCGAACCTGTTCGAGCTCTCCGAGGAGGAGCTGGCCAAGGCGGGGATCGTGTCGCTGCCCAAGTCGCTCGGCGAGGCCATCGACGAGATGGAGCGCTCGGAGCTGGTGTTCGACGCGCTGGGCGAGCACATCTTCGAGTGGTTCCTGCGCAACAAGCGGGCCGAGTTCGAGGAGTACCGCACCCAGGTCACCGCCTTCGAGCTGGCCCGCTACCTGCCAAACTGGTGACGGTGACGTCCCGATGAACGGCGAGATGCTGCTGCTCTGGCCCGACCCCCCGGCGCCGGAGCTGGTCCAGACCCTCGAGCTCGCCGGCTACGCGTGGAAGGCAGTGCGCGACGAGCGGAGTCCGAGCGCCGATCCCGACGCGAGCTGGGCGGGCGCGCTGGTGGCCGCCGACGCCGACCCCGAGGGCGCCTTCGCCTTCATCCGGGCCATCCGCAAGCGCGACATCCCGATCGAGCCGGTGCTGGTGCTGATCAGCGGCGCCCGGCTCGACGACCTCGAGCTGCGCGACGACCTCTTCGAGGACTTCTGCCTGGCGCCGTTCCACCGCCGCGAGCTCGAGGCGCGGCTGCGTCACCTCCTGCGGGGCGGCGGGCGCGGCGGCGGACCCGAGCTGGTGGAGTACGGCGAGCTCGTGCTGAACCTCGAGACCTACCAGGCCACGATCATCGGCCGGCCCCTCGATCTCACCTATATGGAGTACGAGCTGCTCAAGTTCCTCGCCTCGCATCCCGGGAAGGTGTTCTCCCGGGAGACGCTGCTTTCCCGCGTATGGGGCTACGAGTACTACGGCGGCGCCCGCACGGTCGACGTGCACATCCGGCGGCTGCGGGCCAAGCTCGGCGAGGAGCACGCCAACCTGATCCAGACCGTCCGCTCCGTCGGCTACCGCTTCGGCCAGTCCCGCTGGAGCCGCGTGAACAGCTAGGACTCGCGCCTACCGGAGCAGCGCGGTTCAAGCTCCCTTTGCTCACAGCCAGGTGCGGGCGAGGACGGCGAGCTTCACCCGGTCGGTGATGCGGAGCTTGGTGCGAATGTGGCTGAGGTGGGCGTCGACGGTCCTGCGGGAAACGTAAAGCCGCTCAGCGAGCTCCTCGTTGGTGAGACCCTCGCCCAGCAGGCGCAACAGCTCCCGCTCACGTGCGCTGAGCGAGGCGACGTCCGCTGGCGCCGAGGCGTTCACTGCAACCGAGGCGGCGGCGGGCGGGGCAGCGCGGATCTCCTCGAGGACGGCGGTTGCCGGCGAGTTCGCCTGGATAGCTGCGCCAAGGCGGTCAGCGAGGCCGGCGTCGCCGAGCTCGCGGGCCCGACCGGCGAGAACACCGAGTGAGCTGTGCAAGGTGTTGGTGAGATCGAGGCGAGCAGCGATGGTCGCCCGTTCGACCTCGCGGCGCCAACCGATGTTGTGCTCGCCGTTCCGCCAGGCGTAGTCACTGAGGTTGGCCAGAGCCGTGAGCACACCACGGACGTCGCTTGCGCTCCTGAACCGCTCGACGGCGTCGCTGTACGCAGCGACAGTTTCCGCAGCGCCACCGCCGATCGCTGTGGTGTTGGCGATGTGGAGCTGGGCGATCGCTGCACCGAGGTCGTCGCCGACGGCCTCGAAGTGTTCGTGCGCCTCACGTGCGAGCGCGCCCGCTTGGCGGTGGTCCCCACGGCGGGAGGCGACGAGGCACAGGTTGTTGAGGACCATGCCGGCGCTGCGACGATCGCCGATCTCAATCGAGAGCTGGTGGGCGCCGTCGAGGAAGCGGCTGGCCCGCAGCAGATGATCGCGGTCGATGGCCAGGTTGGCGAGGTTGACCAGCGCTGCGACCGCATCTCGACGTCGATGGTCGAGCCGGAAGGCGGCCAACGCGTGCAGGAAGTGCTGCTCGGCGGCCTCGTTCTCACCTCGGCGGGCGTTCACGATCCCTGCGGCCACATGCGAGTGCCCGAAACCGCGGCGATCGTCCGTGCCCTCGAACAACGCGATGGCACGGCTCGCCTTGTCGGTCGCTTCCTTGAGCGCAGCTGCGGTGACGTCCCCGGCGCGCAGCGATGCCATGGAGAGCCCGATCAGAGACCAACCTTGCCCAGTCTCGTTTCCCTCGGCCGCGAACAGGTCGAGCGCCGCGAGGTGGAGGTGTTGCGCCGCCTGGGCGTCGCCTTGCGCAAGAAGCAGCGCCGCCAACCCATTGCAGGTGCGAGCGCGCCGCACAGGCTCAGGGCCGCCCCCCTCCAGCTGAAGCGCCCGCTGCAGCGCGGCGATGCCGTCATGAATCCGCCCTGTCATCTCCCAGATGCGCCACGCCCAGCTCGTGATGGCAAGCGCGGCTGCGGCATCGCCGGCTGTCGTGGCGGTGGCAACAGCGTTGAAGACCTCGTCGGCGTAGCGGTCGACGATGCCGCGGAGGGCTTCATCGTCGGCCTCTGGGCCAAGGCCGGCGCACCATGCCCAGTATCGGTGTCCGACGGCGCCGGCGTCGTTCGCTCCGGCGAGTTGGTCTGCCGCGAAGCTGCGTACGAGCCCGAGCATCCGATAGGTCCCCGACTGCGGGTCGGTCACGAGGAGACTGCGGTCGACCAGGGATGCGACGACGTCGAGGACGTCGTCGCCCTCGACGGGCGGTCCCTGGCACACCGCTTCGATGGCGGTGAGCGGGACCGATCCCACGAACGTGCCGAGGCGCGCGAACACGGCGCGCTCTGCTGGCGGGAGCATGCTCACGCTCCAACTCAGCAGCAGTTCCACCGTCCGGTGCCGCTCGGCGCGATCCCGCTCCTTGGAGCTCAGCACCCGGTGGTGTTGCTGCAGGCGTCGGTGCAGCTCGCCGAGCGGAAGATGCGCGGTGCGCGCCGCGGCCAGCTCGATGGCGAGAGGGAGGCGATCGACCAAGGCGCACACCGCCGAAACGGTCTGCCGATCAGTGGAGGCGATGTCCGTGCCAGCCGCCGCTCGCGCCCGCTCCAGGAACAGCTCGACGGCGGGGTCGTTGCCGGCAACCTCCTCGAAGGGCTCAACCCGAATCAGGGCCTCGCCGGCGATCCGCAGGGGCTCGCGGCTTGTGACGAGACAGCTGACGGCCGGCGCGCCGAGAAGGCTGTGCACCAACGCCGCGGCGGCATCGGCGATGTGCTCACAGTTGTCCAGCACGACGAGGAGGTTCTTCCCCGCCATCTCAGCCTCGATCGATCCGCCGCCAGCGTTCATGGGAACGGATCGACGGCCCAGCAGGCCCAGTTGATCGGCGACGATCGGCGCCAGATCGTCGCCAGCATGGGCGTTACTGAGATCGACGAAGTGCGCGCCATCGCTGAACCGGGCGGCGAGCTCGGCGGCGATCTGCAGCGCCAGGCGGGTCTTGCCCACACCTCCAGGACCGCAAAGCGTGACGAGGCGGCCCTCGTCGAGCGCGGTGGAGGCGCGGCGCATCTCGCGCTCACGTCCGATGAAGGCGGTTCGTTGCACAGGCAGCCGATTGCGCAACACGTCGACCGTGCGCAGAGGCAGCAGCTCCCGCTCGGCGCCTTGGACGGCTTCGTACAGCTCGAGCGGTTCGGAGAGATCCTTCAGCCGGTGAAACCCCCGAGACAGCAGGGATATCCCGCTCGGCGGATGCATCGTGCCGGCCGCCGCGGCCGACACGATGATCTGAGCGCCATGGCCGCTGTCGGCCACCCGTGCCGTGCGGTTCACCGTCACGCCGAAGTAATCACCAGCCACCGGGTAGGCCCGCCCCTGGTGGATCCCCATCCGTATCCGCAGGGGCGGCACCGGACCCCACTCGTGCCCACCGACCGCCGCTTGGCCGGCGATCGCTGCCGCCAAGGCGGCGTCGGCGTTGTCGAACGCGGCCATGACCCCGTCGCCGGTGCTCTTGACGACGTGGCCACCGACGTTGAGCACGGCGGTCCGCAAGAGTTGGTCGTGCTCAGCCACGCATCGGGCCATGTCGACCGGGAAGCTCTCCCAACGGCGAGTCGAGCCTTCGATGTCCGTGAACAGGAACGTCACCGTGCCGGCGGGCAGGTCGGGCCCGCCGGCAGGATCCTCGTTCCTGTTCACTGGGCCCATCCCTACGGCGTCAGATCGAGCGCCTCGGTGATACGGGTGTAGGGGATCTTGGCGACATCGTTGAGCTCAGCGACTATCGCGGCCTCTGACGAGTCGAACAGGCACATGCAATGCGACTCTCCAGGCACGAACGTGCTGCGGATGTAGCTGATCGGCTTCCCGGCCGCTCTGAACTCCGACGCCGTGGAGATCGCCCGCTGCTGCGCAGCAGCAAGATCGTCCATGCTGATGCCCGGCAAGTCCCGGTCAACCAAATACACCGTCACGTCATCCAGCCTTTCTCCGTGTGGTCCGACCGCCCGAACATACGGCAGCCCGACCGGGGCGGCATCGGTCTCCACGCGTAAACACAACGACGCCCAAGCGGTGTCGTGCGTCGAGCCCGAACGCTAACACCGCGCTACGGCTTGCTCGCCTTTGCCGCACACGTCCCCGCGCTGCGCGCCTACCGGGCGTCGCCCAACAGGACTGTCCGGGTATGGTCGTCGGCGGGGAAGAACGCCTCGATCGACAGCTCGGCGACGGTGACGTCGAGCGCGGTGCCAAAGGTGGAGATGGTGCTGAAGAACGACAGCTCCTCGCCGTCGACGGTGGTGAGCTCCATCG
>JBJXGF010000056.1:0-3430 GCA_046153015.1 Acidimicrobiales bacterium | reverse complement strand
TTTCGGGCGTGAGGGGTCGCGGGGGCGTGTATCTACGCGTGGCGAGGTGGGCGGTCAGCTCAGCGGCCGGGCGTGAAGTCGAAGAAGCGGGGTGGCTCGGTGAGCTTGAGGTCCCGGAGGATGGCGGCTTGGCGGGCGGTGGTGGCGGTGCGTTGCACGACGACGCCTTCGTCGGTGGCCAGGGTGACGCGGTGCATGCGGTCGAGTTCGTGGCGCAGGTTGCGCCAGGTGTCGCCGGTGGCGGTCTCGGCAAGGCGGATCAGCAGCAACGCCAGCCAGCACAGCAGGACGTGGGCTCGGATGCGGTCCTCGAGGCGGTGGTATACGGGGCGCAGCTCGAGGGTGGACTTCATGTCCCGCCAGCCTCGTTCGACCTCGAGCAGCTGCTTGTAGCCCAGGGCGACGTCTTCGGCGGACAGGGTGGGGTCGGAGGTGCGCAGCAGGAACTTGCCGTCGAGACGGGCCTCGGCGGCGACGGCGGCCTGGTCGACGCGCAGCTTGCCGGCGGGGGTGATGCGCAGGAACCGTTTCAGCCCGGGGTAGCCGCGCAGCTGGCCGGCGAGCTCGGCCCGGGCGATCTTGGACTGCTGGTCGGCGCCGGCGATGGCGTCGCGGAGCTGGGCCAGGAGCTGGTCCCGCACGGACCGGTCGCGTTGGGCTTGTTCGGGGTTGTGGCACACGACGAAGCGGTCGCGCATGGCGCCTTCGTCGATGACGACTTCTTTGACCCGCAGGTTGCCGGCCACGGTGTGGTAGCGGCCCTGGCGGGACAGCGCCGCGTGGGCTTCGCGGCCCTCGCCCCGGAGCTTCTCGCCGATGATGTAGTGCCCGCCGGCGCGTTGCAGGTAGCGGCGGTTCTCTGCCGAGGCGAACCCCCGGTCCGCGACCCACACCACCCGAGCCAGCTTCCAGGCCCGCAGGTCGTCTTTCACTTGGCGGATCAACGCCTGATCGTTGGTGTTGCCGGACCAACACCACACCCGGATCGGGATCCCGGTGCGGGTCACGGCCATGCCGATCACCACCTGGGGCAGGTCCCCTCGGTGGTCCTTGGAGTGCCCGAAGGTGCCGAACCCGACCTGTTCCCCCTCGCCCGCCGTGTCGGGGGCCTCGATCTCGAAGTAGGTGGAGGTCGTGTCGAAGAACAACAGGTCAACTTCGAGGTTCAACAGATCCGCCACCGCGAAGTACACGGCCTCGGCCAGGTCGTCTTCGATGGCCAACAGCCAGTCCATGGCCCGGTAGCAGGTGTCGTCGTCGACGGTGTCAAGGCCGGGGACCGCGACCCGTTCGGTGACCCACTTGGTGGCGGCCAGCTTCGACAACGGCTCCAGCGCCCGGTTGGCGACCAGCGCGAACAGCACCCGCTCGCTGCGAGCGTCGAGCCGGCGACCCGCCAGCAACTTGGCCATCGTGGTGTCGATCCCCAACCGGCGCCACAGCCCGTCCAGCGCCCACACCCCACCCAGGGGGCGGGCGTCGATCGGGGTCACGCCGCTGGTGTCGCCTTCCGCGGGCGACAGCGGCGCGTCGGTCGGCCCCAAGAACCGGGAGATGCTCGCCACCAGCCGGGCCAACGCCTCCCGGTCGATCTGGTCCGCCCGCCCGAAGTTGTGGACCACCTTCGCCGTCGGCGTGGGTCACCGGGTTGCGTTCGTTGTGAGCCAACTGCAGGTACGCCACCCGCGACCCGTCCTTGTTCTGACGCCGGGTCTCCCGCAGGTACATACCTACGACGCTAGCGGCCCATCCCTACCCACACGCGCATAGTGGCTTCGACCGTGTGCCTACACGATTCGAGCCGAAGACCACCCCTCACCCCGCTGACCAGCACACTCGCGCTTCAGGGTGCCCCACAACCGCTCCGAGCTGCGGAACTCCGGATAGTGGCGTTCCCGAGTGGTCCGTGATAGGTCGCGGGTAGGCGAGATTATCGCGGTTGGGCGTCCGCGACCGTCGTCGACAGGGGGCGGAGCCGCCGACGGCCCAGTCGCGTGGTTTCTCCCATGCCGGCTCACCGGGGCGGTGCTTCGAATCCGATGATGGCGATCTCTTGTTCGAAGCCGAGGGACTCGTAGAGGGCGCGTGCCGGCGACCGGGTGGTCTGGACCGTGAGACACACCCGTTGGGTTGTCGACTCCGCCACCAGTTGCCGACACAGCGTCACGACGAGCCGTCGTCCGAGGCCGGAACGTCGCTCCGAGGGCGCCACAGCCAGGAAGTCGATGTAGGCATCGCCATCGGGCCGAATCCGACCAGCGATGTATCCGTCGATCTTGCATCCGTCATTCTGGCGACCGTGGCCTCTGTCGGCGATCAGCACGATCTGATCTCCTCGGCTGACGCGGGCTGCGAGTTCGCTGGCCGAGTAGTACGTGTCGGGGAACTCGACGTCGTGCAGAGCGCGGACCGCCGCAACGTCCTCGTCGGCCATGGTTCGCAGCAGGCCCGGAGCCTGCGGGGATGAGATCGACCAGGCTTCGACGGTCTGTGCGTTGACGATCAACACATGGTTGACCTCGGTCGCCGACCAGCCGAGCTGAAGGGCGAGTGCGGACATGCAGCGGTGTCCGACCACTGCGGTCATCACGCTGCGGGTGATCCCGTCGGCAACTGTGACATCGCCGCATCGACGAGACCCTCGCCGATCTCATGCCAGCAGTCATCGCCGACAGCGATCCATGGTCCGTGGACCCACGACTGGCTGGACTCGGTGTCCCAATCGACGAGGACGGCACCGATCACCTCGTCGTCATCACAGACGATCCGCAGGGTCTCGTTCCACGGTGGTCGAAGCGCGTCCAACTCGGCCATCACCCCGACACGAGTATGGCCTAGCGACGGAACGTTGCGATCGTCCGTCGCCTGTTGCCTGACGACGAGGTCGATCACCGCGTCGAGGTCGTCGTCGACCGCTGGCCTGGGCGG
This sequence comes from Acidimicrobiales bacterium, assembly GCA_046153015.1. Classification (GTDB taxonomy): domain Bacteria; phylum Actinomycetota; class Acidimicrobiia; order Acidimicrobiales; family CAIXPF01; genus JBJXGF01. The sequence goes on along the minus strand of JBJXGF010000056.1, from coordinate 502 downwards.
CCGGCGAAGGCGGGCCGAGCCCGGGCCGTAGGGCTGGCCCGGCGGCTGCGGGGCGAGAGGTCCTGGCATCAGGTCATCGCCTCCTTCTCGTCTCGGTCGATGGTCGCTGGGAACGGTGTTGACCGCTGTGACTGGCGAGCCTGGCGCCGCCGGAGCGTAGGACGGCTGCGGTGCGGTCGGTGAGGTGGAGTTTGGTGAGGATGTTCGACACGTCGTTGGCGAAGCCGACCCGGCGGGGCGAGCGCCGCGCACAGCATTAGCCTGGAATGGTCATGGCGGTAGTCATGCGGTCGAGTCGGAGTCCGCGGAAAAGCCCTTCTGGGCTGGGAGAATACGGGTGCTCTAGATCCGTGTCTCGCAGGCCAGGAGGGCTCCGTGAAGGTGAACGATAGCCGGTCGGCGACAGCGCCGGCGGTGACCGCGAACGGTGAGCGTTTGGTGTCTCATGCTGGGGTGGGGATGCTGGCGGAGGCGGCGGATCTGTCCGGGTTGACCGCTGGAC
>JBJXGF010000054.1:0-22938 GCA_046153015.1 Acidimicrobiales bacterium | reverse complement strand
AACCCTTCGTCTGGCACAAGACCGCCGAACAGATCCTGGAACGCCTCGCCGGCTACTGCCAAGCCGTCAACAACGGAGCAACCAAATAACCCCGGTTCTTCACCCCTTCAACCTTCCAGGACACTAGCGCTCCGCGTTCCACGCGAGCGGCACCATTGAGGGCTCGGTCGACCATCCGCTCGGCGCGATCTCCGCTGGCATGTTCCTGGAGCTCAGGGTGTTCGATATCGCCCTGCACGCGTGGGATCTGGCCCGCTCGATCGGGGTCGACGACCTGCTCGCACCCGACCTGGTCGACGCCGTGCTGGGCGTCGTCGAGAGCCGTCCTGCGGGAATGGGCTCTGGCTCACCGCGCTCGGGCGGACGCCTCGACATGCGACGCGACAGGAACTGGCGCTCGGAGCGCCCAGTATTGCGCCACGCCGCGTACGTCGGCCCGCTCGTAACCGGCGTCAGACTTCGCAGCGGGTTTCGACGTTCACCCTCTGGGGACACCTTGCCGAAGGCGCAGGTAACGGGCGAACTGGAGCGGCTGCAGAGATCCCGAGGACGGGCTATCGGGCGGTGATTAGTGGGTGTCTCTTGATGATCGGACTGTGACGCCGCGCCCGCGTATGGCCGCATCGTCTAGGGTCGCATTCTCAGAGGTTCAGAGCTCAATTTCCCAGTCGACTCGGGCGGCAGGCTCGGGCGCGTAGCTGCAGAGGTGTCCGGTGCGGATGGACACGGTGAGGTGAGCGGCGAGCTGCGGTGCGACCTTGTGGATGGCGGTGATGGCGCGTCGGATGTTGCGGGCGGCGTTGATGCGTGCGCGTTCGGCGCCGCTGCCCTGGGGCCGGTCTCGTCCGGAGAGGCCGACGGCTCGGCGGAGTTGGCCTATGAGCGCGTCGAGCTCTCGCCGGGACGCGTCGGCGCGTTCGGGATCGGCCCATTGCTCGGCTTCGTCGATGTCTGCCTGGAGACTCATTGATCCGTTGGCGGTACTCACGCTTGGCCCGGGCGTCGAGCGATGGCCCGGGCGAAGAAGTTGCCGTCAGCAAGCGCTTGCACAGGTTCTCGAAGCCGGCTGGGCTGAGACTCCGGAGCTGGTTGTCGAGGCGAGGCGACCCGCTCTTCGTCCGCTCGGCCCGCTCATCGTCGCTGATGCCCGCCTTCTCCAAGACGAGATCGACGACCTCTCGTGGTCTCGCCGACCCTCCGAGCTCCCGGCTCGCAGCGACTACCGGCCCGAAGAATCGGATGAACTTCGGTCCGGCCGCCATCGGGACAGGATGCCGTACGCAAAGCATCGAAACGGTGACGTTGCGTGGGTGCGCTTCACTCGTGCTGCGTCAGCGCTTGGCGATCCTCTTGCCGCCTCGATGGAGTGCACAGCCCTTGCCGTCGGCGTTGTCCTTACGTCGGCACTGCTTCCCATCTTTCGTCAACCGGCCGCAGGTTCGGAGCTTGCCGTCCTTCCGGCGGCCAGGCTCCCTGCCCGCGGCTCGAACTGCGCCGTACGCGGCGATAGCGACTACGAGCGGATCGACTGCCATGTGGTGATCTCAGCACGGCACCGCTTCCTCGTGGACCACGAAACGCGAGAAGTCCAGCACCGAGAGTTACAGGTGCCGTACCTGGCTGCGCGCCGGGGTGCCCCTCGGTGAGGTCGCTCGGCTTCTCAGGCACGGCGTCGACTTCTCGCGGGCTGACCGCGACCGCTCAGTGCCGGATCGAGAAGAGGGGTTCGTGAAGCAGCGATACGTGCGTCCGGATGATGTCCTCGACGACGACACGGTCGTCGTCGTTCGAGGCGGCGATCTCGACGCCGGACTCGTCCGGTCCGACGCCGAGCGGATGGACAAGATCTACGGGGTGTACGGCATCTCGGTCTTCGCGGTGCGGAGCATGCCGTTCGACGAACTCGCCCAGCGCAGCCCGCTCGTCCGCTTCGCACGGCTCAGCGTGGTCACCGTCGGGGCGTTGCGGCGCGCCGGCTTGGGGCTGGAGGCGACGGGACGGAGCACGGAGCACTTCACGGTGGTCCTCCCGGATCTCGATCCAGGGGTGGCCGCCCTGCTCGGCTGCGCTCATCGCACGGTCGAGAATCCGTATCATGAGCCGTAGACGACTGCGGAAGGAGGCCTCGCCATGGAACGGGCACTCGATCTGATCGCCGACCTCAACGCCATGGACGACGACGGCCTCGGCTGGTCGACGCTGTCCGACGCAGCCGATCCCTCACGGGTCGTCGTCGGGGCGATGCTCCTGGCCGGCAACGAGATGGCGCGGGCGGTGGTCCGCATCGTCGCCGTCGATGACGACGGCCAGGTGCACTTCGTGGTACTACCCGGCCCGGTGTCGAAGAACTTGCACCTGTTGGCGGCGACGCACGGCTGACCGAGCCGCCGCCATTCTGGCGGTGTCGACTCCGCTCGGGGTCGGGAGTGGGCCCGGTGTTCTCCCGATCCGAGGAGCCACCGGGTTCTGCGCGTCAGGGCGTCGTGCGGCGCGCCTCGTCGCTCGCCGGGAGCCTGACGGCGCTGGCATGCGGCGCCGCTGGCCGTCGCGACGCACGCAGCCAACCGTCGATCTCCGTGGCGTCAAAGCGGAGGTAGCGCCCGAGCTTCAGGTGCGGGATGCGTCGCTCGTTGACCAGTTGGTACACGTAGCGCGGTTCGACCCGCAGCAAGGCACACACCTCGCGCCGCGTGAGCAGCTCGCGTGGCGTGGTGAGAGGCGTCGTCGTCGTCGCTCGTCGCATGCCGTGGCTAAGCGCATCGAGGTGTCGTCGTTCGACAACGCTGGCGCGAGTTGCGCTCACCGACTGTCCAGTTGCGCGAACAGCGCAAGCGAAACCTTCGTCACGCGCTCACGCGGCGACCGCTCCGTGTCCTTCGCGCCGCTCAGGCGGCTCCTCGGCGAACATCCTCTGACGAGGTCTCGACGAGGGATGTTCGGACTCGCGGCGATGTGGAACGGGTGCGTGCGATGCGACGATCCGACGTGGGGGCCGCGGTGGTCGGCCTTGCGTTCTTCGTCCTCCGCGGACGGTTGCGGCGGGTGGCCGTCCCGTTGACCGTCGTCGGGTGGGTGGGTGCTGACGCCGGCTCGCCTCGTGCGGCGTTTGGCGACGCGGTCTCTCGTCGCCGACCTCTGGTGACCCCTGGGAACCGCGAACGAACCGCTTCGTCCCAATCTCCTCCAAGCGCACCGGGAACGGGGGGAATCGGAGGGAGTGAGGACGCACTCGGCCCAGACCTGCGGGTTTGCGCTGGTCAGGGCGGGAATCGGGGAGCGCCCTCGGCAGGATTCGAACCTGCGCACACGGCCCCGGAGGCCGCTGCTCTTTCACAGTGTTCTGCCTGTTGAGAGGCACTGTCACAGGGCTTGACGTAGTCTCCTCCCATGGCCCTCCCAACGGCGACCCGCCGCCCGGTGCAGGACGTGAAGGTGTTCGGCGTGCAGCGCCGCGCCACCTCGGAGCGCACCAAGCGGCCGTGGATCGTGCGCTGGGCGGTCGACGGGCCCCAGCGTTCTCGCTCGTTTCGCGCCCGGGTCGAGGCCGAGCGGTTCCGCTCGCTGTTGATCGAGGCTCAACGCCGGGGGGAGCCCTTCGACGTCGGCACCGGCGAGCCGGCGAGCTGGCAGCCCCTGCCCGGCGACCAGCCGTTCCACCAGTGGGCTCGCCGCTGGCTGGCCGAGCAGTGGGCGGAGTGGCAGCCTCGAACCCGGCGCTCGGCGGTGGAAGCGCTCACGCGGGTCGTGCCACTGGTGGTCGACCCGTCGGCCGCTTCGGCGCCCGCCGGCCTCCGCTCGCATCTGGTGCGCACCCTCGAGCCTGGCGCCGCCGTCGACGACGGGCCCTGCGAGCGCTGGCTCGACCAGCACGGCCTGCCGCTCAGCGCGTTGCGTCGCGACGTGCTCGCCGCGGTCGATGTGCGCCTCGGCGTCGGCGACCGCGGACAGCCGCTCGCACCGTCCACCGCGGCCCGCTTCCGCAAGGTCGGTCGGGCCTGTGTCGGCCGAGCCGCCGAGCTCCAGATCATCCCCTTCGACCCGTGGCCGCCCGCCGTCGCCGGGCGTCGGCGCCGCAAGGCGGCGAAAGTGCGGCGTGGTGTCGACGTCCGTCGCCTGCCCGACCCCGACACCATGGCCCGCGCCATCGACGCCATCGCCACCCATCAGCCCGGCAGCCGCACGTACCAACTGATGACCGCGGTGGCCTACTACGCGGGCCTCCGTCCGTCCGAGGTCGTCATGCTCCGTCCCCGGGCGCTGCAGCTCCCCGCAGCAGGCTGGGGCCGGCTCGACGTCGTCGAGGCAGACATCGCCTTCGACGAGTCGGGAGAGCCGAAGACCGGGCCCCGATCCGTGCCCATCCCACCCGTGCTGGTCGAGCGTCTGCGGGCCTGGGTCGCCGAGCGGGGGATCGGTCCCGACGAGCTGCTGTTCCGCACCCGCTCGGGCCGTCGGCCCACCCACTCCAACTGGGCGCGGGCCTGGCAGCGCGCGCTGCGCTCGATCGGCCAGCCGTCGCTGCGCGTCTACGACTGCCGCCACGCCGCTGCCACCACCTGGCTGCGCGCCGGGGCGCCCCTCGGTGAGGTCGCCAGGCGTCTCGGACACGGCGTCGACACATTGGTGTCCACCTACGTCGGCGCGCTCGTGGGCGACGAGGCGCTGGCCAACGACCGCATCGACGCCGTCCTCGGCGCGGCATGAGCGCAAGCGGGCCCTTCCACCTCTTCGTCGACGAGAGCATTCGCACCGACGGCCTCTACCGCCTGACCGCGGTGGCGGTGCCGACCAAGGCACTTGCATCGGTGGCTCGCTCGATCAATGCGCAGATTCCCCGGGGACAGCGGCGCCTCCACCTCTCGGCGGAGGGCGAGAAGCGCCGCCGTGAGATCCTGCACGTGATCGTCTCGCTCATGGTCTCGGCGACCGTGTACCAGGCGGCGTACGACCGTAGATCCGACGACCAGCCGGTCCGTGATCGCTGCCTGGAGGTGCTGATCGGGGACGCCCTCACCCGGCCCGTGCTGGCGGTCGTGGTCGACTCTCGAGGCCCGGCGCGCGATCGAAGAGATCGGCTGACCATCGCACGAGCGCTCGCCGGGAGCGGGCGTCCCACCTACGAGCATCGGGGCTCGCGTGATGAGCCGTTGCTCGCGCTCCCCGACGCCGTGGGCTGGGCTGAAGGGGCCGGGCGCGACTGGCGCCGGATCGTTCGTACGATAACCGAGGTCCGGACGGTCGTCGGCCAAAGGGGTTGAGTTTCGCGGCCCGAGGGCCGATACTGATGGAGTCGATTCCGCTCGGAGTCGGAAGTGGGCCCGGTGTTCTCCCCCGTTACGAGGAGCCACCGGGCTCTGCGCATTGCGGGCTCGGACCGGCGCACCCCCTGTGATCGGGGCGAGCGGACAGGCTCGGGAGGCCCTCGATCATTGGAACGAGCACTCGATCTGATCGCCGACCTCAACGCCATGGATGACGATGGCCTCGGTTAGTCGAGACTGTCCGACGCCGCGAAGCCCTCGCAGGTCGTCGTCGGGGCGATGCTCCTGGTCGGCAACAAGAAGGCGCGTGCGGTCGTGCGCATCGTGGCCATCGACGACGACGGTCAGGTGCAATTCGTGGTACTGCCCGGCCCCCGGCGAGCCGTACGAAGCCAGTCGTCGATCTCGACGGCGTCGAAGCGGAGGTAGTGCCCCAGCTTCAGGTGCGGGATGCGCCGCTCGTTGACCAGTCGGTACACATAGCGGGGCTCGACCCGCAGCAAGGCGGACACCTCGCGCAGCGTGAGCAGCTGGAGTGGCGCGGTCGGAGGATGAGTCGTGGTCGCTCGTCGCATGCCGTGGCTAAGCGCGTCGAGGTGCCGTCGTTCGACAACGCCGGCACGAGTCGCCCGCTCAGGATCTGCTCATCGATAGACGCCGTCGCGCCGCGTGCGCCTCCTCGTCGCCGACGACCCGGCGGCGCGTCCCCTCGTCTCCTGGGTCCACCGTCTCACCGACTGACAACGTGTCAACGAACGGCACAGACTGTCCACTTGCGCGAACGGCGCAAGCGAAGCGGTGTGCAGCGCTCGTGGTCTGGAACGGACGTGGCCGCTGCCGCGCGGCTCAGCCGGCCTCATGAGAGCGGGCTCCGGCGGCACCCTCCGCAGTGATGTTCGGCGACGCCGCGGCGGGTGGGGCGGAACATCGCCCACGTGGATGCGGGAGTTGGCGCCGTCCGCTTCTGCTTGGCCTGGTCGAGCTGCGCCCGAAGCGCGCTGACGGCGGCTGCAGCGCGCGCGATGAGTCTCGTCGTAGCGAACGCCACAGCACCCAACCGCATATCATCCTTCGGGTCGATCTCGGGCAAGACCGGTCCATCCTCCGGCGAGGTGTGGCACTCAGTCTTGGCGCGTTCGGCGCTCGCGCCGAGAGGATCGACTGCGCTATCGGTGGTCACCAATGTGGGCTGTCTTCAGGCCTGAACACAGCCGCTCGTGGTGGACGGCCAGGTCTGAACAGCGGCTGCTGGAGGAGCTTGTGGCGCGAAGTGTGTGCGTCAGCGCATTGGCGGCCGGCGGCTTCTGCCCGCGGACCGCAACGATCGCTGCCCGCTGGGGGCCATCTTGTCACGATCCGCGGCGGCTTGTTAAGAATGGCCTGAGCGGGGAGCACGCATGTTTGGCCGGATACGAGCGGACGATCCACGGCGGTGAGCCGCACACTTGGGCCGGAGTGTGCGGCCGTCGTGTCGTCGCTGGGGAGAAGACCGGTGACCGTTGGTGACGCGTGCCACCCGACATGGGGTGTCGCACACCGAAGGACGGGGCCGCATCGCTTCGGTGGCGTGAGGGGGCGCCGCTGGTGAGCGGCGGAGGCCTACCAGCGGTCGGCGGGGATGCCGAGGGCGAGTTGGCCTTGGTGGAGGAGTGTGGCTTCGGGGCTGAGCGGGTGGTATTTGACGGCCCGGATGTCCCGGTAGGCTCGTTCGAGTGGGGAGCCTTTGAAGTAGGCAGCCCCGCCTGCGACCTCGAGTGCGAGGTCGCACACCTCGAGACCGGCGAGCGCGATCTCTCTCTTTGCGGACATGGCCGCGGCGAAGTTCTCCATCGATGGTTCAGGGTCGTCGCCGATGACGGCTAGGGCCCCGTCGAGCGCCCACGCGGCGACCCGGATTCGGTGGGTCATGAGGCCGACCTGGCGTTGGGTCACCGGGTCATCGGCCTTGGTGGCGGCGGCGAGGAGCGCGTGGGACCGGGCGCCTTCCGCGACACCGAGGTACACGGCGGCGATGATGCTCTGGGCGATCGCCCCGCCGATTTGCAGGGGTGGGTCGATCAGCCCGTAGGGACGGTCGGCGCCCACGTCGTCGTCGGGGACGAACACGTCCTCGAGCGAATCACATCGTTGCTGCCGGTGCCCCGCATGCCGAGCGCGTCCCAGTTGACCGCCACGCGCACGCCGTCGGCGTTCAGCGGGACCGTCATACCCAGCGCCCGCAGGCCCTGAGCGGGGTCCTGGTAGGGGAACATCGTCACCAGCAGCGTACCAGCCGGGGACTGGCTGGCGAAGATCTTCACCCCGTTCACCCGGTAACCGCCAGCGACTCTCGTCGTGTCGCCTCTGGGGCGGGTGAAGTCCGCTCCGCCAGTCGCGACGAGGACGACGCGCTCCTCCGCTACCCGGCGTAGCAGCGCCTCGGCGCCCGGCATGCCCCTGCGGTAACGCCACGCGGCGACCGCCACGAGGTGCTGATGCATTGACGTGGCGAGCGCAGTGGACGCGCAGTGCCGCGCGAGCTCCCGCTGCACCATCGCGACCTCACGGATCGTCGCGCTGCGGCCGCCGAGCTCCTCGGGCACGCCGATGGCGAGGAGCCCCGCATCCCGAAGGGTGCGGTAGGACCCTTCAACGAAGGTGCCGTCGCGGTCGTGGCGCTCAGCCGCGGCCGCGAGGACATCCCCGAACGACGCGGCAAGGGCGACGAGCTCGCCCTCCCGGTCAGCAGCGCCAGCGGACGTCTCCATGCCCGAAGTGTAATGAGCACCCCGAGCGCTGTCATCCGCCCGGCGCACGCTTCCGCACTTCGTTCACCTGGAAGGAGACGCCCGAACGCATCATCGGCTGAAACCCGCGCTCGCGCTCGGTGACCCTACGCGTAAAGGCGCCCGTCCACGGACAAGTCTGCCATTGCGTCGCCGTGCCAACCGCTGTCGTCGGACAGCACCCAAGTCCGGGCAACCTGCAGCTGGTCTCCGCGGCTCGGGGATCGCTCTCGCGCTCCGCCCTGGTGAAGGTCGGCAGTGAGCGGCACGAGGCTCCTGTCTTGGACTGACGCCACGGAGCGGCCAGATGGGGCGGCCCGAAGGCGAGTGTCCTTGGACTTGGCGTAGCCCTCTCGTCGGGCACCTGGCGATACGCCCGCGATTGCTCGGGTTGTTCCTTAGACAGGCGAGCATGTGCGCGTCCGTCACGCGTCAATTACGGCCGTGCAGACCCGACACGAGCGTCTCGTTGTCGGGGCCCGTGCGAATACGCTTTTGCCAGCGTCCGGCACGGAACGGTCGACGACGTCGAGCTAGGGTGGCGCCGGTTGTCGCTTTGCGCACCAGGTGGAGGGGATGGTGGCCGACATGGGTGAGCCCGAACATCGGCTTCTGGCTTCGGTCAGAGACCTCGGGGACTTGTTGCGGGCAGGCCGGTCGCAGGGTGAGCTGCTACGGCGTGTACCCGATGAGGTTGTTCACGCCCTGGCGGACGCCGGGATCCTCCGCATGGCGCTGCCTCGGCGGCGAGCAGGCGCCGCTCGTAGTCCAGTTCGAGGTCCTGGAGAAGCTCGGGGAGGTCGACCCCGCGGCCGCATGGTATGCGTTCAACGCGCGACCACCGGCCCTTGGGCTTGCACGTCTCGACCCGGCGGCCGGGAGGAAGGTCCTGGCGGGTCCGCGGGCCTATGTGGGGTTCTCCAACGTCGTCGGTTCGAACACGGCCCGTCGAACGGAGGGTGGGTATGTGTTGAACGGAGGGTGGCCCGTTGTGAGTGGCTCTCCGTGCGCGGCCTGGTTCTTTCTGACCGCGACGACCACCGGCGAAACCGTAGCCCACGGCCGTGCCGAGGTGCTGCCGGCAGATGTCCGGAACCTGTTCGTGCCGGCGGAGGCGGTCACCGTGGAGGACACCTGGTATGCCAGCGCGATGAGGGCTACGGCAAGCAACGCGGTCTCCGTCGCTGACTCGTTCGTTCCCGACGAGTTGGTCACGTCTCGCCTTCTCCAGCCCGCCCGATACGACGATGCGCTGTATCGGGTGCCCCCGGCCATGGCGCTGCAGCCCGGCGTGGCCGCCGTCATGCTCGGGATGGCTCGGGGCGCGCTCAACGCTCTGGTGGCCTTGTCGAGTTCACGGTTCTCCGCGGCGCGGCGCGTCATGCTCCGCGAAGTGCCAAGGGTCGGCGAGATCGTCGGCGAGGCCGAGGCCAACCTGCGGTCGGCCCGTCTGCTTTTCTATGAGGCAGCCCGATCGGTGGCCGCTGCCGCGGAAAACGGGGGAGTACCGCAGAGCGTACGAGCGCCGATGTGGGCGGCCCATTTTCACGCACTGACCGTGGCTGTTGCCGTCGGGGACGCTGTCTACGAAGCGGGTGGTGTCGACTCTTTACTTGACGCCTGTCCGATTGGCGGGTTCTGGAAAGACCTACATGGGCTCGCACAAGGCCGACAGATGTGGTGTCAGACCGAGGTCGATGTCGGGCGCTCATACATGGGAATCGACCCCCTCGATCCCCGCTTCTAACGCGGCCGTGACGTTGACCCGGTCACGTGAGCAGGCCGGCGGATCGAAGCACCCGACTTCTGTCCCCAGATCGCAGGGGTACGCGGCGCCTACCTTGGCAACTTGCATGCCAGGCCCACTCGCCCGATAACCGGCGTGATGCGCGCATGGAGTCTTCCCCGGCCCGGCACCAGGGCGCGCGCAGCGTGATGGCGGTTCGCGGCCGGCCGAGCCGAAGGTGGCGCCAGTCGGGCCGAACACGGGCGCTGCAAGTTCGATACAAACCCACCTGGCTTTAGCCGCTACAGGAGTCCGGGGGATAGGTGTACGGTCGACACGACGAGGAGGCAACCAATGGAACCAGCCGAGGGAGCCAGATCGTTTCAGACGAGCGGAAACGCCTACGACCTTTTCATGGGCCGGTACTCGGGCCCGCTCGCCGGGGCGTTCGCGGATGCCGCCGGTGTTGCTGTAGGCCAGGTGGCGCTGGATGTCGGCTGCGGGCCGGGGGCTCTGACCGGCGAACTCGTCGAGCGGCTCGGCCCCGGCGCGGTGTTCGCGTGCGACCCCTCGCCCCCTTTCGTCGCCGAATGCATCGCCCGGCACCGCGGCGTCGACGTGCGACAGGCTCGCGCCGAGGAACTGCCATATGAGGACGGCCGTTTCGATGGCGTGTTCGCGCAACTCGTCCTGCACTTCGTCACCGATGCGACGCAGGCCGCGCGGGAGATGGGCCGTGTGGCACGCCCCGGCGGGCTCGTCGCTGCGTGCGTCTGGGATTTCGCCGACGAGATGGAGATGCTTCGGCATTTCTGGGACGCGGCACTTGCCGCTGACCCGGATGCGCCCGACGAGGCCCGTGCGCTCCGGTTCGGCGGCGCCGGCGAGATTGCCGCGTTGTTCGCCGAAGCAGGTTTCACGGCTGTACGGGAGACACCGCTGCACGTCACGACGACGTACAGCGGGTTCGACGAACTCTGGTCCGGCTTCCTGGGCGGTATAGGTCCGGCAGGGGCGTACTGCGTCGGTCTGGCCAGCGACCAGCAGGAACTCGTGCGTCAGGGGCTGTTCGCCCGAGTCGGCTCGCCGAACGGCGGGTTCTCGCTCGGGGCGACGGCTCGTTACGTTTCAGGCCGCACGCCGACCTGAAACCGGGGCGGCTATTTGGCGGCCGATGACCCCGCCGAGCAGGCCGCCCACGCTCGCTGACCCGCTGTTGGACGGGCGGACCGAGGCCACCGAGCCGATGAGTTCGCCGGACGAGGTAGACGCCACACGTCCGGGTCGGGGGACGGACCGGGGAAACTGAACCGGCCGACCAAATACAACAGGACGCGCGAGACAAAAGAACCGCCCGGGATCAGCGGCAGCGAGCCCGCCAGATGGCGCTCGACTTCCGGCGAAGTGCGACGCCCGGCCGCCAGAGTGGGCCCGCTGCACCCCGGCCCGTACGAGCGGCCCGGCTTCTTCATCGAGGTCACCGACGACCGCAAGGGCTCCACCGGCGGCCTCTACGTCATCACCCGGCCGCGCTCGCAAGGGTTCGACGGCCGGTTCGAGCGCCTCCACGGGCTTGATGCGCACCCCGCCGAAAGCGAGTATGAGGTCGACGGGCACGGCGAAGGTGCTCACACGACGGCCTGGGTTGTTTCACGGCCGACCCTTGGTGAGCGATGCTGGCACCGACTCAGGGCGAAGTTGCATCCTGGAGTGCGTGCCAGATGCCTTCGGCGAGGAAGCGGAGGGATGGGTGCTGGCGCCGGCCGAGCCGGCATGTCGATCAACTGCGGCTTGACTTCCGCATCGGTGTCCTGTGCGACGACGGGAATCGATCGTCGTCGAGAGCCCGTTCGAGATTCGCGTGGGCGCGATCCCGGCAACCGTCTTGCCCGAGACGCTCGACAACGTCACCGTCGTTCTGGTGGTTCTCCATCGAACGGCGCTCAGCGCGCGGGCGCTCCGGTCTGGTTTCCTCGAGGTGGGCCTCCAAGGCGGCGGCCGCATCGACGTCCCGCACTAGCTCACGAGGCGAAAGCTGGCAGGCGGCCATCGCGCGACGGCGCCCCAGCTGATCGCACTTCCAGGCCGCCACGACGCCGGTTCCTCCCAATCTCCTCCCAATCGCTGCGGCAAAACAGGGGGAATCGGGGAAAGTGAGGGTCAGAGCGCACTCTGCCCTGACCTGCGGGTTTGCGCTGGTCAGGGCGGGAATCGGGGAGCGCCCTCGGCAGGATTCGAACCTGCGCACACGGCTCCGGAGGCCGCTGCTCTATCCCCTGAGCTACGAGGGCTCGGGCCGCAGCGCCGGCGTCACGGCCCGTGATCGCCCCGCAACTCTAGTGCCCCCGGCGCCGGCGCAGGAGCCAGTTCCCAAGTGCGGCCGCAGCGGCCGGTAGGGTGACCGGCGATGATCCGGGAGTCGCTCGCCGCCGCCGTGCTCGATGCGCTCGCCGGGCTCGGGGTCGACCCGCTGCCCGAGAGCGTGAGCCTGGAGCGCCCGGCGCGACGCGAGCACGGCGACTGGTCCACCAACGCCGCGCTGGCGTCGGCCAAACGCGCCGGGCGCAACCCCCGGGAGCTGGCCCTCGCCCTGGCCGACGCGCTCACGCAGGCGCCGCCCCCCCACGTGGCGGGGGTCGAGGTGGCCGGGCCCGGTTTCGTGAACTTCCGCCTGCGCGACACGTGGCTGCACGACGTGGTGCGAGACGTGCTCGGCGCCGGCGAGGCGGGCTTCGCCCGGCACGAGTTCGGCACGGGCACGCGGGTCAACGTGGAGTTCGTCTCCGCCAACCCCACCGGGCCCCTCCACGCCGGCCACGGCCGCGGCGCCGCGTACGGCGACGCGCTGGCCCGCATCCTCGCCCGCTGCGGCTACGCGGTGACCCGCGAGTTCTACCTCAACGACCGCGGCGTGCAGATGGAGAGCTTCGCCGCCTCGCTGGCCGCCCGGCGCGCCGGCGCGGCGCTGCCCGAGGGCGGCTACGCCGGCGACTACATCGTCGACTGGGCGAAGGATCTGCCCGCCGGCGCCGACCCGCTGGAGTGGGGCTACGCCCGCGCCCTGGCCGACCAGCGCGCCACCCTCGCCCGGTTCGGCATCGAGTTCGACGTGTGGTTCAGCGAGCGCGAGATGGTGGCCTCAGGCGCCATCGAGGTGACCCTCGAGGATCTGCGCGCCCGCGACATGGTCTACGAGGCCGACGGGGCGGTGTGGCTGCGCTCCAGCGCATTCGGCGACGACAAGGACCGCGTGCTGGTCAAGTCCGACGGGGACTTCACCTACCTCCTCCCCGACATCGCCTACCACCGCGACAAGCTCGCCCGCGGCTTCAACCTGCTGATCGACGTGTGGGGGGCCGACCACCACGGCTACGTGCCCCGCATGCGGGCCGCGCTCGGCGCCCTCGGCCACGACCCGGCCGAGTTCGACGTGGTGATCACCCAGCTCGTGCGCCTGGTCCAAGGCGGCGAGGAGGTGCGCCTCTCCAAGCGCAAGGGCGACATCATCACCCTCGACGACGTGCTCGACGAGGTGGGGCCCGACGCGGCGCGGCTCACCTACCTGCTGCAGTCGGTCGACACCAAGCAGACCTTCGACTTCGACGTGGTGAAGAGCCAGGCCAACGAGAACCCGGTGTTCTACGTGCAGTACGCCAACGCCCGGATTCACTCGATGGGCAAGGTCGCCGACGAGCGAGGCGCGGCGCGGGGACCGGTCGAGCAGGCCGACCTGAGCCTGCTCACCCACGAGCGCGAGCTCGACGTGCTGCGGGTCCTCCACGAGCTGCCCGACGTGGTGGCCCTGGCCTGCCGGGAGCGGGCCCCGCACAAGGTCACCACCTGGGTGCGGGAGCTGGCCGGCGCCTTCCACGGCTTCTACCACGACTGCCGGGTGATGGGCGAAGGGATCGACCCCGCGCTCACCCAGGCCCGGCTCCAGCTGGTGGAGGCGGCCCGCATCGGCATCGCCGTGGGGCTCGACCTGCTCGGGGTCAGCGCGCCCGAGAGCATGTGAGCCGATGGGCGCGTTGGCCCGTCGGCTGCTGCCCGACAACGCCGCAGTAGGCCCGCACGGCCAGCTCCTCGTGGCCGGCTGCGACACCCTCGAGCTGGCGGCCGAGTTCGGCACCCCGCTGTTCGTGTACGACGAGGACCACGTGCGGGCCCGCTGCCGGGAGGCGGTCGCGGCGTTCGGCGCCGGCAACGTGGCCTACGCCGCCAAGGCGTTCCTGTGCAAGGCGATGGCCCGCCTCGTGAGCGAGGAGGGCCTCGAGCTCGACGTGGCGAGCGGCGGGGAGCTGTTCGTGTGCGTGTCGGCCGGCGTGCCTGCGCCGCGGGCGGTGCTGCACGGCAACAACAAGTCGGTCGAGGAGCTCCGCTACGCGCTGGCGCAGGGCGTGGGGCGGGTGGTGGTGGACTCCTTCGACGAGCTCGACCGGCTCGAGGCCCTCGCCGGCGAGCTGCCGATCGTGCCGAAGGTGCTGCTGCGGGTCACGCCCGGGGTCGAGGCGCACACCCACGAGTACGTGCAGACCGGTCAGGTGGACTCCAAGTTCGGCTTCGGCATCCCCACCGGACAGGCGCTGGCGGCGGTGGAACGGGCCCGGGCCCTGCGCTCGGTCGAGCTGGTCGGCATCCACGCCCACGTGGGCTCGCAGATCTTCCTGGCCGAGTCCTTCGCCCGCGCCCTCGAGGTGATCGCCCCGTTCTTCAACCCGCTCGGCCTGCCCGAGCTGTCGATCGGCGGCGGGCTCGGCGTGGCCTACGTGGAGGGCGAGCGCTCCGAGACCATCACCGAGTGGGGGGCGCGGGTGCGGGCGGCGTGCGCCGGGGCCGGCATCACCGCCCGGGTGTGCGCCGAGCCGGGCCGTTCGATCGTGGCCGCCGCCGCCGTCACCCTCTACACGGTCGGCACGATCAAGGACATCCCCGGGGTGCGGACCTACGTGGCGGTCGACGGCGGGATGATCGACAACCCCCGCCCGGCGCTCTACGGCAGCGACTACGAGACGTTCCTGCCCCGGGCGGTCGAGGCGGACCGCGACCGGGTGGTGCGCCTGGTGGGCAAGCACTGCGAATCGGGCGACGTGCTGGTGCGCGAGGCGCGGCTGCCCGCCGACGTGAACGTGGGCGACGTGGCCGCCACCCCGGTCACCGGCGCCTACGGGCACTCGATGGGCTCCAACTACAACAAGCTGCCGCGCCCCGCGGTGGTCTTCGCCCGCAACGGCGACGCCCGCGTGGTCGTGCGCCGGGAAACCTACGCGGACCTCACCAGCAACGACCTGTGAGCCGCCCCGTCAGCTCCGTTCGGCGCGGCGTTTGGCCAGCTCGGCGCGGATCTCGTCGCCGTGCTCGTCGAGCGCGGAGGGGCGGCGGTAGATCCCCGCCGGGGTGGCGGTGAACTTGATGGGGCAGTTGAGCTGCACGGTCGGGCGGTGGTGCTCGTGGTCGATGCGCACCAGCATCTCCCGGGCGGCCACGTGCGGGTCCTCCACCCAGTCCTTCGCCTCGTACACCGGCCCGACCGGCACCTTGTCGCCGAGCGCCGCCATCACCTCGGCCGTGGTGAGCTGCGCCGCCCAACCGCCGATCGCCTCGTCCACCACCGCCTTGTTGCGGATGCGCATGCGGTTGTTGCGGGTGCGCTCGTCGTCGACCAGGTCGGGCCGGCCGATCGCCTCGCACAGCAGCGGCCAGTGCCGCTCGGTCGGCGCGGCCACCGCGCAGTGCCCGTCGGCAGTCGGGTAGATGTCGAAGGGGGAGATGCCCTCCACCGCGTTGCCCCGCGGCTTCATCGCCCGGCCCATGTACGAGTACAGCATCTGGCTGCCCTCGCAGAGCGACATGATCGAGTCGACCATGGCCACGTCGACGAACTGGCCCTCGCCGGTGCGCTGCGCGTGCACGATCGCGGCCAGCAGCCCGAAGGCGCCCATCAGACCCGGCACCGTGTCGCCCACCGCCGGGCCCACCCGCATCGGGTTGTGCTCGTCGGGCCCGGTGGCGGCGACCATGCCGCCCATCGCCTGCGCGATCGCGTCGTACGCCGGCCATTCGGCGTAGGGGCTGTTGCCGGTCCGGGGGTCGCCGAAGCCCCGCACGGCGGCGTACACGAGGCGCGGGTTGCGCTGGTGGAGCACCTCCCAGCCCACGCCCAGGCGGTCGAGCACGCCGGCCCGCATGTTCTCGATCAGCCCGTCGGCGGTCTCGACCAGCTCGAGGAACAGCTCGCGGTCGGCGGCGTCGGCGAGGTCGAGCGCGATCGAGCGCTTGTTCCGGTTGCGGTTGGCGAACCGGGCGCCGTAGCGGCGCTCCTCGTCGTCGAGCGTGAAGGGCCCCGCGTAGCGGACCACCTCGCCGCCAGGGGGTTCGACCTTGATCACGTCGGCGCCGAGGTCGGCGAGGAACATCCCGCCGAAGGGGCCGGCCAGCGCGTGGGTCAGGTCGAGGATCCGGATGCCCTGGAGCGGCCCGGTGGCCCCGGCCTGCATCGGGGCGGCGTGCTCGTGGGCCGAGAGGTGGTCGGTCATGGCCGACATGCTGCCCCAACGAGCCCGCCGCGCGACGAAGGAGCAGCTGCTAGACCCGCGTCATGACGCTCACGCCCGACCAGCGCGTGGACTACCTGCCCATCGTGGAGCGCCCCCGGGTCGAATGGCCCGGCGGGGCGCGGGTGGCGTTCTGGGTGGCGCCCAACGTGGAGCACTACGAGTACCTGCCGCCGCGAGACGGGCTGCGCAACCCGTGGCCGCGCACTCCGCACCCCGACGTGCAGGGCTACAGCCAGCGGGACTACGGCAACCGGGTGGGGTTCTGGCGGATGCTGCCCGTGCTCGACCGCTACGGGATCCGGGCCACGGCGTCGCTCAACCTGGCCGTGCTCGAGCACTTCCCCGAGATCGGCCAGGCGATGGTCGAACGCAACTGGGACTTCATGTCCCACGGCATCTACAACACCCGCTACCTCAACACGTTGAGCGAAGCCGAGGAGCGGGCCTTCTACCGGGACTGCATCGACACGCTGCACCGCGAGACCGGCAAGACGCTCAAGGGGATGCTGGGGCCGGCGGTGTCGAACACCGAGCGCACCCCCGACCTGATGGCCGAGGCCGGGCTCATCTACCACACCGATTGGCTGCACGACGACCAGCCGGCGCCGATCCGCACCGAGCGCGGGCGGCTCGTGTCGGTGCCGTACTCGGTGGAGCTCAACGACGTGCCGGTCTACCTCCACCACTTCGAGGCGGACGAGTTCACCGACATGGTCGCCGCGCAGTTCGACGTGCTGTGGCGGGAGGGCGAGGAGAGCGGGCGGGTGCTGTGCGTGGCGCTGCACCCCTACCTGACCGGGGCGCCGCACCGCATCGACGAGCTCGACCGGCTGCTCGACTACGTGATGAGCCACGACGGGGTGTGGCAGACCACCGCCGACGACATCGCCGAGCACTTCCTCGCCCACCATTACGACGACTTCGTGGCCGCCGGCGACGCGTTGCGGGGGCGGCGCTGATGCCCGCCGAGCGCCGCTACGGGATGGACCACGACCACTACGACTGGTCGCCGATCGTCGCCCGGCCCCGCCTCTCCTGGCCCGAGGGAAAACCGCTCGCCCTCTGCGTCCTGATCGTGCTCGACCACTACGAGTGGCGGCCGCCAGAGGGGACCTGGCAGCTCAAGCGGCCCTCGGGCGGGCTGTTCCCGCTGCCCTATCCCGACTACGTGCGGCTCTCGCACCGCGAGTACGGGGCCCGGGTGGGGGTGTTCCGCCTGCTCGACGTGCTGGAGCAGCACGGCGTGCCGGCCACCGTCACGCTCGACGCGCTCACCGCCGAGCGCACCCCCTGGCTGGTGCGCCACCTGCTCGACCGGGGCGTGGAGCTGATCGGCCACGGCCAGGCGGGGAGCCGGATGATCACCGAGCGGATGTCGGCGGAGGACGAGCGGACCTACCTCGCCGAGTCGATCGCCGCGTTCACCCAGGCGGTGGGCCGCCCGCCTCGGGGCTGGTACGGCCCGGAGGGCAACGAGTCGTCGCGCACGCCCGAGCTGTTGGCCGAGGCCGGGCTCGACTACGTGTGCGACTGGGTGAACGACGAGCAGCCGTACCCGATGCGCTCGGGCCTCGTCTCGCTGCCGCTGCTGCTCGAGACCGACGACGAGTTCGCCCTCGCGCAGCGGCGGGTGTCGGCGCCGCGCTGGGCGCGGGTGGTGGCCGACACCGCCGAGGTGCTGCGCCGGGACGGCGCCGACAACGGCCGCCTCCTGGTGCTCGGGCTGCGGCCGTGGTTGTCGGGCCAGCCGTTCCGCTCGGTGCACCTCGACCGGGCGCTCGGCGAGGTGATGGGCGCGGGCGGGGTGTGGGCGGCGCGGGGCGGCGAGATCGTCGACTGGTTCCGGGGGCGAGGGCCGGGCCGATAGCGTGGCCGGCGATGCACGACACCGCTGAACCTGTTCGCATCGGGCTGCTGGGCTGCGGCAACGTCGGCGGCGCCTTCGCGCAGCTGATCGAGGAGGACGGCGCCGCCATCGAGGCGCGCACCGGGCTGCGCCTGCAGATCGCCCGGGCGGCGGTGCACTCGATCGCCAGGCCCCGAGCCGCGGCGCTGGCCGAAGGCGTCCTCACCACCGACGCCGCCTCGGTGGTGGCCGACCCCACGATCGACGTGGTGGTGGAGGTGATCGGCGGCATCGAGCCGGCCCGTGAGCTGATCCTGGAGGCGCTCAAGCACGGCAAGCCGGTGGTGACCGCGAACAAGGAGCTGCTGGCCAACGTCGGCGGGGAGCTGTACCAGGCGGCCGAGGCGGCCGGGGTCGACCTGTTGTTCGAGGCGGCGGTGTGCGGCGCCATCCCGCTCATGCGCCCGCTGCGGGAGAGCCTGATCGGCGAGCAGATCACCCGGGTGATGGGCGTGGTCAACGGCACCACCAACTACATCCTCACCCGCATGACCGAGTCGGGCGCCGGCTACCTGGAGGCGCTGGCCGAGGCGCAGCGCCTGGGTTATGCCGAACGCGACCCCACCGCCGATGTGGAGGGCTACGACGCGGGCGCCAAGGCGGCGATCATCGCCACCGTGGCGTTCGGGGCCCGGGTGGTGGCCGGCGACGTGTACCACGAAGGCATCTCGCAGATCAGCCCGGCGGACATCGCGTTCGCCCGCAAGCTCGGCTACGTGATCAAGCTGCTCGCCATCGCCGAGCAGGTGGCGCCGGGCGAGGTGGCCGTGCGGGTGCACCCGGCGATGGTGCCCCTCACCCACCCCTTGGCCGCGGTGCGCGAGAGCTTCAACGCCGTGTTCGTGGAGGGCCCCGCCATCGGCGAGCTGATGTTCTACGGGCGCGGCGCCGGCGGCCGCCCGACCGCCTCGGCGGTGCTGGGCGACGTGATCGACGCCGCGTCCAACCGCCGCAAGGGCGCATCGGGCGGGCTGGGGCTCCTGGCGCGGGCTCGCATCCGCCCCCTCGACGACCAGCGCTGCGCCTATTACCTGAACCTCGACGTGGCCGACCAACCGGGCGTGCTCGCCCAGGTGGCGGGCGTGTTCGGCGCCCACGGGGTGTCGATCCGCTCGATGGAGCAGGAGGGTCTGGGCGAGGAGGCCCGCCTGATCTTCATCACCCACGAGGCCGCCGAGCGCGACGTGCAGGGCACGCTCGCCGGTCTGCGCCGCCTCGACGCGGTGGCCGGCGTGAACAGCGTCCTCCGGGTGATCGGCGCGTGAGCGCGAACCGCCCGAGCGGCGGAGAGCGGGCAGAACAGTGAGCGGCGCGAACCGCCCGAGCGGCGGCATGGGATACGTGTCCACGCGTGGGGCGGCGCCGGAGCTCGGCTTCGCCGACGTGCTGCTGGCCGGGCTGGCCCGCGACGGCGGGCTGTACGTGCCCGAGGCGTGGCCGGCGCTGCCCGCCGGCGCCGGCCGGGCCCAGCCCTACGCGGCGGCCGCGGCCGAGGTGATGGCGCCGTTCGTGGCGGGCGCGCTCGACCGGGCCGTGTTCGACGCCATGGTGGCCGACGCGTACCGCGGCTTCGACCATCCCGAGGTCGCGCCGCTCACCCCGCTCGGCGGCGGCCTGCACCTGCTTGAGCTGTTCCACGGCCCCACGCTGGCGTTCAAGGACGTGGCGCTGCAGCTCGTGGGCCGGCTCTTCGACCACGAGCTCGCCCGGCGCGGCGAGCGGGTCACGGTGGTGGGCGCCACCTCGGGCGACACCGGCTCGGCCGCCATCGAGGCGCTGCGCGACCGCGAGGCGCTCGACGTGTTCATCCTGCACCCCGCCGGCCGGGTCTCGGAGGTCCAGCGCCGCCAGATGACCACGGTCGCCTCGCCCAACGTGTTCAACCTGGCCGTCGCCGGCACGTTCGACGACTGCCAGGACCTGGTCAAGGCGTGCTTCGCCGACGAGGCGTTTCGCGACAAGCTGAATCTGTCGGCGGTCAACTCGATCAACTGGGCGCGGGTGATGGCCCAGATCGTGTACTACGTGACCGCCGCGGCCCGCTTCGACGGCGCGCCGGTGGCCTTCGCCGTGCCCACCGGGAACTTCGGCAACGTGTACGCCGGCCACGCGGCCCGCTGCATGGGCCTGCCCGTGGCCCGGCTGGTGGTGGCCAGCAACCGCAACGACATCCTCACCCGCTGGTTCGAGACCGGCTCCCTGCGCCGGGGCGAGGTGAGCCCCACGCTGAGCCCGAGCATGGACATCCAGGTGTCCTCCAACCTCGAGCGGCTGCTCTTCGAGCTGGCCGGCCGGGACGGCGCGGCGGTGGCGGCGCTGATGGACCGCTTCCGCAGCACCGGCGAGGCGTCGGCCCCGCCCCCCGCCGACGGGGTCTGGGCGGCGGCCCGGGTCGACGAGGCGGAGACCCTGGCCGAGATCCGCCGCACCTACGAGGAAACCGGGGTCGTGCTCGACCCGCATTCCGCGGTGGGGGTGGCCGCCGCCCGACGGCGGCGCGGCGACCCGGACACGGCGATGGTCTGCCTGGCCACGGCCCACCCGGCGAAGTTCCCCGACGCGGTGGAGCGGGCGATCGGGCGCCGGCCGGCCCTGCCCGAGCGCCTCGCCGACCTGCTGGCGCGGCCCGAGCGGCTGACCGCGCTGCCGAACGACCTGGCCGCGGTGCAGGCCTTCATCCTCGCCCACGCCCGCGCCCCCGGCTGAGCGCAGCGAGGCCGGGCGGCCGTGCGAGCGCCAGCGAGCCGGACGGCGATGGGGTCGGGGAGGGGGCAGGCCCGGGGTTGGGCGCGGCCGGGATTCGGTCCGGTTCGATTCGGAATGCGTCGCAACGAATCGATATCGATTCGTTGCGACGCATTCGAGACGGGATAGCTGCCGGCCTCGGGGCCCTGATGGGCGGGATTCGGCGCCGGCCGTGCGAGCGCCAGCGAGCCGGGCGGCGATGGGGTCCAGGGGGGCGCAGCCCCCAGAAGCACGACGGTGAGCGATCGCTGGCATCATGGGCCACGTGAAGTACGTGGTGTGCGTTCCCGACGGCTGCGCCGACGAGCCGCTGGCGGAGCTGGGCGGGCGCACCCCGCTCGAGGCGGCCGAGCTGCCCAACCTCGCCGCCCTGGCCGCCGCCGGGGAGGTGGGCGCCGCGGCGGTGATCCCCCCCGGGCTGCCGCCGGGCAGCGACGTGGGGAACATGGCGATCCTCGGCTACGACCCGGCGCGTTGGCACACCGGCCGGGCCCCGATCGAGGCGGCGGCGCTGGGCCTGCGCCTCCCGCCCGATCGCATCGCGTTCCGCTGCAACCTGGTGCGGGTGGAGAACGGCACGATGGTCGACTTCGCCGGCGGCCACCCCGGCAACGACGACGCGGCGGCGGTGGTCAAGGCGCTCGACGCCGAGCTCGGCGGGGGCGAGGTGAGCTTCCACCCCGGCGTGCAGTACCGCCACGTGATGACCGCCCCGGCCTCGTGGGTCGACGTGGACTGCGCCCCGCCCCACGACCTCACCGACAAGCCGGTTCTGCGTCCGAGCGGGCCGGCGGCCGCCCTCGTCGCCGATCTCGAGGACCGCTCCCGAGAGGTCCTCGCCGGCTTCGACCTCGCCGCCAACCAGATCTGGCTGTGGGGTCAGGGCTTCCAGCCGCGGCTGCCCAGCTTCCGGGAGCAGCACGGCGTGGCGGGCGGGCTCGTCACCGCCGTCGACCTGGTGCGGGGCCTGGGGGTGCTCACGGAGATGGCGGTGGTGGAGGTGGAAGGCGCCACCGGCTGGTTCGACACGAACTACGAGGGCAAACGCGACGCCGCGCTCGAGGCCCTGGCGGGCGGGCTCGACCTGTTCGTGATCCACGTGGAGGCCACCGACGAGGCTGGCCACGCCGGCAGCGTGGAGGAGAAGATCCGGGCCCTCGAGAATTGGGACCGGCGGATCCTCGCCGGCCTGGTGGAAGGGCTCGACGCGATGGGGGAGTGGCGTCTGCTGCTGCTGCCCGACCACGCAACCCCGATCCGGTTGAAGACCCACACGTCCGACCCCGTGCCGTACCTGCTGGTCGGTTCGCACCGGGATGGTCCGGGCGGCGAGTACACCGAGCGGGCGGCGGCCCGCTGCCAGCCGGCGCCGGGCTGGGGGCTGCTGGCTCGGCTGCTCGGTCGCGCCTGAGGGTTGCGGCTCGCCGGGTCCGGGGCGCCCAGCTTGTTGCGTGGCCTCCGGGCGGGTAAGATCGCCGCGACCGCAACCGCGCCTGGTCGGGAGCGTGCGGTTTCCCGCCTCGCCGGCGCGGCTTCCAGCCTGGTGGTTTCGACGGGTTTCGCCGTTGGAATGACTCCGGGGTCGTGCTGACCGGCGGTCGGGCGTGGCAGACTCACCCGGCGGCCGATCCCCAAGCCGGCGAGGATGCCGACGCCGCAGCGGCGCCCGTGAGCTCGAGCGGCGCTGCGCCGGCCTCTCGAGGCGAGCGCCCATCCCGCACCAGCGTCTGAATCCCGCCCCGCCCGATCTCGCCCTTTCCAACCGTGCCCAGCGAACCCGGCGGGACACCGAGAACAAGTGGAGAAATGAGGCTCGTGTGAGCGTTGACTCCAACGACATGGAGCGTGCAGCGCTGCAGCGGAAAGACCGCGATGAGCTGGCCGCCATCGCCACGGCGATGGGCCGCAAGCCGCCGTCACGGGCGCGCAAGGCCGAGATCGTGGACCTGATCCTCGACCTGGCCGGCGTCGAGCCGGCGCC
>JBJXGF010000038.1:0-12274 GCA_046153015.1 Acidimicrobiales bacterium | reverse complement strand
GCTGAGCAGAGAAGCCCGCACCAACGCGTCGAAAGGGCTCTCGAGATAGGACTCTTGGAGTTCGATGCCGCCACGGTAGCTGCGCCGATGACCACCGCTCTTGTAACCGGATGCTCGACGGGCATCGGGTTTGCGACAGCGCTCCGGTTGGCCACGGAAGGCTTTGCCGTCATCGCGACTATGCGCAACCCGGACAAGGACGGCGAAGCGCTGCTCGCCGCGGCCCGCGATGCCGGTGTCGAGCTGGGTCTGCGAACGCTGGACGTGCGTGACGACCACTCGGTCGAGCGGGCGTTCGAAGGGCTCGACGACCTCGAGGTGCTCGTCAACAACGCCGGCATCGCATGGTTCGAGTCGCTCGAGGAGACGAGCGTCCAGTGGTGGCAGGATCTCTTCGACACCAACCTGTTCGGCCCCGTGCGGTGCTGCATGAGGGCCGCATTGCCCAGGATGCGAGCCCGGGGTGGAGGCTGCGTCGTGAACGTCAGCAGCGCCGCCGGCTCAGTCGCCATGCCGGCCGCCGGTGCGTACGGCTCGTCGAAGACTGCCCTCGAGGCCGCCAGTGAGGCGCTGGCGATCGAAGGCGCACAGCACGGGATTCGCGTCGTCGTCGTCGAGACAGGGGCCACGATGACCGCGATAGGCACGAAGATCAAGGCGCCGGATCGCGAGTCCCCGTACTGGCCCACGATGCGGAACACGATGGCCCTCCTTGCCTTCCTAGCCGATCGAAGCTCCACGCCGGAGGTGATAGCGGGAGAGCCCAACCAGCACCCTCTCTTGGCGTGATCTCCAGTTGCAGGTCGGTGCTCGGCCCTTGACCTAACTCGGATTTTGGTAGAGGTCGCCCTAGGGCCATGGAGCCGCTGGCGTCTGTTGCCACGGCCGCGAAATCGCCAAGATCTGAGAGGCCCACCGGGTGGACACGATCGAGCGCGCTCTCGACCGACTGCACTAACGATCTAGCCCCGCCGACCACCCACAGCGCCGATTGGGTGAGCACGTCACGACCGGCAAGCAGCCGGCGGAGACGGATAGGCCACCAGCCACGGAGCACACGTCGGCGCCCATGGGCCGTACGTCGAGAAGCAGTGTGAGTGGCGTCTCCGGCCGGGCAGGCCTGCGATCGGGGTCGCGGTCTTACGGGAACGGCGCTCCGGCCTGCATGTATTCTGCGGCGCTCGGGGAGGGTCAGAAGGTGGAAACGGGCGGATCGGGGGCCACATGCTGGACGTAATACGCCTAATCGACCGGACGCAAGACTCACCGGATGAGTTCGGTCGCCACCTGGCCGACGCGTTGGTGCGCGCCTACGCGCTCCACGGCGCGGTCGTGGCCATCGCTGACGGCGAGAACGCGCCCGTTCGCCTGAAGGGGGTCGCTGGCGCGGCGCACGATGCGCCCTTTCGCGAAACGGCGTCTGGTCAGTTCGAGGCTGCGGTCGCAGCGCTCTTTCCTCGCGAGGCGATCGCCTGCTCTCGTCATCCATTGGCCGCCGCCTCGGCGAGCACCCTCGTCGCCACGTCAACCCGCCGACAGCCTGAGCTGCGCCTGGCCCTGGCCGGCGAGCGCTCGTTGCTCGCCGCAGCGTCCGCCGAGCTCGGCGGGGATATCGCCCTCGTGTGGCGCCTGTACCTACTGGCGCTTCAGCAGCGGCGGCTGCTCGCACGGGCGGCCCTGGTAGGCGAGGCCTACAAGTCGCGCGATCCGAACAGCGCGCTCTATCGGGCGGCGAGCCTGCTGGTGCAGCTCTTCCACGTGGGTCGGTGCGCGGCGCTGCTCGTGAACCTCGGGGGCTCGTCGATCGACCTGCGCGCCGTGGCGCCGCGCCCCGCAAAGCTCCGCAACCTGAGCGAGCACTTCGTGGCGCTCGGTCACGGCGGCGATTCGGTGGTGCACCGCGTACTCTCGACAGGCGTTGGCGAAGTGGTGCCCTCGCTCGAGGACCTGCCCGATCAGCTGCACGGCGCGTTCCCCCACGGCGAAGGTGAGCTGCTGCTCCTGCCGCTCGCGGCGCAGAAGGACGCCGACCGCGTCGAGACCTCGGGCCTGTTGGTCCTCGGCCCCAAGCAGTGGCGGGTGAACAGCGCAACGGTTCGCGGCACGTTCCTCTGGGAGGACCTCGTGCTCCTCGAGTTCTACGCCGACATCCTGTCGATCCTCGTGCGAGCCCTGCGCGACCGCGACGAGGAGTCGCACCGGGTTGAACGTATTCTCCACGGGGCCAAACACATGTTCACGTCGGTCCGCCAGAACCTCTCGCTCCTGGAGGAGCACGACGTGTCGGCACTGGTGGATCGCCGTCTGCAGTATCTGCTGCCCGACTCGATCGCGCTCATCGACGATCTGGCCAGCCAACTAGAGCGCAAGCGGCTCCGGCAACTTCAACAGATAGCGGTGGACGCCGAGCCGTTCCGCTTCTACTCAGATGTCCTCTCGGGGGCCATCAGCTTCGGCCGCAGTCTGGCGCGCGCGTTCGGCCGCACGCTCAGCGTGGAGTCCGCCGACGAGCCCGACGCCCGCCTGGCCCTGCCGTTGCTACGCTCCAACGCCCAGGCATTGCTGACGGTGTTCCGCAATCTGATACACAACAGCGTGAAGTACGCCCGCCGCGATGAAGCCCAGTCGTGGGTCTTAGTAACTGCGCGGCACGACGCAATGACCGACCGCATCGTCGCCGTCGTGAGCGACAACGGCATCGGCATCATGGAGGAGGACATGCCACACGTGTTCGAGGACAGCTTCCGAGGGCGCAACGCCAGAATGGTCGACCCGGGCGGGCTCGGGCTGGGCCTGTCCGACTGCCGCGAGATACTCCACAAGTTGGGCGGGTCGATCGCCATCGTGCCGCCCGGGCGCACGCGCCGAGGTCTGGCCACGACGTCCTTTCAGGTCGAGCTGCCGGTCGACTCTCGCCTGGTGCTCGAGCCGTGATCATCTTCGTCGACGAGGACATGGGTCCGAGCACCGCCTATCCGCTCGCCTTGGAGCTTCGCGGCATCGCCGTCGAGACATTGCCCGACGCAGCCACCGCGCTCGAGCGTCTCCCGAGCAAGGACTTCGATCTCGTGATCATCGACGTGATGCTGGCCCCCGGGCTTGTCGCGCACGATTGCTTCTCCGACGCGCAGACCCGGGGCGGACTCGAGACCGGCCTGCGCCTGTTGGAGCAGCTCGTGCGCCTCGACGAGAAGCGCTTCGCGAACCGCGCGGTGCTTCTGTCGGCGGCCGAGAACGGCAAGCTGCTCGAGAGCATCAAGGCGTCTTCGGTCCGTCACAAGGTACCGTTTTGGACCAAGAGCGAGTTCAGGAGCCCCACCGAGTTCTGTCGCCGTGTGCAGGTGCTCTTGGATGCGCTGAATGGGAGGGCGCCATGAGCGCCAGCGACACGATCCAGTTCATGGGCGTGGTGCTCGTGTTGGTGGTGCTGCTCGTTGGGTTCCTTCAGCTGGCGTTGCAGCGAGTGGCGGCCGAACGTCTGAAGCAGGAGGCGCACCTGCGAGGGGAGGTGCAGGCCGCGGTCACCCAGCTCCAAGCCGCAGTGCGCGACGTGCAGCAGGCCACCGCCATCTCGACCGAGACGATTGCGAGGATCTCGCGCTCGCTCGACGTGGCGGGCGTGTATCTCGAAACGCTAGGCGGAGTGATCGCCGATCTCCTCGACCCGACCACGCACGGGGAGATCACGAGCGACCGGTTCGGCGTCGTGCATCAGCGGCTCCTGGCCGAGCTGCATCGCTGCAGCAACGAGTTGAAGCTTCTCGACGCCGACGGAGGTCGGCGCGGCTCGGCGGTGCGCAACCTCGCGCAGTCGTCTCCTTCGAACCGGACCCGGGTGATGGTGCAGCGGGCCGCCGCGATCCACCCCGACGACCCGAGCCTGCGGCGCTTCGCCCAGGAGCTGGAAAACGAAGGGCTGATGGCTACGGTCGTGTGAGCGGCTCGAGCGCATCGGGCCAAGGCGCGGGCGTGCAGTTGAAGGGGCAGTCGTCGGCGTCGAGCGTGGCGAGGTTCGTGCAGCGACTTGGCCAGCTCGTCTTGTGCGGCGAGGATCACGTCAGGCTTGTTGGTACGGCGGATGTACGTCGAGCGCTTGTACTTCTCACCCCGAAGCGCCCGATCCGCGCTTTCCACGGCGGACCGGGCGGCCTCCTCCGGAGAGGCCGGCGGTGGTGGCCAGGGCGGTTAGTTACCTGCCATTCCAGGTCGTCACGCAGGCGAGCGGCGTCAATGGAAGGCGCGTGAGCGAAGCGGCGGCGACGCTCGCGGGCGACGAAACGACGCAAACTCGCCGACCCGGTACCCCATTGCGGCTGACCACGAAGGTCTCTCATTGGTCGAGCCGGCGCATGATCACCACTGTCGTTGCGGAGCTCTCGCAGGGGATCGCCTCGGGCGAACCCGCAGCTGTAGCACTCGTGCGACGCTTTGGCCCCGGACGCAAGCTCAGCGCCGGTTGCAGCGGGCGCCACGTGGTGGGATTGGTCAGCCGGCGCCGGCCGGTTGCGGCTAATAGGCGTTGTTCCGATAGTCGTGATCCGCCATGCTCACCAGGGTGTCGCAGGACAAGCCGTGGCCGTCGCCGTCGGCCTGCGCATGGAGCAACGCCCCCATGCTCGGCAGCCCGCCTCGGTCGCGCACCTGGACAGCCGGGTCCCACAGCGAGCCCCGCTTCGGCGCTTTCCCGCAGTGGACGAACGCCTCGTTCACCTGGACGAGGAGCGCCAGCTTCGGCAGCTTGTTGTCGACGGCCATCGGTTCCAGCACGCGGGGATCCCGCGTGAGTGAGCCCAGGCCATTCACCCTGAGCGTCTCGTCGATGCCGGGGATGAAGAAGATCAAACCGACGGCTGGATTCTCGCCAGATTGAGGGGATGCGGCTCGCCGAGCAGCTCGCGCAACTGCGCCACCGCCTTTATCGTGTAGTCCACTGGCATCGGCGCCCACGTTAGCCACGGTGTTTGGCGGCGCCGCACCGCCGGGGCGTCCTAAGGTCGGGCCGTGACCACCCTGGCCGGCGAGCGAGCCGGCATCGACGCCGGCGACGCTCCCGAACGGGCGGCCGCGCTCACCCGGGCCTGGCTGGCCGAGCACCTCCCCGCAGGTTGGGTGCGAGCGGCGCCGGGCGGCCGCCCCCCGTACCGAGCCGGCGCGCCCGACGAGGCGGCCTACCGGGCGTGGTACCCGCGTCTCGCAGGGTCGGGTCTGGTCGTACCCGGCTGGCCCCGGGAGGCCTTCGGGCTGAGGCTCGGCCCCGCCCAGGTGCAGGCGGTCAATCGGGAGCTGCGCGCCGCGGGCGTGGTCCGCCTCGCGCCGCTCGACCTGCACCGGGCCGGGCCCACCCTGCTGCGCTGGGCGACGCCCGAGCAGCAGACGCGGTTCCTGCCCGGCATCGTGGCCGGCGTCGAGGCGTGGACGCAGCTCTTCAGCGAGCCCGGCGCCGGCTCGGACCTTCCCAGCCTGTCCACCCGGGCGGTGCGCGACGGCGACGAGTGGGTGGTCACCGGGCAGAAGGTGTGGTCGAGCTACGCCGGGTGGAGCACCTACGGCATGCTGCTCGCCCGCACCGACCCCGACGCCCCCAAACGGCAGGGCATCACCTACTTCGTGATCGAGATGGACCAGCCCGGCATCGACGCCCGCCCGCTCGTGCAGATGACCGGCGACGCCGAGTTCTTCGAGGTGTTCCTCGACGGCGCCCGGGTGCTCGACTCGAACCGCATCGGCCCTGTCGGGCGGGGTTGGGACGTCGCCCGCACCACCCTGGCCGGTGAGCGCACGGTGGGCGGCGACGCCAGCTCGCCCGGCTCCACCCGCTCGCTGGACGGGCTGATCGACGAGCGGCGAGATCGCGACGGCGGCCGGGTCGCCTCGCCCGTGCACCGCCAGCGCCTCGCCGCTCTCGCCGCGGCGCGCCGCGTGAACGGCTGGACCAACCAGCGCCTGGCCGGCCAACCCGGCGCCGCCACGCTGGCCAGCTCGGGCGGCAAGCTCCACGTGTCCGGCTACACCACCGCGCTGCGCACCACCTGGGTGGAGCTGGCCGGCGCGTACGGCGCCGCCTGCGACGAGGACGACCGCCGCCAGCTCCGCACGCGGCACGACTTCCTGGCCCACCCGGCGGAGCGGATCGCCGGCGGGAGCGACGAGATCCAACGCAACACCGTGGGCGAGAACGTGCTCGGCCTGCCCCGCGAACCCGACCCCTACCACGGCCGGCCGTGGGTGGAGATCCCCCGCTCGTGAGCGCCGCCCTCACCCATGACGAGGCCGTCGCCCGGGCCGCGCTCATAGCCGAGCGCGCCGCCGCCCGGGCCGCCGAGACCGAGGAGCTGCGCCGCCTGCCCGACGCCACGATCGCGGAGGTGACCGAGGCCGACCTGTGGCGGCTCGTCACGCCCCGCCATCTGGGCGGCCACGGCCTCGGCCTGCTCACCGTGTGCGAGGTCGGCCGCACACTGGCCCACGGCTGCGCGTCCACCGCCTGGACCGTGTCGTTCCTCATCCTCCACAACTGGTTCGTGGCCCGGTTCCGGCCCGAGATCCAGGCCGAGCTCTTCGCCAAGCGGCCCTACGTGCTGATGCCGGCGCCGCTCACCCCGGGCGGGGTCGCCGAGCCCGTCGAGGGCGGGCACCGCCTGAGCGGCCGGTGGAGCTGGGCCTCCGGGGTCATGCACGCCGACTGGGTGGTGGTGCTCTCATTCGTGCCCCGCGACGGCGCCCGGCCCGCAGCGCGGGTGTTCCTGCTGCCGGTCGACCACGTGGAGGTGG
Source organism: Acidimicrobiales bacterium (assembly GCA_046153015.1). Taxonomy (GTDB): domain Bacteria; phylum Actinomycetota; class Acidimicrobiia; order Acidimicrobiales; family CAIXPF01; genus JBJXGF01. The sequence continues at coordinate 5,503 of JBJXGF010000038.1, read as the reverse complement.
ACGACGTGTGGCGGACCTCGGGGATGCGCGGCACCGGCAGCAACGACGTGGTGGCCGACTCCGTGTTCGTCCCCGAGCGCCTCAGCATGCCCGCGTCTGACTTGATGGGCGACGACCCGCCCGGCGCCGCAGCCGGCGGCGACGCGTTCGTGGGGTACCCCCTCGCGCCGGTGCTGGTGCTCTACGCGGCGTCGACCGCGGTGGGGGCGGCGGAGGCCGCCGTGGACCAGTTCCGGGAGCTGGTCGGGCGGCGCATGCTGGCCGGCGCCCCCGGGCTGCGCCAGGCCGACCAACCGGTGAGCCAGGCCCGCCTCGGCGAGGCCCTGGCCACGGTGCGGGCGGCGCGTCTCGTTTGGCGCGACGCGATCGAGCGGCTCTGCTCGGTCTACGACGCCGGCGGCCGCCTCGCCCGGGCCGAGCGGGGCTCGTTCCGCCTGGCGGCGGCGCACGCGGTGAAGCTCTCGGTCGAGGCGGTGCGGACGAGCCTCGACGGCGCCGGGGCGTCGGCGTATCTCACCAGCTCGCCGCTGCAGCGCATCCAGCGCGACCTCGAGACGTTGAAGGGCCACGTGGTCTACGACTGGGACCGCGCCGCCACGCTGGCCGGCCGGCTCGAGCTCGGCGGCGAGGCCACCCCGGTCGACCTCCTGTAGACCGCCGGCTACGGTCGCGCCCAACCCGAGAGGTTGGAGGCCGCCGTGTCCGAATCCGCCCGCCCGAGCCCGGCCTGGGCCGCCCGCACCGGCCACGTGACCCTCGCGCCGGCCCGCCCCGCCGGGGCGACCGAGGAGGCGCTCGACCGGCTGCTGATCGCCGAGCGCATCTACCGCTACGGCTGGGCGTACGACGAACGCAACCGGGACCAGCTCGCCGACTGCTTCACCGACGACGCCGTGTGGGAAGGCAGCATGATGGGCCTCGACGCCATCGGCCCCATGAAGGGCCGCGAGGCGGTCATGGAGTTCCTGACCGAGTTCTGGGCGCAGCAGAGCGACCAGCGCCGGCACATCTTCACCAACGTGATCGTCGAGGAGCTGTCCGCGGCGGCTGCGGTGGCGCACGCCTATCTGCTGCTCACCGCCTCGGCGAACGACACGATGACGCCGGTCACTGCCGGCCCGTACCGCCTTGAGCTGGTCAAGCAGGCCGGGGTGTGGAGGCTGGCCCGCCTGGCCGGTGGGTTCGACGCCCCGTTCTGAGCCGAGCCGCGCCGCGCTGAGCCGGGCGGAGCCGCCCGCCGGGCCGGCGCCGGTGGTGCCGCGCCGCCGGACGATGCGAGGCTGAGCGCCATGCTCTTCAAGCTCGGCGGCCAGCCCGTGCCGCTGCTCGGCCGCGCCCGTATCTACGTGTGCGGCATCACGCCCTACGACACGACCCACCTCGGCCACGCGTTCACGTTCCTGTGGGTCGACCTCGTGGCCGGCCTGCTCGACCACGTGGGCGTCGAGGCCGTGGTGTGCCGCAACGTGACCGACGTGGACGACTCGCTCCTGGCCGAGGCCCGCCGGCGGGGCGTGCCGTGGCAGATGCTGGCCAACCAGCAGACCTACCAGTTCGAGGACGACATGCGGAAGCTCCGCGTGCGCCGGCCCTCCTTCGAGCCGCTGTCGCGGGACTACGTGGTGCCGGTGATCTTCCTGGCCCGGGCGCTGCTCGACCGGGGCGCCGCGTACGAGCGGGAGGGCGCCGTCTACTTCCGGGGGCGGGCCGCGCTGGAGCGGGCCCAGGCCGCGGGCCTCGACGAAGCGGCGGCCGCCGCCCTGCACGCCGCGGGGCACGGCCGGCCCGACGACCCGCACAAGGCGGACCCCTTCGACGTGGCCGTGTGGCAGCCCTCCCTGCCCGACGAGCCGTTCTGGTCGAGCCCGTGGGGGGACGGGCGGCCCGGCTGGCACGCCGAGTGCGCGGCGATGGCCACCACGATCCTGGGCCTCGCCCTCGACGTGCACGCCGGCGGGGAGGACCTCGCCTTCCCCCACCACGCCTACGAGGCGGCGATGGCCGAGGCGGCCACCGGGGTCACGCCGTTCGCCCGCTCGTGGATGCACCTGGGCGCGGTGCGCCTCCACGGGGAGAAGATGGCGAAGTCCACCGGCAACCTCGTGTTCGTGATGGACCTGCTGCAGACGTGGCGGCCCGAGGTGCTGCGCCTGGCGCTGCTGCTCCAGCCCTGGCGGGACAGCTGGGAGTTCACGCCGGCGCTGCTCGACGCGGCCGGCGAACGACTGGAGCAGCTCTGGTCGGCCGCCGGCGGGCCGGGCGAGAGCGAGCCCGCCGAGCGGGAGGTGGTCCGCCGCCTGCTCGAGGACCAGGACGTGCCCGGCGCGCTCGACGTGGCCGTCGCCGCCGGCGGCGCCCCCGCCCGCCTCGCCGGCCAGCTCCTGCGCGTGCTGTAGGGCGATCGAGCGGCGCCGCTCAGAACACGAGACGGTAGGCCAGCACCTGCACCGGTTTGTCTCGGCCGACCCACAGGTCGGCGTCGGGCCAGCGGTCGAAGCCGAGCCGGCGGTAGAGACGCTGGCCGGCCGCCATGAGCTCGGTGGTGTGCAGGGCCACGCCCGGCGCCCCTTGCCCCCGGGCCCGCTCCATGCAGGCCCGGGTGAGGGCCTCGCCCACTCCCCGCCCCTGGCGCTGCGGGACGGTGGCCAGCATCCGGAACCCGGCCAGATCGCCCAGCTTGTCGGCCAGGAACGGCATCTCGTCGGCGTAGCGGCGGTAGTAGGTGACGTTGCCGAGCAGCTCGTCGCCCTCGACGGCCACGAGCACCACGCCGGGCCCTCCGGCCCGCCCCGCCACGTCGCGCAGCTCCTCGCCGTAGCGGCCGAGCTCGCCCATCCCCGGCAGGGCGGCGTAGGCGGCCACGGCCTGCTCCCCCGCCGCCGCGTGCTCCTCCGGCCGCACCTCCCGGATCTCCATGCCGGCGAGCGTAGGCCGGCCGCCCGGCCGAGGGCCGCGTACGATGCGGCCATGAGCCGAACCCTGCGCATCGGGGGGCTGCTGCCCAACGTGGGCGCCGCCGCCTCGCCGGAGGCCATCACCGAGTTCGCCGTGGCCTGCGAGGAGCTGGGCGTGCACTCGCTCTGGGTCGGCGACCACCTGCTGCTGCCCGAGACCCAGTTGGCCCGCTACCCGTACAACGAGTCGGGCGACTACCTGGTGCCGAGCGAGCGCAACTACCTCGAGGCGTTCACGACCCTGGCGTGGGTGGCGGGCCAGACGAGGCGGATCCACCTCGGCGTGTCGGTCGCCATCGCGCCCTACCGTCACCGGGTGCAGACGGCGAAGGTGCTGGGCACGATCGAGTTCCTCGCCCCAGGCCGGATGATCCTGGGCGTGGGCACCGGCTGGCTGAAAGACGAGTTCGACGCGTTGGGCGTGCCCTTCGAGCGCCGCAACGCCGACACGGTCGGCCTCATCCGCTTCCTGCGCGAGGCCGGCGCCGCCGAGGGCGCGGTGCCGGTGCAGAACGAGGGCTACGACTCGCATCGGGTGTTCATCCGCCCGGGGCCGACGGCCGGGCTGCCCATCTGGGTGGGCGGCAACGGCCCGCTCGCCCGCAAGCGGGCCGCCCGGCTCGGCGACGCGTGGCACCCAGCGCTCACTGGCCAGTCGCCGGCGCAGCTGGCCCGCGAGTTCGACGAGGTCAAGGCGCTGGCCCGCGACCTCGGCCGTGACCCCGACGGGATCGAGCTCACCGTGTTCGCGCAGGTCACGCTGGCCGACACGATGCGCGACCAGCCGTGGTCGCGGGGCAACCTGCGCGGCCCCGCCCCTGCGCTCGTGAAGCTGCTCGGCGACTACGCCGACGCCGGCGTCAGCGAGGTCATCCTCTCCATAGGAGGCTCGGTCGGTCGCCGCCTGGCCACCATCCGTGCTCTCGCCGAGGCGGGGCTGCCGCTCGCCGCGGGTTAGCGGCCGGTTGTGGCGGGTTGTTCGCGTCGGTCCCAGTAGACCGGCCTGACCCCGCCGCGTAACCGCAGGTCAGAACGTTGCACGCACGGTCAATACTTCGCCTCACGCGAAGCAACCGCCACAACCGCATCGGAGAGGCCCGCGGCTAGGGTTCGGCCATGAAGTTCGGGATCATGTTCGCCAGCACGGGCCGTTTCGCCAACCCCGACGGCGCCGCCGCCATCGCCACCGCCGCCGAGGAGTGCGGGCTCGAATCGATCTGGTCGGTCGAGCACGTGGTCATCCCCGACGGCTACCAATCGAAGTACCCGTACCACGAGAGCGGCAAGATCCCCGGCTCGGTCGGCGCGCAGATCCCCGACCCGCTGATCTGGCTCACCTACGTGGCCGCCCTCACCACCCGCATCCGCCTGGCGACCGGCATCCTCATCCTCCCCCAGCGCAACCCGCTGGTGCTGGCCAAGGAATGCGCCACGCTCGACCTGCTCTCGGGCGGCCGCCTCGAGCTCGGCATCGGGGTCGGCTGGCTGGAGGAGGAGTTCAACGCGCTGGGCATCCCGTGGGAGCGGCGGGGCGCCCGCAGCGACGAGTACATCAAGGTGCTGCGCACGCTCTGGACCGAGGAGAAGGCCAGCTTCCAGGGCGAGTTCGCCGCCTTCAACGGGGCGATCTCGAACCCCAAGCCCGTGCAGAAGACCGTGCCGATCCTCATCGGCGGGCACTCGAAGGCGGCCGCCCGGCGCGCCGGGCGCCTGGGCGACGGCTTCTTCCCGGTGACCGCCGGGGAGGACGAGCTGGTCGACATCCTCGAGCTGATGCGCAGCGAGGCGAAGGCCGCCGGCCGCGACCCCGCCTCGATCGAGGTGACCGCCGGCTCGTGGAGCCCCAAGCGCGACTCGCTCGACAAGGTCCGCCAGCTCGAGGACCTCGGCGTCCACCGGCTGATCCTCGCCCCGCCGGCCGGGCCGGACAAGATCCGCGAGGCGATGGCCGCCCTGGCGGAGACGATCGCGCCGGTCAGCCAGAGCTGAGCGGCCGGGCCGGCGCCCTCGAGGACAGCACGCAGAACTCGTTGCCCTCGGGGTCGGCGAGCACCACCCAACTCTGCTCGCCCTGGCCGATGTCGACCGGCCGCGCCCCGAGCGCCACGAGGCGCGCCACCTCGGCGTCGCGGTCGACGGGCCGGAAGTCGAGGTGGAGGCGGTTCTTCACCACCTTGTCGTCGGGTGCGGCGAGGAACTGCAGGCTCGGCTGCGCGCCGGCGGCGGGCGCCAGCTCGAGGTCAGCCTCCGACTCGGACACCACCTCCCAGCCCAGCGCCCGCTGCCACCAGCGGCCGAGGGCCACCGGGTCATGGGCGTCGACGATGACCGCTTCCCACTGAAGGTTCACGAGCGGTGGCCTACCCGGGGCGGACGCCGAACAAGCGCCCGCCCCCGGGCTCAGCTGCCCTTCTTCCGGGGGCTGCGCCCCCGGACCCCATCGACGGCCGGCTCGCGGGCGCTCGCACGGCCGTTCGGCTTCGCTTCGCTCACCCGCCCTTGTTCCGGGGGCTGCGCCCCCGGACCCCATCGACGGCCGGCTCGCTGGC
>JBJXGF010000026.1:0-4768 GCA_046153015.1 Acidimicrobiales bacterium | reverse complement strand
CGCAGCGTGTGCAGCGGCACTCGGCCCTCGCGGTACCACTCCGTGCGGGCCATCTCCGAGCCGCCGAGGCGGCCCGAGCACTGCACGCGGATCCCGAGAGCGCCGGCCTTCTGCGCGTTCTGGACCGCCCGCTTCATCGCCCGCCGGAACGCCACGCGCCCCGCCAGCTGGTCGGCCACGCCCTGGGCGATCAGCGCCGCGTCGAGCTCGGGCTGCTTGATCTCCTGGATGTTGAGCTGCACCTTCGGGTTGCCGGTGATGTCGGCGAGACCGCTGCGCAGCCGGTCGGCTTCGGCGCCGCGGCGGCCGATCACGATGCCCGGCCGGGCGGTGTGCACATCCACGCGTACTCGGTCACGGGTGCGCTCGACCTCGACCCGGCTGATGGCGGCGTGGGCCATCTTGGTCATGAGGAAATCCCGGATCTTCCAGTCCTCGATCACGTAGTCGCCGTACTGGCGGCGATCGGCGAACCAGCGGGACTTCCAGTCGGTGGTGACGCCCAGACGGAAGCCGTAGGGATTGACCTTCTGGCCCATCAGCGGCCCTCCTCCGGGTCTTCCTTGGTCGTATCCTCGGCGCCCCGATCCTCGGCGGCCCCGGCGTCGGCCTCAGCCGGCGCAGCCTCGACCGCCTCAGCGCCCTCGCCTGGGCGGGGCGCAGACTCGCTCGCCTCGGCCGGCGCGGCGTCCACCGCCTCGTCTCGGACTCCATCTGGGTCGCCGGCCTCGGCCGCACCGGCCGCCGCCGCAGCGTCCTCGCCCCGGCTGCGGGCCACGCGGCGCCGCCGAGCCTCTGCCGTCGCCTGGACGCCCCCGCGGGCGCCGCGCGCCCCTCGCACCGCGGCCGCGCGGGCCGTGTCCCGCTCACGCTGGCGGTCGAGCGCAGCCTCTTCGAGCCGGCCGACCACGATCGTGATGTGACAGGTGCGCTTGCGGATGCGGGTGGCGCGGCCGCGCGCCCGTGGCCGCCACCGCTTGAGGGTGGGCCCCTCGTCGGCGTAGCAGGCGGCGACGAAGAGCTCCTCGGCGGGGATGTTCTCGTTGTGGCCGGCGTTGGCCACGGCCGAGTGCAGGCACTTGCGGATCACGATCGCCGCGTCGCGCTCGGTGAAGCGCAGCACCTCGTCGGCCTGGCCGACCGTGGCGCCCCGGATGAGGTCGAGCACCTCGCGGGCCTTGTAGGCCGACAGGCGCACGTACTTCGCCTGTGCCCGGACCCCGGCCCGCTCGTTGGTCTTGTTCGGCGCTGCGGAGCCGGCGGTCCTCATCGTCGGCCTCCCCGCTCTTGGCCCGCGTGATAGCGGAACGTGCGGGTCGGGGCGAACTCGCCGAGCTTGTGGCCCACCATCGACTCGGTGATGTAGACGGGCACGTGCTTGCGCCCGTCGTGCACGGCGAGCGTGTGGCCCACCATCTCCGGAATGATCGTCGACCGGCGGGACCAGGTCTTGACGACCCGCTTCTCGTTTCGGGCGTTCAGGTCGTCGATCTTCTTCAGGAGATGGTCGTCGACGAAGGGGCCCTTCTTCAGACTGCGAGGCATGCGCTCCCCCGGCCCTACCGCCGCGCGCCGCGGGTGCGGCGGCGACGGATGATGAGGTTCTGACTGTCCTTGTTCTTCTTGCGGGTGCGGCCCTCGGGCTTGCCCCAGGGCGAGACCGGATGGCGGCCGCCAGAGGTCTTGCCCTCGCCGCCGCCGTGGGGGTGGTCGACCGGGTTCATCGCCACGCCGCGGGTCTGGGGCCGAATGCCCTTCCAACGGTTGCGGCCGGCCTTGCCCACCTGGATGAGGTCGGCCTCGGCGTTGCCGACCTCGCCCACCGTGGCCCGGCAGTCGATCGGCACGCGGCGCATCTCGGTGGAGGGCAGGCGCAGCGTGGCGAAGTCGCCCTCCTTTGCCACGAGCTGCACCGAGGAGCCGGCCGAGCGGGCCATCTTCGCGCCCGCACCCGGCTTGAACTCCACGTTGTGCACGGTGGTGCCCACGGGGATGAACCGCAGCGGCAGCGCGTTGCCCGGGCGGATCTCGGATCCGGGCCCGGACTGCAGGAGGTCGCCGACCGACACGTCCTTGGGCGTGAGGATGTAGCGCTTCTCACCGTCGAGGTAGTGAAGGAGGCTGATGCGGCAGTTGCGGTTCGGGTCGTACTCGATCGTGGCGACCTTGGCCGGAACGCCGTCTTTGTTGCGCCGGAAGTCGACCAGGCGGTAGCGGCGCTTGGTGCCGCCGCCGCGATGGCGGGCGGTGATGCGGCCCTGGTTGTTGCGTCCGCCGCTCTTGCCCAGCTTGACCACGAGCGAGCGCTCGGGACGGTCGGTGGTGATGTCGGCGAAGTCGGAGACGGTCTGGAAGCGCCGTCCGGCGCTCGTGGGCTTGCGGCTGCGAATCGGCACTGCTCGCTCCCTAACTGCTGAAGAACTCGATCGAGTCGCCCTCGGCGAGGGTGACGAGCGCGCGTTTGGTGTCGGCCCGCTTGCCCCACTGGCCGGTCTTGCGGTTGCGGCGGCGCTTGCCCTGGCGGTTGAGGGTGTTCACCTTCACCACCTTGACCTCGAAGATGGCCTGAACCGCTTCGCGGATCTGCGGCTTGGTGGCGCTCGGGTGCACCTTGAACGTGTAGACGTTCTCGTCGATGAGCGAGTACGACTTCTCGCTCACGATCGGGGCGATGATCACGTCACGCGGGTCCTTCACTGCGCCGCCTCCCGTTGGCGAGCGGCCGGCAGGGTGGCCGTGGTGAACACGACCCAGTCGTTGCACAGCACGTCGTACGTGTTGAGCTCCCGCGGGCTGCAGATGGACATACCGGGCAGGTTGCGGAAGCTCTTGCCGACCGCTTCGTCCTCGTCGGCCAGCACCAGCAGGACCTTGCCCTCGAGGCCCAGCTCGGCGATCGCCGCCTTCGCCGACTTCGTGGAGGGCGCGTCCCACCCCCACGACTCGACCACGAGGACCTTGCCCTCGCCGGCGCGGTCCGACAGCGCGGAGCGCAGCGCGAGCTGGATCATCTTCTTCGGTGTGCGCTGCGCGTAGGAACGCGGCTTGGGGCCGAGGGCCACGCCGCCGCCCCGCCAGTGCGGCGCCCGGATCGAGCCCTGCCGAGCCCGACCGGTGCCCTTCTGGCGCCACGGCTTGGCGGCGCCGCCGGCGACCTCGCCTCGCGTCTTGGTGCTCTGGGTGCCGGCCCGGCGGGCGGCGAGCTGCGCCGTGACCACCTGGTGCATCACCGCCGTGTGCGGCTCGATCCCGAAGATGGCCGGATCGAGCGTGGCGTCTGCTCGGGTCGCCATCACTTGGCTGCTTTCACCGCATCGCGGATCAGCACGAGGCCGCCGCGGGGACCCGGCACCGAACCCCGGACGAGCAGCAGGTCGCGCTCGGGGTCGGCCTTGACCAGCTTGAGGTTGAGCGTGGTGACCTTCTCGTTGCCCATCCGGCCCGCCATGCGGGTGCCCTTGAAGACGCGGGCGGGGGTGGCGCACTGGCCGACCGAGCCCGGCGCGCGATGCTTGCCGTGGTTGCCGTGAGCGGCCCCCTGGCCCTTGAAGCCGTGACGCTTCATGGCGCCGGCAAAGCCTTTGCCCTTGCTGATGGCGGTCACGTCCACCAGCTCGAGGTCGGCCATGGTGGTGACGTTCAGCTCCTGGCCCACCTCGTACTCCGACACGTCGTCGAGGCGCAGCTCCACGAGGCGCACGCCCGGTTCGACGCCGGCCCGCTCGAAGTGGCCGGCTTCCGGCTTGTTCAGCTTGGTGGCGGCCTTGTGCCCGTAGGTGACCTGCAGGGCGCAGTAGCCGTCGTTCTCCGCGGTCTTGACCTGCACGATCCGACATGGCGCGACCCGCACGACGGTGACCGGGACCACGCGGTTCTCGCTGTCCCAGACCTGGGTCATGCCGACTTTCTCGCCGACGATTGCCTTTGTCGCCATGGCTGGCTACTCGTCTTTCTCTGAGCCCTGAGCCGGCGCCCTCGTCAGGTGGTCGGGCGCCGCTCACGCGAGCGCTCCGCGCAGGGTTGTCCCGCGCGGAGCGCCTTGATCGGTTGTGCCTCGCGGTTCTGGCGGGAAGGCCGCAAGCCTGCGAGGACGTCGATTTCGAACTGCGGACTGATCAGGCTAATCGGTGGTCTCGGCCACCGCAATGCGGAGCCGAACGCCGCCGCGTTGGCGGCCGGTGCTAGGCCTGCTGGATCTTGATCTCGATGTCGACCCCGGCGGGAAGCTCGAGGCGCTGCAGGGCATCGACGGTCTTGGGCGACGGCTCCAGGATGTCGAGCAGCCGCTTGTGGACCCGCATCTCGAAGTGCTCCCGCGAGTCCTTGTCCTTGTGGGGCGAGCGGATCACCGTGTAGAGGTGCCGCTCGGTGGGCAGGGGAATGGGCCCGCGCACCGTGGCCTGGGTGCGGACCACCGTCTCCACGATCTTCTTCGTGGACTGATCGATGATCTCGTGATCGTACGCCTTCAACCGAATGCGAATCTTCTGGCCGTCAGCCATGGCGGGGCGAGCCTTCCCTTGTCAAAGAGCGGAGCCGTCCCGAGACGGCCGGCGGTCGAGTGTAGCAGCGACCGGGCCCCGCACGCGAACGGGGCGGCGGAGGATTGATCCCCGCCGCCCCCGTTCCTTCCCGTGGGTAGGGCTACTTGATGATCTTGACCACCCGACCCGCGCCCACCGTACGACCACCCTCCCGAATCGCGAACCGCAACCCCTCATCCATCGCAATCGGCTGAATCAAATTCACCAACATCTCCGTATTATCC